>NZ_SCNC01000022.1:0-78394 GCF_005503635.1 Chryseobacterium sp. 2VB
AATTTGTAACGTACAAAATTAATTTGATATGAAGAAAATAACAATGAGTCTTCTTGTTGTTGTATTATCTTCTTCCGTAGCGATTGTAAATGCTCAGCAGAAGAAAAATGATACAACTTCACAGACTAAAGAAATTGAAGGTATAGTCGTTACTGCACTTGGGATCAAGAGAGAAAAAAAATCTTTAGGTTATGCATCCCAGGAAGTTAAGGCGGATAAACTTTTTGATGGAACTACAAATACGGGGAATATAGCCTCTCAGTTATCTGGTAAAGTTGCTGGTTTAAATGTAACAACCACTTCTAATTTTGGAGGATCCTCAAACTTGGTTATTCGAGGGGTAAAATCTTTAGGTGGGAGTAATCCTTTAATTGTAATTGATGGGTCTCCAGTAAATAACTCATCTACTTCCTTTGGTAATCAGAATGGAGGATTCGATTTAGGTAATGCCTTATCAGACATTAATCAAGAAGATATAGAGTCTGTAAACGTTTTAAAAGGAGCTGCAGCTTCTGCTTTATACGGAGAAAGAGGACTTAATGGGGTAATTGTTATTACAACAAAGAATGGTAAAGGAAAAGACGATAACTCCTGGGGGGTTACTTTATCATCCTCAGTTCAGGCAGGTTTTATAGATAAATCTACATTCGCAAAATACCAGACTAGATACGGAGGAGGTTATGATCCATCATTTTATTATGGAAGCGCAGCAGATGGTAAAGACTATGCTAACTTCGGAGAAGATGCATCGTGGGGGCCAGAGTTTGATCCAAATTTATTAGTTTATCAATGGGATTCGTTTGATCCGACATCTCCAAATTATAAAAAAGCAACCCCTTGGGTAGCAGCAAAAAATGGACCGCTTAAATTTTTTGAAACACCGATGTCATTTATTAATTCCATTTCCTTATCAAAAGGAAGCAAAGGATTCAATTTTAATCTGACATACGATAATAACATGTCTAGTGGTCTTTTACCAAATTCAGATTTAAGAAAAAATACAATTTCGGCAAAAGTAAATTACGATTTAAATTCTAAATTACACGCGACAGTCTATACAACACTAACAATACAGGGAACGACAGGTAGAACAGAAACTGGTTATAATGACAATATTGTTACAGGTTTCAGACAATGGTGGCAGACAAATGTTGATTTGGAAGCTTTGAAGAATGCTTACTTCAATAATGTTGGAAATCCTACAGTTGCTAATAATTACGGAAATGTTACATGGAATAGAAAAAGTGGATCAAATGGAAAACCTGCCTTTTGGAACAATCCATATTTTCAGAGATATCAAAATTATTCTACTGATGACAGAACAAGAACATTTTCGTATGCTCAGTTAACTTATGATGTAAATGATCATATTAATATTACAGGTAAGCTTAGTTATGACAATACTAATTTAGTTTTTGAAAGAAGACTGGCTGAAGGCTCGTATCCTCAAAATTTTGGTGTTTCAGGAAAAGCTATAGGTTCTGGATACCATAGATATGATTTAAGTAGAAGTGAAACAAACTTTGATTTATTCGCAAATTATAAATATGATATTACTTCCTGGTTAAACATCAGTGGTATAGTTGGAGGAAATGTAAGAAGAAATCATGAGAGCTCAATCGAAGCATCAACGGAAGGTGGTTTAATTAAAAGAGGATATTATTCATTAGATAATTCCAAGGCTCCTTTATTAAATCCGGTGGAATTTGAAGCAACAGTACAAACAAACAGTTTATATGCAACAGCTTCATTTGATTTTAATAAAGTATTCTATTTGGATGGTACAATTAGAAGAGATGCAAGTTCAACTTTACCTGATGGTAATAACAAATATACTTATGGATCTGTTTCCGGATCTGTAATTTTATCTGAACTTCTAAAATCTGAAAAATCAGTAATGAATTTTTGGAAAGTAAGAGGAAATTATGCCGAAGTAGGAGGAACAGCTGATCCCTATCAATTAAAATATTCGTATTATACAGCAGGTTATTTTAATACAGGAAATGGAAATATCAATATCTACAGACCACAAACAATTCTAAAAAATGAAAACTTAAAACCTCAACGATCCAGAGAATTTGAGTTTGGTACTGAGGTTCACTTTTTAAGAGACAGAATTGTTCTTGACGGGGCCTACTATGATACAAAGACATTTGACCAACTTATCACTCCTGATATTTCAGCTGGTTCAGGAAAACTTGGGGCAGCAATCAATGCTGGACAAATTAACAATAAAGGTATCGAATTACATTTAGGAGTAAGTCCAATAAAAAGTCAAGATTTTGCATGGGATATAGATGTCAATTGGGCTAGAAACAGAAGTAAGGTTGTAGAGCTTGATGCAGGTCTGCAGGTATATCAACTCGTAGGCTTGGTAGGAGGTGCTTCCATAGTTGCTTCAGTTGGAAACCAATGGGGAGATATCTATGGTAGTGATTATGTTTATTTGAATGGCGAGAAAGTGGTTGATCCTGATACAGGATTGTACCAAACAGAAAGTAATAAGGTAATCGGAAATGTTCAAGCTAAATGGACCGGTGGATTAAGAAATTCATTTAGATATAAAAATTTCTCATTAAGTTTCTTAATAGATGTTCGTCACGGAGGGGATGTATTTTCATCAGATATGTATTATGGATTAGCGAGTGGATTATTCCCTGAAACTGCAGTTGATGGTTACAGAACAAATATACCTGTATTAGCTGGAGTTAATCCTAATGGCCAGGTAAATACTACACCAGTTAACACAGACGTAGTTAATCCTTTAGAATATGGTAACAATCCAAATGATGGTTATGCTATTGCTCCTGACAAAAGATTTGTGTATGATGGATCTTTTGTAAAGCTGAGAGAAGCTAGTATTACGTATTCTCTTCCTAAGAGTATATTAGCAAATACCTTTATGAATGAGGCTAAAATTTCTATTGTGGGTAGAAACCTTTGGATTATTCATAAGAATCTTCCATATGCTGATCCTGAATCATCTCAAATGGGTGGATTGTATTCATATGGATCATCTGTGGGAGCTCTTCCTACAACAAGAGAATTGGGTGTTAATTTTACCTTTAAATTCTAAAAATAAAATTTATTAAAATGAAAAAGTTTAAAAATATATTATACGCTGGAGGTGTTGTTGCTTCGTTATTATTGTTTAACTCATGTCAAAGCGATCTTACCTCTCTGAATGAGGATCCCAAGCACCCTTCAACTGTACCAACAGGGAATTTATTGGCAACAAGTATGTTTCAAGGATTCTATTATATGTATACGGGTAGTGTAAACTTTAATAATTATCGTTTTTTTACGCAACAATGGACAGAGACAACCTATGTACAGGAAACCAATTATAATTTGACTACTAGAGCTCAGCCAAGAAACCATTTCCGAAGAATGTATGTTTATACATTAGCTCCTCTTGAGCAAGCTAAAAAAGATCTGCCAACAGAGATTAATGCTGATCCTGATGTAGTTAATAACAAATGGGCTACTTTAGAAATTGCTTCTATTTTTGTTTGGGAAAATATTGTAGATACATATGGTAATGTACCTTATAAAGAGGCTTTGCAAGCAGAAACTATTAAGTCTCCAAAATATGATGATGCTAAATCAATCTATCTTGATTTAATAACAAGATTAGATGCAGCAATAGCAAAAATTAATAAGACTAAAGCTGGTTACCCTGAAGATCTTGTTTACAAAGGAGATATGAATAAATGGGTTAAACTAGCCAATTCAATTAAATTAAGATTGGCAATTAATCTTGCAGATGTTGATCCTGCTACATCAAAATCAGTAGCAGAAAGCGCTATCACTGGTGGAGTAATTGATTCAAATGATAGCTCTTATTCATTGAAGTTTGATGGAAATACTTTTACAAATCCATTATTTGATGATTTGGTTGCATCAGGTAGGAATGATTATTTGCCTTCTAATGTTATTGTAAATCCAATGAATACGAAATCAGACCCAAGAAGAGCAGCATATTTTACTCAAATAGGAGGTACTTATAAAGGAGGTGTATATGGAACTTTAAACACATTTGCTAATTTTTCTCATGTAAATCCTACTTTTTTAACAGGTAATGCTCCTGCAAACTTGTTAAGTTATACAGAAGTTTTATTCCTAAAAGCCGAAGCTGCAGCAAGAGGATATAACGCGGGAGGAACTGCAGCTGGTCTATATGCTGCTGCCGTTACTGCGTCTATGACAGAAAATGGTATATCTGCAACAGATGCTGCAGCTTATATATTAGCTAATCCATATAATGCTGCAAACTGGAAACAATCTATCGGATATGAAGGATGGGTAGCTATGTGGAATAACCCTTTTGCTGCTTGGAATTTTGTGAGAAGATTAGATAGTCCTGTACTTACTGCTCCGCCATCATCTTATATTGGAGGAATGCCTTACAGAATGCCATATTCTGATCAGGAATATGTAGTCAATAATGCTAACGTTTCAGCAGCTGCGAATGCAATTGGTGGAGATAAAGCAACAACAAAACTTTTCTGGGATAAAAATTAAAACGTATTAACAACATTCATATTATACCGCCTTCGGGCGGTTTTTTTTATTTAATAATATCATTTATTTAATAATTAAATTATGTTAAGCGATTAAGTAAATTGAATTATTTTTTCTTATTTTTTAAAATAATAGTATTTTATTTATGTATGTGAATTTTTTGATTTAAAATATTTGTTAATTATTGTTTTTTATTGCTTATTTATGATAAATTTTTATTTTTTTTAACATTTTTATTTGAATTATTGAATATATTCGGCAAATTTGTACGGATATAAAAATAATTGATATGAAGAAACTAACAGCAAGTCTTCTTGTTTTAGTACTGACTTCCTCTATGGCTATTGTAAGTGCTCAGGAGAAGAAAGATACAATTAAAGCAAAAGAAATTGAAGGGGTGGTGGTAACTGCACTGGGTATTAAAAGAGAAAAAAAATCTTTGGGGTATGCGTCGCAGGAAATTAAAGCAAGCGCTTTGTCAGACGGAACAACAAATACAGGAAATATTGCAGCGCAATTATCAGGTAAGGTGGCCGGTCTTAATGTTACTACAAATAACAACTTTGGAGGATCTTCCAATTTGGTTATAAGAGGGGTGAAGTCGCTTGCGGGCGGAAATCCGTTAATTGTTATTGATGGATCACCTGTTAATAACACCAGTACTCGGGAAAACTCAATTGATTACGGTAATGCTCTTTCTGACATCAACCAGGAAGATATTGAATCCATTAACGTATTAAAAGGAGCAGCAGCCTCAGCCCTTTACGGTGAAAGAGGGTTAAATGGAGTAATTGTTATTACAACTAAAAATGGAAAAGGAAAAGATGATGGTTCTTGGGGTGTGACGTTTTCCTCAGCAGTACAGGTAGGATTTATTGATAAGTCTACTTTTCCTGAATATCAGACAAGATATGGTGCCGGTTATTCTCAAAAATTCGGTACACAGGCTTCTGATGGTTTGAATAATGCGAATTTTGGAGCAGATGCTTCATGGGGACCTAAATTTGATCCTAATTTGCTGGTATATCAGTGGGATTCATTTAATCCTTTATCCCCCAATTATCAAAAAGCAACTCCTTGGGTGGCCGCTAAGAATGGACCGATTAAATTTTTCGAAAATCCAGCCTCATATATTAACAGCGTAACGTTAGAAAAAGGGCAAAAAGGAAAAAACATTAGTTTTACCTATGAAAATATGATGTCCGATGGGTTAATACCTAACTCCCATCTTAATAAAAATAATTTCTCTTTAAAGATTAATTATGATCTAACGCCTAAATTGCATTCGTCTTTCTATTCAACAATAACTTTACAGGATACTAAAGGTAGGAGTATTACGGGGTATTCAAACAATATAGCTACCGGTTTCAGACAATGGTGGCAAACTAACGTAGATATTGATGCTCTGCAAAACTTATATTTTGCAAACGTAGATCCGAATGTAGCCAATGCATCCAATAATTATGGTAATGTTACATGGAACAGAAAGTCAGCAGCAAACGGGGCACCCGCATATTGGAACAATCCATATTTCCAGGCCTATCAGAATTATTCTTCAGACAAAAGATACAGAAATTTCACTTATGGGCTGGTAACATATGATCTGTTTGATAATATTTCTGTTACCGGAAAAGTTTCATATGACAGATCAAATCTTATAGCGGAAACTAGATTGGCGGTTGGTTCTTTGCCTCAGGCTTTTGGACAATCAAATAACACCATTGGTTCTGGATATGGAAGACGTGACATACTACAGACGGAGACCAACTATGACTTAATGGTGAATTACAAATTTGATATCACGGATAATATTAATCTTTCCGGAGTTGTAGGAGGAAATATACGTCGAAATTATTATAATTCAGTCTATGCATCAACAGAAGGAGGACTAATTGTACCTGGGATTTATGCCCTATCCAACTCTAAAAAGGCACCACTAGCTGCGGATGAAACTGAGTATACAATACAAACTAACTCATGGTACGCAACAGCTTCCTTTGATTTTTATAAAAAATTCTATTTAGATGCAACATTCAGGATAGAAGAAACATCAACACTTTTAAAAGGTAATAATGTTTTCAACTACCCTTCGATTACAGGATCATTAATTATGTCCGAAATTCTAGATACCAAAAGGTGGATGAATTTCTGGAAAATAAGAGCAAATTATGCTCAGGTTGGAGGATCTGCTGCTTCTTATCAATTATTTAATAATTATAGACCTGCTGGAATTTTATCTAATCAAGGAATTTATAACTCTATTTTAAATCAACCTTACCCAGGCCTGCAACCGCAAAAGGCCAATGAATTTGAAGTTGGAACTGAAGCACATTTCTTAAAAGACAGAATAACGGTTGATTTTGCATATTATAAAACAAGAACTACTCCTCAGATACTTTCTCCACTTCCTACTTCTGCAGCTATAGGATATACAGGTAAAATATTCAACGCTGGTAGAATTGATAATAGCGGGGTTGAAGTACAGCTAGGACTAGTGCCAATAAAGACAAAAGATTTTACTTGGAATATTGATGCAAACTGGTCAAAAAATCAGAATAAAGTAGTAGAATTATATCCGGGAATTAATAACTATCTATTAAATAGTTTTCAGGGTGGGGTGTCTTTAAATGCCAGAGTTGGTGAAGCTTGGGGAACATTGATTGGTGCTGATTATACCTATTTAAATGGACAAAAAGTTATCGATCCTAAGACAGGAAAATATTTACAAAACCCAAATCAGGTGATAGGTAATACTACCCCGGACTGGATTGGAGGTATTAGAAATAGCTTTAGCTATAAAGGTTTCTCTTTAAGCTTTTTAATTGATATGCGTAAAGGAGGGGATATATTCTCAACAGATATGTATTATGGATTGTCATCCGGTCTGTACAAAGAAACAGCTGAAGGAGATTTCAGGGATAAACCTATTGTTTTACCTGGTGTTCTTCCTGACGGTACTCCAAATAATATCGCATTATCACCATTTGATAACAGCGGTTCTACAGGATATAAAACACAGCCTGCAAGCGAATTTGTTTATGATGGATCTTTTATTAAGCTTAGAGAAGCAAGTATTGGTTATATGCTTCCAAAGTCTTTACTGGCAGGTACCAAGATTTATGATGCCAAGATTTCAATTGTAGGTAGAAATCTGTGGATAATTCATAAAAATTTACCATATGCTGATCCTGAAGCCATGGTAGGCGGCGGGCTTAGCTCTTATGGATGGTCAATTGGTTCCATGCCTACGACAAGAGATTTGGGTATCAATGTTACATTTAAATTCTAAATTACTTTAAAAATGAAAAATATTATAAAAATAAGTTTGGTGTCTGCATGCATTGGGTTGGCTTTAAGTTCATGCCAAAGTGATTTGACTTCTCTTAACGATGACCCTAAGCATCCATCAATCCTTCCGTCTGATAATTTATTAGCTACGGCCTTATATCAGTCATCTTATTATATGGATAATCCCAGTGTGAATTTTAATAATTACAGATTCTTTACACAACAGTGGGCAGAAACACAGTATCCGGACGAAACTCAATATAATTTGGTGACCCGAAATCAGCCTCGTAATCATTTTAACAGAATGTATGTTTACAGTATTAATAATCTGAAACAAGCAAAGGTTAACCTGGTAAAAGAAGTAGAACCAGATGAAAATGTTAGAATCAATAAATTGGCTACTTTAGAAATTGAAGAAATATTTATTTGGGAAAATATCGTGGATACTTATGGAGATGTTCCTTATTCTGAGGCTTTCAAACCTGATGAAATATTAACCCCTAAATATGATGATGCCAAGACTATTTATCTTGACTTGATCAAAAGAATTGATGCTGTTACGGCTACTATAAAACCTGCCGCTACCGGTTATGGTGATCTGGTTTATGGAGGTAATATGACCAAATGGAAGAAATTTGCAAATTCTATCAAATTAAGATTAGGGATAAATTTAGCAGATGTTGATCCTGCATTGTCAAAAACTACCGTTGAATCTGCAATAGCCAGTGGGGTTATTTCTTCTGACGACGACGCTTACAAATTTAAATATGACGGCGGAACTTTCTCAAATCCGGTATTTGATAATTTAGTAGCATCAAATAGAAATGATTTTTTGCCTAGTGAATTAACAATCAATACTATGAGTTCTCTTTCCGATCCAAGAATGGATGTGTGGTTTACCAAAGTAGGAGGAGTATATAAAGGAGGAGTCTTTGGAGAGCTGAATGATCCATACACTAACTTCTCTCAATTAAGCTCTTATTTCAGAAGTGCTACTGCAGCATCCAACCTTTTTAGTTATGCGGAAGTAGCCTTCTTAAAAGCAGAGGCTGCTGCAAGAGGTTATTCAGCAGGAGGTACAGCAGCAGAGCTTTATGCAATTGCAGTGAAAGAATCTATGAGGGAGAATGGTGTAAGCGCTGCTATTGCAGATGCATATGTGCTTGCACATCCTTATAATCCGGCAAACTGGAAACAGTCTATAGGTGTACAAGCTTGGATTGCTATGTTTAACAAAGGATTTGCAAGTTGGAATTTTACCAGACGTTTAGACTATCCGATTCTTGTGAATCCTCCGAAGTCAAATTTATCTTCTGTACCTTATAGAATGCCTTATTCTGATCAGGAGTATGTGTTAAACGGAGATAATGTGAAAGCTGCTGGTACTAAAATTGGCGGAGATAAGGCCACAACAAAGCTTTTCTGGGATAAAAATTAACACATATTTTATTAACATTCATATTATACCGCCTTCGGGCGGTTTTTTAATTTCCGTATATTTGTACTTCAAAATTTTGAAATGAAATGCGGGCTATTACATGTGGCCTTTGAAAAAATAAGTATGAACACATGAATATTAAAGATATTATAGAAGAAAAACTTTCAGAGGTTATTTTAAATGTATATCAGTTAAAAGACATCAAATTGGAAGTTCAGGAGAATAAAACGGAATTTGAGGGTGATTTTACTATTGTCACTTTCCCGTTGGTCAAACAATTGAAAAAAAATCCTGAGAGTATCGGGGTTGAATTAGGTGAAGCGTTAACAGAACAGACGGAACTTTTCGAAAGCTTTAATGTAGTAAAAGGTTTCCTGAATGTTAAAGTGAAAAACCAGCTGTTTGTGGACAACTTCAGATCTGTAAGCAAAAATTTCTCTACTATAGCAAAGAAAAATGCCACGGTAATGGTAGAATATTCTTCACCAAATACCAACAAACCATTGCATTTAGGGCATATCAGAAATAATTTATTAGGATTCTCAGTCGCTCAGATTTTAAAAGAGGCCGGATATGATGTAATTAAAACCCAGATTATCAATGACAGAGGTATTCATATCTGTAAATCTATGCTGGCATGGGAGAAATTCGGGAACGGAGCAACTCCTGAAACAACCGATACCAAAGGAGACAAATTTGTTGGAAACTATTATGTAGAATTTGACAAAAATTATAAAAAAGAAATTGCGGAGCTTGTAGCACAAGGGGTAGGAGAAGAGCAGGCTAAAAAAGATGCTCCGGTAATGAAGGAAGCTCAGAAGATGTTGTTGGATTGGGAAAATGGAGATGAAACTGTAAGAGCGCTTTGGGCAGAAATGAACTCATGGGTTTACAAAGGATTCAATGAAACCTATAAAAGATTAGGTGTTGATTTTGATCAGGTTCAATATGAAAGCAATACCTATATTTTAGGAAAAGATCTTATTCAGGAAGGACTGGATAAAGGAGTTCTGTATCAGAAAGAAGATGGTTCTGTTTGGTGTGACCTTACCGATGAAGGTCTTGATCAGAAGCTGTTACTTCGTTCAGACGGTACTTCAGTCTATATGACTCAGGATCTTGGAACGGCAGTTGAGCGTTTTAAGCAAAATGATATTCAGAAACTGATCTATACTGTAGGAAACGAACAGGATTATCACTTCCAGGTTTTATTTAAGATTCTTAAAAGACTGGGGTATGAGTGGGCAAATCAGTTATTCCACCTTTCTTATGGTATGGTTGAACTTCCTGAAGGCAAAATGAAATCCCGTGAAGGAACCGTTGTAGATGCAGACGACCTGATGGCAGAAATGCATGAAACGGCAAAATTAAAAGCTATAGAACAGGGAAAACTTGAAGGTCTTTCAGAAGAAGCAAAAGTAGCTTCTTATGAAATCATTGGAATGGGAGCACTCAAATATTTCATGCTGAAAGTGGATCCTAAGAAAAAGATGTTGTTCAATCCGGCAGAAAGTATTGAATTTAATGGAAATACAGGACCGTTTATTCAATATACCTACGCTCGTACGCAGTCTTTGCTGGCAAAAGCAGATTACCAGTATAAAGAAATATCGGATGTAACTTTAAACCAGTATGAAAAAGAACTGATTATGCTTTTGACCAGTTACAAAACAATTGTTGAAAGAGCAGCAGATGCATTGAGCCCGGCCCTGATTGCCAATTATGTTTATGATCTGGCTAAATCTTATAATTCGTTCTATCAAAGTAATATTATTCTGAAACTGGAAGATGAGAATTTAAAACAATTCCGTTTAAATATATCAGATCTCACAGCAAAGACGATTAAAAAATCGTTGGAACTCTTGGGAATCGGAACCGTAAACAGAATGTAAAAATAGAAAGAAAGCCTCCTGAAATTTTTCAGGAGGCTTTCTTTCTATTTTTTATATATCAATAATCTCGCATCAGAAATATCCCGGATCTCAAAATCTCGCAACCCGAACCCTGTAACCCAAATCTACGTTTTATCATTACTTTCACCCTGCATCTGTTTCAGACTATCCGCGTACAACTTAGCAGGAGTCCATCGTGCATGTTTGGAAAGAACTACTTTATAGCCCTTTTTGTAGGTATACACTTTAGTAAATTCTGCACCAAAGAATATCAGCATACAGGAATAATTGATCCACATCATAATCAGAATAACTGTTCCGGCAGCGCCAAAGGCTGAAGTAGGTTTTACCTGGTTAAAATAAAGACTTAATAAAAATTTTCCGAGGGTAAATAAAACCGTTGTCAGAAATGCTCCTTTCCATACCGGTTTCCAGCTGATCAAAACATCAGGCAGTACTTTAAACATTAAGGCAAATAACAGCATCACAAGGCCAAAACCTACGGCGAAATTGACAAATTCTACCAGCATATAGGTCTCAAAACCGAAATACTGGGTGATAATTGTATTAAACAGGCTGATCAGAGAAGATAAAATCATGGTGATCATCAAAAGAAATCCCAGAATAAGAATCATTCCTAAAGAATTCGCCCTGTCCAGTAAAAATTTCACTAATGCTTTTTTGGGAGCAGCTTCTACTTCCCAAAGGGTATTTAATGAATGTTGCAGCTGGAAGAAAAGAGTAGTGGAACCGAAAATCAGTGATCCGACCCCTACTGCCTTCATAAAAATATTCTTTTTGTCGATCAAAGCGCCCGCCAGCATTCCTTCAATACTTTTTGCCACATCCGGACCCATAATACCGCTGATCTGTGTGCTGATCTGCCCGCGGATCGCTTCCTCTCCAAAGAAATTTCCAAGTACCCAGATAATAATGATCAATAAACCCGGAATAGAAAAAATGGCATAATAAGCAAGGCTTGCCGAATCTTTTGATGCGGAAGAATTGTTCCATCCTGTAAAGGTGTCTTTCAGAACTTCCCAGAAAAATTTGGCAGTTTTAATCATATTAAAATGGATATCCGATGGCAATATTTAAAACAAGATTATCTTTCCTCCAGCTTGAGTCTCCGAAGTTAATTTTATCGAAGGCCCATCTGTCTCCTTTCTGATAGTAAGGAACTCTCAGTGGCATGGCAAGATCCAGTCTTAGAATCAGGATTGAAAAATCCAGTCTCAGACCTACTCCGGCTCCCACCGCAATTTCATTTAAAAAATCTTTTGAAAACTTAGCCCCGGGTCTGTTTTCATCATCGTGAAGAAGCCAGATGTTTCCGGCATCTACAAAAACGGCAGCATTTAAGAACTTATAAAGATTGGCACGGTACTCCGCATTTAATTCCAGTTTGATATCTCCGGACTGGTCAAAGTAAGTCCCAGGATCTATCGTTCTCGGATCAAAACTTCCCGGCCCTAATGTTCTTGCACGGAATGCTCTGATACTGTTACTTCCTCCTGAAAAAAACTGCTTGGAAAAAGGAATAAACTCCGAGTTTCCATACGGATAGGCAATCCCTCCGATAAATCTTGTTGCCAGAGAAGATTTTTCAGTAAACTTATGATAGAACCTGAAATCATTTTCAATCTTTACATATTGGCTGAAAGGAATACCAAATATTTTCTTTTCCTTATCTTTTTTTACATCAGCTCCTGTGGCCAGACCAGTGATATTTCCAGCAAGATCAAGCGTACCTTTATAATAGACGGTGTTGGTCTTTGGAAGCATGGTATTGGTATAGGTGTAAGAATAGGTAGGACCGAAAATAAGCTGTTTATCAACAATTCTTTTCATAGCAGGATTTGTTGCAGATTTAATTTCATATTCTTCTGTAACCTTTGCTGGAGATACTAGCGTAATATCAATCACCTTCAGATCATGTTCTTTTCTTGCATTTTCTTTCCATACATATCCGAATGATCCGGTGAAATTATTTAAGGTATAATATTGTGTTCTGTTCTGGAATTCATATCCCAATGTGATATTCGTTCTGGGAACAAATTCACTGGAAGAATGAAAACGGAATGGTGCTACAATTCTTGGGATTGAAAGCTGTACGTTTGTTCCTGCACGGAAAATATTATTGGCATTCTGGGCACCTCCCATCTGGAAATCAAAAGCTCCGTAGATGGCTGCTTTAAACTGTTCTGCACCTCTGAAGAAATTTCTGTGGGTCCAGTTCAGGTTCAGCTCACTACCCGCATAGTTGGCGGAATTGGTTCTTCCCAAAGCTTCCAGACGGAGTGATTGTACCTGTCTTGGAGTCAACAAATAATACGCATCAAATTTATGGCTTAAAGAATCAGATACAATAAACTCGTTTTTTACAAATTTGAATACTCCCAGACTGATCAATCGGTTCAGGGTAAGATTGTGGTTGGAACGGTTGTAAAGATCTCCTTTTTTAAAATATAAGGCTCTGTCAAAAATCTTCGGTTTGAATTTATGCTGCGGATCAATGACATAAATATCGTCAAAACGGTATTTGGAAAGAGAATCTTTATCCATCGGGATGCTGTATTTACCATCTTTCACATCCTGAATATTGTAATTGGGAAATACAATAACATTATCAATACTGAACTGCTGCGTTGCCAAATCAGGCGTGTTGTCCTTCAGTTTTACATTAAGCTCAACTTTATGATTCTTACTCACCGTACTGTCGGCCTGCACGATAATATTATCAGGATGGAAATAATAGAAACCTCGTTCCTTTAACCTGTTGTCAATTCTTTCTCTTTCTGCTTTGATGACATCCAGATCAAACGGTTTTCCGTTTTTAAGAAGAGTTTTATCCGTAAGGTTTTGAATTTCCTGATTAACCAGTGTTGAATCTTTCTGGAATTTTACACCGTCTATCAGATATCTTGAGCCAGGCCTTACTGTATAAATAACCTGAGCCTTTTTGTTCTTTGAAACGGTGTCATACGTTGCTCTGGCATTGAAATATCCTTTGTTTTCAGAATAATTTTCAATGATATCTTTATTGAACTCACGATCTACATCTCCCAATAATACTGGTTTTTCACCCACTTTATATTTAAGCCAGTAATTAAAACCTTTGTCTTTTTTAGGCTCTTTGGCTATGTTATAGAAATACAGCTTTGGGCGCAATCCCAGGAATGTAGAATTAGGCTTTGGGGTGAGATTTGCTTCCAGTGCAGACTCAAGACCTTTTTTTTCTTTTTTGGAAATTGTATCATTTTCAATCTTTACTTTGGCTCCCGTATAGAGCATCTGGCCTTCTTTCAAAAATCTGGTGTTGCTGCACGAGATTACCGTGGATGCCATTCCGGAAACCAACAGATACTTACAATATATATGGAACTTACTATTCATTATTTAAATTCTACCACTTGGTTATTTTGATTTTTTTTCGGCTTCTTCTCTTTGGATTTCTGGAAAATCTCCCGGAACTTGTCATAATCCAATGTAATAATAAATCCGACTCCGGTCTCTATGATCTGTCCCTGAAGTGCTACCTGATATTCATCTTTACGGTAAGCACGAAGCATATACCTTCCGTCTTTGGAAAGGCTGTAATCTACAGAAACATTCCCTGCAATATTCGTCATGTTTTCATTCTGACGAGCCTGGCCTTCCAGTCCGAAATTACTTCCTACCGTCACTTTCAGACGATCGTTCAGTAATTTTTTGCTGATATCTACATTCAGGTCGGTTCTGGTGTTTTTTTCTCCGGTGGAATAATCTTCTGAAGAATCAAGACCAAAATTAAGATCTACTCCTTTAATCAGCCCTGCTGCAAGATTATTCAGCTGCTGGGACAGGATCTTACTTACACTCTGCCTTGCCATGGTCTCTGCAGACATTCCGGCACCGCTTTCAAATGGATTTTCTCCGATAAAACGGTTCAGAAGCAATAAGGCAAACACCTGTTTGTTCAGCTCAGACTCCTGGGTTCTGATCTGGGCCAGCTTCTGATCTACAACATCTTTTACATTCGTAGATACAGAATTATTTTTTTCATCAGTAGTAATATCGAAAGTAAGCTGAGGTTTCAATAATTCCCCTTTCATTTTTAACAAGGCATTAAAAGGAACCCTCTGCTTAAACTGATTCATCGTTGAGGCACTCTCTCCACTGATCTGCTGTTCCACAAGGTCAATAGGCGGAGCTTCTGTTTTATAAACGGCGGTAATATCCATTTGAGCCATCGTAGGTTCACCTGTCCATGTAATGGTACTGCCTTTCTGGATGTCAAATTTACGCTTCAGGAAACTTACCGAAAGATCATAGCTTCCTTTTTCCACTTCATATACACCTACCAATGTGGTTTTTCCTGACGGATCTATTCCTCCGGTTAATTCTGCTTCACCCTGAAGCTGTACAAAATCACCATTGGCTTTATCAATGATCAATGATAGTTTTGCCTCTTTGCTGACTTCAATATTAACACTTACATCCATTCCTTTGATACGGCTCTGTGCATTAAGAGAATCAGCTTTGATCGTCTTGTTTAAAACCACCTGATCCTGATCCACAAATTCTACAATACCATCTCTCTCCTGCAGAGAAGGGCTGGATTGAGGCAGAACAAAAGTGAAATCGGTGTTGTCTGCCACGCTCAACCTTCCGTCTACCTTTGGAAGATCAAGGTTTCCGCGGATATGAAGTCCGGCATCAATGGCCAGAATACCATACATGATCGCATCATTGGATTTCTCCGAATTAACTACTTTAAAATCTTTTGCATTTACATTAAGGTTAAAAGCAAAATCCCTATAGGTTTGCGTAAGAACCTGCCCATCCACTACAAGGGCATTTCCGTCTTTATCTTTGATTTTAAATTGATCAAACTCTATTCCCTGACGGGTAAAGTCTATTTCATCACTCAGATGTCTGAAATCACTTCCCGTTTTGGCAATTTCCAATCCGGCATCATTGAATTTTACTTTTCCTAAAATATTAGGTTTGTCACTCGTTCCGGTAATCTTTAAGTTTCCTGAAAGATAACCTTCCGTATTGGTAATGGCATTCATAGAGAATCCCTGAATACTCTTCATCTGCAGCTGGTTGATCGCCATATTCAGGTCGAAAGTACTGGAAGAGGTATTGTAATCCCCAAGGATTTTTACGTCATTGTTATTTCCCGAAAGGGCAATATCTGCATTTAAAACTTTCGGTGAAGCATTGTTTACTTTTACAGCAAGGTTTCCGACAGGACTTCCATAGACAATCAGATCGGAAATATTCAGGTCCGAAGTGAAGGTCATATTTTTAGTAATATCCCGAAGCTGTGCTGTCCCGTTAATGGTTCCTCTAGCCAGAACTGTATCTTTTTTGATAAGTTCTGTAATGGTTTCAATCTTGAAATCTTTCAGTGAAATGTTCAAAGGGCTGCCTGGGCTACTGCTTTCAGATTGAACAGCGATTTCACTGCTGCCATTGGACAAGATGAAGTTATCTGCCAGAATTCCTTTATTGCTGATCTGAATTTTATTGTTTTCAGCAACATTCCAATCCGTATAATTGAGCTTAAGTCCGTTCGGGTTAAGAGATATTTCGGTAATGTCATTCAACGATTTTGCATTTCCTGCAATCAGGAACTGAGTGGCATCTTTCTCGTCTTTTGTAGTAACGTTGTACCGGATGGTATTGTCCGCAACATCTCCGTCAATATTGATTTTATTTAAAGAAAAACTTGAGCTTTTCAAGGCAGCAACATTCATGCTGTATTGTAATGCCTGATTTTCATTCGTTACTTTTAAAGCCCCTTTTTCAATGGTATTTTCACCATATAATAATCGTGGAATTTGTCCGTCAATTTCAATTTTCTGAGAATCTGCATCATAATTCCCGACAAGATTAATGGTTTCAAAATCTTTCAGATCCGGAACAAATTTTCTGATCAGATCGTCATTTTTAATCTTTGCAGTAAAGTTAAAATGCTGCCCCGGATCAATTTTTTGACTTTTATCCGGTTTCTGGAACTGGTAATACTGATTGACAGTTTGCGTTAAAGCTCCAAAAATCTGGGTAAGCTTATATTTACCTTTCAGTTCCACATCTGCAATCTGAGAATTGAAAACAATTTGTGTGGAATCCTGTGTAGAGGAAGCTTTCAGATTGACTTCCTGTACAGGATAGACCTCTTTCGTATCCGAGAATGCGAAATCCTTAAGGTTGAGATATCCATTCAAATTATTCGGATCTAAATTAGTGAAATCTCCATCAATTTTTCCGGCAATGATCATCGGTTTTTCATAGAAGCCAAGTTTGTTGACATCAAGCTTAATAACTTCCCCGTTTACTTTTACCGTAGGATTTTTTTCATCATAAACTCCTGAAGCGGTCAGCTGCAAACTGGCATTCGGGTCTTTTGAATCCAAAATCACATGATAAGCTCCTTTTTTGATCTTTCCGGTAAGGTTCATGTTTTGGTAACGATATCCTTTGTAGACAGCGGAAGCAACATGGCCTTTTAAGTCGGCACTGGCATTTTTGAAATCAAAACTTTCTCCTTTGGCGGCAATTTGTGCCGTAACAGGACCAATATCTTTATTCTGAATGATTTTTCCAACCTGTATTCCCTGCAGATTTGCTTTCACATCATACAATTCATGATTCTTTCTGCGCATGTCTACCTGCGCGATGATGGCAGCGTTCCCCAAAGTAGAGTAGAGGTTAAGATCTGTATTCACCACTTTCGTTGTTCCTTTTGCATTTCCTTTGATGCTGAAATGGGAAGGAAGCGAAATATTCGAAGGAATTGTATTTTTAGGGACAAGATTGAATATCGTTTTAGCATTGGATGAAAATTCCCCGATTCTCAGATCATAATATAACTGATCCGGATTCATCGCATTTTTGATCCTTCCGGAAGCCATTACCCTTAGCTGATCCAGCCCTGAAACTTTGAGATCCTGAATTAAAAGATCATTCACGCTTCCTTTTACATTCGCATTTACATTCAGGATAGCATTCGGATATTTATTGAACGGAACCGTATTTCTCAATGTCGGAACCAGATTCAGAATATCGGAAAACCCTATTTTTGAATCTTTGATATTGGCTGAAATCTTTACAGCGCCTAAGTTTGAGCTAAGCTGGTCGATAGAATTATAGTTTAAAACAACCTCATCATGCAGTATTGTTTTTGGAGTCTGCAGATAAAGATCTTTAAGATAAGCCTCCTTTTCAGCATACACAAAATCGGTATTGAACTTTTGAATATCCAGCCCTCTGCCTTCTTTGATTTCTGCTGAGTTTACTGTTCCTGCAAAGGTGTTGTTCTCCATTTTGAAGCTTCTCACCTCCACGTTCATCTTTGAAAAATTAAGGTGGTTGAAGTCCATTCCCTGTTTAGTAGGAGCGATAGCGGTATTGTTATAATTGACCTTTACATCGTTCAAAACAAGTTTTCCTAAGAGGAGTTTCATGGCTTTATCCTGATCAGAGGCTTTGGAAACTTCAGGTTCTTTGGTTGTTTTAGGATTGGCATTCTGAGCGGGAAGATAAAGATTGGCATTAATGTCTGCTCCCGAAAGAAAAACATTCGCTACGTTGAAAGCGTTGTTTTCAAGATCCAGTTTGTTGACCTTAGTGCTAAGTTCTTTGAATATAACTTTTGCAAATGTTTTGGTGTTTTCATCGCCGTAATCAATGTCGAAATGAGTAAGCTTGATTCCTCTTAAACCAATATTCATAGGCTTTTTTTCATTAAGAGAATCTACTTTTTTCTCCACCTTGTTGGCAACTTCTTCTACAAGTCCCTGCTTTAACTTTAATTTTAATCCGTCGAGATTGATATCATTAACAGCATACTTATTTTTGCTGAGATCAAAAGTTTTGACTCTGGTATCGAATGACTTAAAATAGAGCTGAATATCATTCTTCGATTGCTGGTCGTTAAATGTTACCCCAACATCTTTTAAATTGATTTTATCAAGGGAAATAATAAAAGGTTTGGATGGGCTTTCTTCTTTATCACTGGAAGCAAAAGCATCAATGATATAATCAAAATTGAATTTGCCGTCCGGTTTCCTCACTACATTGGCACGTGCTCCTTCCATTTCAACAGAAGTAATATCTGCCGTAGAATTAAGAAGCTTCAGCATATGTAAACCTACATCCAGTTTCTTCACTGCCAGAAGAGTATCTACGTCCTGTCCTTTGAGATAAAGGTTCTCCATGACAAGGCTGTTCGGGAATCCTATATAGACTCTTTCCAGGCTTACGGGAGTTTTGATTTTTTTCTCAAGGTAAACAATGAGTTTGTCTTTGATGAAATTTTGAACGGCTGGAAGCCTTAAGCTTAGTATCAACAGGGTAAGAAGAACCAATATTGAAATAAAGGTTATTACAATACGCCTTAAGAGTTTTGTGGTGTTGATTTTCAGTTTCAAATGCGATGAGGTTTCTAACAAAGATAACAATACTATTTTATTTGGTCTTTGTTGTGGTACCCTTTGCGAATGCAAAAATCCTGCCTTGGCTGTCTTATTATGGAATTTTTAGTTTGTAGTTGTCAAGTGAATAGTTGAGTAAGACGAGTCAAGGCAGGGATTATTATGTTTAAAAAACGCCCCCTTTTATCATTTTTTAATGTTGAAAAGGTTAGTTAGCAAAAATGAAATTCAAATGTTAGTAGCTGTGAAGGGGGCGTGGCATGGTTTATTGATAGATAATAATAATTTTAGTTGTTTCCGTTCTCCCATTTCACTTCTTCTCCCTGAGGAGCTGCACCACCTTGTGCCGTTGTGATAGGAGCGGTTTCCTGATTGATGTGATAAATATAAGCGGCAATTTTCTCTGCATCTCTACCGGTAATGGTTCCTTCTTTAATGAAAGGTCTCATGGTAGGATTGTTTGGAGAGCCGTTTTCAAGCATCCAGAATACATTTTTAAATAAGCTTTTTTCTTTAATATTGATCCAGTGGGTATCGGTAAGGTTCGGACCTATACCTCCTTTTCCTCCATCTCCGTGGCAGGTCACACAATTCGTTTTAAAAAGTTCCTGTCCTTCAGCAATATTATCAGCACTGTATTTTGCAGATTCCAGATTGATCTGAGGCGCCGTTTTCTCATACTCTTCTATGGAAGCCAGCATGGTTTTTGTTTCCTTCGTGTATTCTGCATCCGGATGGGCATAATCTGTAAAAGAGAAGGCTACCAGATATACGGCACAGAAAATACATCCGAACCAGAATAAGCCAATCCACCATTTCGGAAGCGAGTTGTCCAGCTCTGTAATTCCATCAAAACCATGGTCGATAAGAATATCTTTTTCTTCTGTAGCGCTTTGTTTTTTGAACGCAGAGTTCCATAATTTCTGGTAATAAGGAATCTTTTTTTCTTCCAGATATTGTTTTTTTTCTTCCTCGGATAATCTGTTGAAACTTTCATTTTCTACCAGGTCACCAATAGAATTCATGATCAGCAGCAGGATAATGGCAATTAGTATCAGTGCCCAGAAAAAAGGAGAAGAAAAATATCCTGAATCTCCGGCAAACATTTCAAAGGCCATGATCGTTAAACCTATCGTTGTTGCGATATATATTGAAATGGGGGTTCTCGTTTTCATTGCAGTTTAATTTTAAATGTTACTCTACGCTTGCGGTTTGTACCTGTGTTGTTTTGATGTCTGTACCTAATCTCTGCAGGTAAGCAATCATGGCTACAATTTCTCTTTGTTCAAGTGGAACATAGGCAGATCCTTTTGCTGTTTTTTCTTTAGTCATCTGATCTTTTACATCCGTTGCTTCAGAATAAATTCTCTGTACAATTGCTTTGGACTGGTTGTCCGCCCATTGGCTGGCAGAATCTATCTGAGCTTTTGTATAAGGAACATCGAAGACATTTTTCATCAGTTTCATTTTATCCACCATTTGTGTTCTGTCCAGTTTATTACTGATTAACCATGGGAAACGTGGCATAATGGAACCGGCAGAAGTAATTCTTGGGTTATACATGTGTTTGAAGTGCCATGAATCCGGGTTTCTTCCTCCTTCTCTGTGAAGATCCGGTCCTGTTCTTTTAGATCCCCATAGGAATGGTCTGTCGTATACGAATTCTCCTGCTTTGGAGTACTGTCCGTTTTTCCCTTCAAATCTTACGACTTCATCACGGAAAGGTCTGATCATTTGTGAGTGGCATGAGTTACATCCTTCACGGATATATAAGTCTCTACCTTCCAGTTCCAGTGGCGTGTATGGTTTTACGGCAGTAATTGTCGGAACACTTTGCTTCAGTGACAGTGTAGGAACAATCTCCACCAATCCACCAATTGCTACTGTAATGAAAGCTAATACAGAAAGAAGAGTAGGCGTTCTTTCCAGCCAAAGGTGTAAGCCTTCACCTTCTTTTCTTGAACTTCCGATATTGGCTAAGGCAGGAGCTTCTGCAGGAACTTCTTTCTGGAATGAACCAGCTTTGATTGTTTTAATAACATTTACAACCATCAGAATAGCTCCTGAAAGATAAAATAGTCCTCCTAAGAATCTCATTTTATAGTAAGGAATGACAGCTGTTACAGTATCCAGCCAGTTTTTCCATAATAAGGTTCCGTCCGGGTTGAACTGTTTCCACATCAATCCTTGCGTAAATCCAGATATATACATTGGAACTGCATAGAAGATGATTCCTAAAGTTCCCAGCCAGAAGTGCCAGTTGGCCAGTTTTTTAGACCAAAGAGATGTTCTCCACATAATTGGAACCAGGTAATAAACAATTCCGAATGCCATAAAACCATTCCATCCGAGTGCACCAATGTGTACGTGTCCGATAACCCAGTCTGTATAGTGACCAATTTTATTTAATGATTTTGTAGCGAGTAAAGGTCCTTCGAAAGTAGCCATACCATAGCATGTAACCGCTACTACAAAGAATTTAAGAATCGGATTTTCTCTTACCTTATCCCAGGCTCCTCTTAAGGTAAGAAGGCCATTCAGCATTCCTCCCCATGACGGAGCAATAAGCATAATAGAGAACCCTGTTCCTACCGCCTGAGCCCATGCCGGTAAAGCTGTATATTGCAGGTGGTGAGGCCCGGCCCAAAGATATACGAAGATCAGCGACCAGAAGTGAATAATGGATAGTTTGTATGAGAATACCGGTCGCTGAGCTGCTTTTGGCATAAAGTAATACATAAGACCTAATACAGGGGTGGTTAATACGAATGCAACCGCATTGTGCCCATACCACCATTGTACTAATGCATCTTTTACACCTGCATATACAGAATAAGATTTCCAGCTTGTGAAAGATAATGGAACTTCCAGGTTATTGAAGATGTGAAGCATTGCTACAGCAAGCCAGGTTGCCATATAGAACCAGATGGCTACGTACAAATGTCTTACTCTTCTTTTGGCAATAGTTCCGAACATATTGATTCCGAAAATGATCCATGAGAATGCAATTAAGATATCGATGGGCCATTCATGTTCGGCATATTCTTTAGAAGTATTGATTCCCATAAGGAACGTAATAACCACACTGACGATCATCAGCTGCCATGACCAGAAGTGAATCCATGAAAGGGTGTCACTGTACATTCTGGTTTTAAGAAGCCTCTGCATACTGTAATAAGCACCGCAGAAAAAGGAATTACATACAAAAGCAAAAATTACAGCACTGGTATGAAGCATTCTAATCCTTCCGAAGCCCATGGCTCCCTGTGTATTGATCAGCCCCTGAATATTACCTGAAGCCAAGCTTTTAATAGTTGTATCATCCGTACCGAATAAAAATTCAGGCAATTCAGGATAAAAAAGCATCAATGCAGCTGTAAGCCCCAGCAGAAATCCTACAAGTCCGAATGCGATAGTCGCATAGAGGAATGCTCTGACAATATTATTGTCATAATTAAATTTTTGCGTCTCCATAAATTCCAATAGTGTTTACCGAAGTGATATTTTCTCTGAAAAAAGCGTATTTTTAAACCTTTTCTATGTTGAAAATAAATATCATGTAACGTGTGTAATGTTTTGCCAAAGGTATTTATTAACTTTGTTAGAGGCTAATAGATAATCTTCTAAAATATACCGAAAACTACTAAAACAAAAACGATGAAAGTATGTGGACAAAATATCAGGAAAATACGTAGGAGCAAAGATCTTACGCAGGAATACATGGCCTTTGAAATGGGCATTTCCCAAAAGGCATATTCCGATATTGAGAATTCCAAGGTGAAGATCAACCTGGAAATACTGACTAAAATATCTGATATTTTAGACATCAAGCCATCTGACATCTGCAGTATTTCGCATAAGTGCGGAAATGATGAATATGAAGATAAATACCAAAGTTTGTTGGAATATATGAAAAAGAATAATATTTCCGTTCCGAAAGAATTTTTATAAACCTTAATTGCTTAGATAATTTCTTAAGAATGATCTCTTTTCAAAAAATAGAAAGAGATCATTTTTTTTTGATCTGAATGAGATGTTAAATATTAATGTTGACGGGCTAAAATTGAATCTTAACTACAATCGTTAAAACTATTTTTGTAACTGTATTCCGAACTTTATCTAGAATGATGTAAAAAGAAAATATACGGATGAGGCCGGATTCTCAATTTACCCCTGAGAATGTGAATTTCTCTGAAAAGTTTTTATATATTTAGCGACCGAATAATTCATTTAATGAGCAACGAAAATAAAACAGGACAAAACGAGACTTTAGTTAGAGGATTAACAAATCGACACATACAATTAATTGCCCTTGGAGGAGCCATAGGAACAGGGTTATTTCTGGGGATCGGACCGGCAGCAGTACTGGCTGGACCGTCCGTAATTTTAGGCTATGCTTTAGCAGGTATTATTGCCTTTTTTATTATGCGTCAGCTGGGTGAAATGGTCGTTCAGGAACCCGTTTCGGGAAGTTTTAGCTACTTTGCCTACAAATATTGGGGGAATTTTCCGGGATTTGCTTCCGGATGGAACTACTGGATTCTCTATATTCTGGTGAGTATGGCAGAACTTACGGCAATCGGACATTATATTCATTTTTGGTGGCCGGAAATACCACTCTGGGTTTCAAGTTTATTCTTCTTTGTGGTCATTAATGCGCTTAATCTGGCATCCGTAAAAGTTTACGGAGAAACAGAATTCTGGTTTTCCATTATCAAGGTAGTGGCTATTATTGCGATGATTATTTTCGGAGTCTATCTTTTGATAAGCGGGACAGGAGGAGAAAAAGCGACAATTACCAATCTGTGGAATGACGGAGGTTTTTTTCCAAAAGGATTATTTAACAAAACAGAAAACGGATATTCAGGACTATTTGCAGCCATGGCAATGATCATGTTCTCATTCGGAGGACTTGAGCTTATCGGAATTACCGCGGCAGAGGCCAAAAATCCGGAGAAAACGATTCCACAGGCAACCAATCAGGTGATCTACAGAATCCTTATTTTCTATGTAGGAGCGTTGGTTATTTTATTTTCTTTAAGTCCCTGGAGAGATATTACAGAAGGATCCAGCCCGTTTGTAATGGTATTTCAAAATCTGAATGGTCTCGAATTCAGCCTTTTTGGGAAAGTGATTCAGTTCAATACATTAATAGCGAATGTTCTTAACCTGATCGTTCTGACAGCAGCGTTGTCAGTGTACAACAGCAGCGTGTACAGCAACAGCAGAATGCTTTTCGGATTGGCTCAGCAGGGAAATGCTCCGAAATTCCTGAAAAAACTGAACAAAAACTCAGTTCCCACCAATGCGATCATTATATCTTCATGCTTCGCAGGAATCTGTATTATAATCAATAAACTGGTACCGGAGAAAGCCTTTGAATATTTGATGGCTTTAGTTGTATCTACACTGATCATCAACTGGCTGATGATATGCTACACCCATTTAAAGTTCAAAAAATCAATAAATGCAGAAGGAATACATTCAAAATTCCCATCTATATTTTATCCGGTATCCAACTATATCTGTATTGCATTTTTAATTCTGATTTTAGGGTTAATGAGTATTACAGGTATGGAAATTCAGGTAATTCTGATCCCGATATGGATTGGCTTTTTGTTCGTAATGTATAAATTATATAAACCGAATTAAATAGTAAAGACATTTAAAAATATGTTTTTGGAAAGGTGAAAATTACAAGATTTTCACCTTTTTTGTTTCTGAAAATTTTTAGCGATACTTTCTAAGTGAAGGAGAAATGCAACATTCATTGAGTGAGTACTTCGTATTTTCGCTTATTTTTCATATATTAGTAAGACGTTATATTTCAAATTCAGGTGAAAATTATAATCTGTTTGTGATATTTGCGGAGAAGCCGAAAACCGTTACAAAAAAGTAGGCACGACCAAAAAACACTCTTATGGCCAATTTATTTCAAACTTTTACCAATACCGTAAAGCACTGGTACATCCCGTTAATCTTCGGAATTCTTTTCCTTATCTGTGGTTTTTATGTATTCAGTGTGCCGCTGGCAACGTATGTTACACTCTCCATCTTTTTCAGTGTTTCATTCTTATTTTCAGGAATCACAGAAATATTTTTTTCCTTACAGAATAGCAAATCCCTACAGGGTTGGGGTTGGTTTCTAGTGAGTGGATTATTAACCACCGCAATAGGAATTTATCTTATCGCAAATCCTCAGATTTCAATGGCTGTGCTGCCGTTTGTGGTAGGTTTCACCTTACTGTTCCGTTCTTTTCAGTTATTGGGTTTTGCATTTGACCTGAAAAGTATGAAAATAATGAGTTGGGGGAATGTAGCCCTTGCCAGTGTGGGAGGAATTATCTTTTCCCTGCTGCTGATATTCAATCCTGTATTTACAGGAATTTCTTTAGTAACCCTTACCGGAGTTTCTTTTATCTTTATGGGAATCGCTTCCATTATGCTGGCTCTGGATCTGAGAAAAGTGAAAAAAATTCCTGGAAAGGTAAGCCAGGAATTAAGGGATAGGATTAAATCTATTCAAGAGGAGATTGATGATCTTAAAAAGTAATAGTTGTATCTAAAATATAAAGGCCTGTATGAGGTCTTTTTTTATTTTCTTGGAAATTAGTATCAATGCAGTCCTAATGGAAGTTTATAGAAAACAGAATATCTTACTTATAAATAATAGATGATGGAAAGCAATAATATGATTTTGAAAGTTTTGGATATCAAGAAGCTTATCAATGTTTTGTCAGATGAATTGAACGAATTAAATGACACAGATACTTTTGAATTTGGAGATGATCTTTATTGGAATATTCCAGATAAAGACTTATACAATCCTTATAAAGAACCTACGGAACTTACAATGGGAAGTCTTATTGAGGATTGGGAGTTTTTGCAAAAAGTTTTAAAAAGGGAACGGAAAATTATAGATTATGACTTATATAAATTGGCATCAATATTAAAGCTTTTAGGGAAGAAGAATATTATTATCAAAAAGTAAATTGGAAATTATCTAGAAATAAAAAGCCATCCTTAAAAAAGGATGGTTTTGCATTTGTCATTTTAGTTTCTTTACTAGTTACTGAATATTTATGGTTTAATCCGGATGCTGTAAAATAAAAAACGGCAGAGCTTATGAAAGAAAGCATTCATGTGCTGAAAAGAATTGTTATTTGGGGATTCTTCACTTTAGTTAAAAATAAACTTTTTAATACGACAAGTTTTGTCGCTGTGATGAGAGATTTTTGTTCTTCGACACGTATAAATACCTTATAAATTTATGAATTTATAAATGTTAAATCAATTTAATAAGTTTGAAACATGCTAAACAGTTAAATTGCATCTTGAAAAACTAAATAAAAAAACATGAAAACAAATTATTATCAAGCTTTACTAAAGCAATTATTACCGGCAATTTTGACAAAATGAACAGCTACTACTTTCTTTGTTTAAAGAAGCTTGGGACATTTGATGATATCTGTTCATGCTAGAAAAATGCTAAAAAATTATCAATTAAACACTTAAAATTTATCAACCATGAAAAAACTAACATCAATTATTGGGTTAATTGCATTCGGAACATTATTTTCCCAAAACATTGCTTTTGACAAATTATATGGGAATTCGGACCCTGTCAATTATTATCTGACCCATTATCCGGTAAGTGGTTCAGATGGATTGGACATCAAATGGCACGGAGGAATAAGACTGCAAACGACCGGGGGAATAATACAGTTGTTGAATAACGGGTATGTAGGAATAGGAACAGCTGTACCTGAATCTAAGCTGGACGTAAATGGAGATGCCAGATTCCTGGATTTCGTTAGCGGGGGGAGTAATTCCTGGATATTCCACTCTCCTGATGACGGAAGAAAAACCTTACATATTGCACCGAGAACTGCAGGAAATAATGATTGGGATTGGGGGAAATCATTTGTGATCAATGGAGAAAGCGGAAATGCTTCATTATATGGAAAGTTTGAAGCAAAAGAAATTAAAGTGACATTGAGCCCTACCGCTGATTTTGTATTTGATGAGAATTATAACCTGCCTAAGTTAGAAGATATTGAAAAACACATCAAAGAAAAAAAGCACCTTCCGGAAATTGCTTCTGCAAAAGTGATGGAAAAAGAAGGTGTAAATATTGGAGAGTTCCAGATAAAACTATTGCAGAAAATAGAAGAACTTACGCTTTATTCAATTGAGCAGAACAAGCAAATTAAAGAACTTAAAGCAGAAAATAAAACTTTGAAATCTCAGTCTGAAGAGATTAAGGAATTAAAAAAACAAGTACAAAAACTGATAACTATAAAAAATAAGCAATGAAAACAAAATTATTTTCCCTGATATCTCTGTTAATAGGAGCTCTTGGGTTTTCACAAACTCAGGTTTATTTCAAATATGACGAAGCAGGAAACCAAAGATACAGAGGTCCTGATGCAGCAGGGAAGAAAGTTCCTGAAGAGCTTATTACAAAAGAAGAAAAAGCTGAAGAACAGGCAAAAGTTACAACTATTGCCAGGCAGGTGTCTGCCATTGACAAAAAGGCGTTCTGGAAGCAGATCAGACTCTATCCGGTTCCGGTGAATGATTACCTTACCATAGACTGGACTGAAGAAGTAGATGGATTAATAGAATCCGTTTCACTTTACCAGCATAGTACAGTCCACTGGAAATTCCAGCAGCAGAATGCTCCGGAACTAAACCGTCAGGTGAAGATCAATATGACCGGTTATGACTGGGGAGTTTATATTCTGCGCTTTACATTGAAAGATGGAAGAGTCTTTAGCAGAAATGTTACGAAAAGATAAAAGTTAGAGGAAGATAATGTAAACATTAAAAATTAAAAGATTTTTAATAGACTTATTATTACTCCACTATCAGTTATTATCTATTAATTACATCATTACTTATAAAATAACGAATACAGATATGAAATATATTTCATCATTGATGTTATTCCTGTGTTCAGTATTGGGCTATTCACAGACCATACTGTACCAGGCAGAAACAACATCCCGGACGGTTCAAGATCCACAAACGGTGGTTATGGCACAGGGATTTCATGCCAAATCGGATATTTCCAATCCTTTTGTAGCAAAATTAGGACCTGCTACGGAGAATCCGGGAGGAGGACCTACAGACTCCAATGCTGGAGCTAGTAATCCTAGCGGAACGACATCCCCGGCTGGTCAAAGTTTCCATAATACCAAAGGAAACATTGATGTTACGGCAGCGGGACAATTACAATATAACCTTTCTATCGAATTACCTCCAGGAGTAAAAGACGTATCTCCTAACCTGAATCTTGTCTACCTAAGTAGCACAGGAAATGGAATAGCCGGTTATGGATGGAGCGTTTCCGGAATAACTACCATCTTCAGAAGTGGAAAGACATTTGAAAAAGATGGAGAAACCAAAGGTCTTCAGCTTGATTACTCAGATTATTACAGCTTTAACGGACAGAGACTGATCTTAAAATCCGGAGAATACGGTAAGGATGGGGCCGAATATGTCACTGATAAATATTCCAATATTAAAATAAAATCAATTGGAACGGTTACAGGACAATCTTGGCAGGGTCCGGAGTATTGGGAGATTACATTTGAAGATGGTTCACGGGCCTGGTATGGAGGTGTTAGCTCAGGAAATAATGCTGGGCGAACTCCTACGGAATATAATATTGTAAAGTGGAAAGACAAAAAAGGGAACTATATTACCTATAATTATCTGCAAAATAATAATATTGCTTTAATTAATACGATCCAGTGGGGAGGGAATGAAACACTTGGAAAACCTCATTTCAACCAGGTTGAATTTTATTATTCACCCAGAAATATCCAGGAATCTTCCTATGTACGAGGTATTCCGTTGATACAGGATAAAATTTTAAGTACAATTGTTGTTAAAGCAAGCAGTACAACCTATAGAAGCTATTCCATCAATTATTCAATTGAAACGGTTAATAATGATCCAAACAACAGGCTTAATTATCAGTTTGTTAAAAGTATAACGGAAGGAAATAGTGTAGGAGATGCGGCTAATCCGGTTACGTTTGCAACAAAAACATTAACAACCGGAAGCAGTGAGAGTGGTTTTGGAGATTATACAGATGTCACAGCAACAGGAGACTATAATGGGGATGGGTTGGTTGATTTTATTGTCAGACAACCAGCACAAAACGGAAGGCCGGAAGGATATTATATTTATTTTGATGCGGTAAATAGTACTAATCCTTCATTTGTCTATTTAGGGGCAACCAGTACGTATTGGCCTAGCAGTAGTATGACCACTGTAAATATAAAACCGGCAGATAATTACATTAAACCTCAACAGGGATTAGTTATTTATAAAGATAATACAGGGTCTAATCCTCCTTCTACTGGAAATATTGAACTAAAATTTTACTCAATAAAAAGTGATGGATCAGTATTGAATACCTACAATAATCCGCTTGTGTTGGAATATTCTAAAACAATACCAAGTAACACCTATGAATTTGCTAATTCTGTATATCCTCCTGAAACTGATCCTGACTATATTGGGGGGCTTAACAGATCAGCTCTGCAAAGTTTAAAGGAAGTAGATATTGATTCTGATGGAATGTCTGAATTGATTATGGCAGTAGCAGATAATAAATGTAAATATCACATCATTGTTCCTGATCCGCCAAAAGGTACCTGGATGTGCAAATCCTTAGGTTACAGGTATATGATTCTGGATAAAGATAATATACAGAATAGTTCGATTCAGATTATTCCTGACACAACTCCTAAAAATATTCTCAGTAAGGGAGGGATTATGGACTTCGATAATGATGGCACACAGGATGTTGTTTTTGTAGATCCAACTGGAGGAAATACATCTGTTACTTTCACTACAAAAGAGTATATGAATGAAAACGGACCTACCACAAACAGGACTTTTACGACTCCATTGAACAGTGTCAGACAATATGAATTAAAAAAACAGAATAATGGCTATATCTTAAATCTGAAAAACGTTTACACGGTAAAAGGGCTGATAGACGGTCTGCAGTTTGGAGATTTAAACGGGGACAGAAATATTGAAATACTTCTACCTTTGCATGAAAATGCCACGAATGACATCTATACAACTGGATGGTCAATTTATCTGAATACGGGTATTTCGTTATCTGAAAGTCTGCAGGGATTAATGTATTATAGAAAACCTTCCATGAACCCGACATTACTTACCAATTATTCCAGGACGGGACTTATTGATTTGGATAATGATGGAAAAACGGAAATCTTAAATTCTACAATAATATTTGCACCTGCCAATAATCAATTATCTACCTGGTTTATTGACAGCTACTCTGAGCCTTATTATAATCCTGGTACTTCAGACTTCAAATGGCGTTTTGTAAAAAAACAGTTATCGTATACTCAAAGGCCAAAAGTATTGGTAGAGCCCTTATTCGGTGATTTTAGAGTAAATAATACATCATCGAAAATACTCTTTTTATTAAAAGCAACAGATACAAACGAAAGAAAGTTGATAAGTTATCAGCATTATAATCTTAACGTAGATAAGAATATTTCGTCCATATCACAGGCAGATCTTCAATATGATGTTGATTATAAAGAACTTGACCCTGCAGTGAATCCCAATATTTATGCTTCGGTTAAAAAAGAACAGTATCCTTATATGGAGCTTGACAGATTATCTCAGATGTATGCTGTATCTCAAATAAGAATATTGGGAAGAAAACAAGATTTTAGATACAGAGGCTATATAGCTCATTTGCAGGGAAGAGGAATTATAGGATTCCGTCAGACGGCACGTTCTTCTTGGTATGCAGATGGTTTTGAAAATACTAAAATATGGTCAGGAACAGAAATAGACCCTTTGAATGAAGGGGTTCCGGTAAAAGAATGGTCTATTAGAACTAATGATGAGAATTTGATCTTTCCAGCAGATCTTTCAGAAAATAATACACAGTTGATTACTTTTAAATCAACCATATATCAGACTGATAGATTGGTGGACGGACAGCTGGTGTCTTCTTTACCTTCTATAGACAAATCAAAGGTTGTTACTGCCATTATACCTAAAAGTAATAAAACAAAAGACTTTTTAACGGGAACTGTTACAGATAAAACAATTACATATAACAATTATTATCTTCCAACACAAAGTATTTCAAACGTTAACAGCGGCTATGGGGTAACAACATCCAACTACGAATATGTACATAATCCATCTGGAGTAGGATCAGATTATTATGTTGGGCGCCCTTCATCTAAAACGGTTGTAATACAGGCTTACGGTAATACCCAATCGGCCAAAGAAGAATACACTTATGAAAATAATTTCTTAAAGACCTTTAAAGCTTGGAACAGAGATAATTCAGGCTGGCTACAGGAGTCTTATTTGTATGATGGTTTCGGAAATCTTATTGAGAAAACAGTAAGTAACAGTGTTGATTCTCAAATCCAGATTACTAAAAACGAATATGAGAGTAAAGGAAGATTTGTTACTAAGCAAACAGACAATTTGGGATTAGAAACAAATACTGTTCATAATAGCTTGGGGCAGATTCTTACACAGACAGATCCGTTAGGTAACGTATTAACCAATCTTTATGATAATTGGGGAAAACTGACGAGCTCCAAATCTAACGTTACAGGTACAAAAACATATACTTACGAAAAGAAAACGTGGACGGGTGATATATGGAGTGGTTTTGAACCTCCAAGATATATTGTAATTGAGTTTTTACCTGATGGGAAACAAAATATAACCTATACTAATATTCTTGGACAAAATTATAGAACATCTACTAAAGCTTTTGGGCAAGGAGAGTTTGTCTCTAAAAATATTTATTATGATGTTCTGGGAAGAAAGACAGCTGAAAGTGAACCTTATTTTGATACTCAAACGGCTACATTATGGAATGCATTATCATATGATGATTCTGTTTTTCCTGCAAAGATAACGGCTACTTCATTGGCTTCTCTGGATTTGTCCGGTGCTGTTATTTCATTTTCAGGTAAGCAAATGGTAACCACAGTTTCTGGCTTTACAACTACAATAAAGGAAGTTAATGGATATGGAAGAACAACCTCCCAGACTATAGATGCTTTAGGAAATACAGTTTCCAGTACAGACTCAGGGGGAACAATTAACTTTAGTTATAATGCAGCAGGAGAGAGTATTAAAGCTGAATATGCGCAGAATATTGTAACAACGAAATATGACGCTTGGGGGAATAAATCAGAATTTAATGATCCTTCCAATGGATTATATAAATATGAGTATGATGGATTTGGGCAGATTAAGAAGACGATCAGCCCAAAGGGGACTAAAGAATATACATACAATAATTTAGGACAGCTGATTTCCCAAAATGAAATTTCTACAGTCGATGGTGGTCAGGCCACCAATAAGGTAATCTCGTATACTTACGATAATAAAGGGAGAATCGTGTTAAAATCCGGAACATCTAAAGGAAAGGCTTACAGTTCAAATATAAGTTATGATCCACAGGGAAGGATCACTTCTTCATCTGAAAATAGTAATGATAAATACTTTATTGAAAAGGGAATTACTTATGATGATAAGGCAAGGGTGATCTCCTATGAAAAACAACTTTATTCTTCCGGAGTGCTGACTAAAGTGCAGATTGAAAATGTTTATAGCCCATGGAATGGGGAGCTGTATCAGATAAAAGATAAAAATTCAGGAAAAGTACTTTGGCAGCTTAATGAAACTAATGTGAGAGCGCAGATACTTAGAAGCAAGTTAGGAGAAGTCGATATTACTAATAACTATGATGTAAATAATGGATTTCTGAAAGATATTAAACATGCTTCTGCTGCTAAACCAAATCTTTTACAAGTTACATACCAGTTTGATGCTATCAGGAATAGATTAAATAGCAGGACCACAAGTGGAGATTTTAATATCACGGAAATATTTGATTATGATGGTAATAATAGATTGATAAAATGGACTAATCCGGTCACGAATCAGTCTCACACGAATGAATATGATGCCAGAGGAAGAATTATGGTTAATAATCAAGTGGGAAAAATTAGATTTGACAATTCATCCAAAGTGTATCAGGCAACGGGAATGATCCTTAATGCAGATGGAGTTCAGAACTATAAAAATGATTTGATTCAAACCATCGTTTATAATGAAAATAATGATCCTGTATTTATTGATGGTGAAAATGGAGATGTAGCTTTTCAGTATGGATTAACAAATATGAGGCAGAAGGTTACCTATGGCGGGAATTTTGATCCTAAGCAGGAAGGGCGGCTTACTAAATTCTATAATGAAGATGGAAGCTTTGAAATTGTTAAAAATAATACAACAGGTCAGGAAAAACATATCATCTATATTGGAGGAACTCCTTATGAAAGTAATATTATATATGTAAAGAATTTTACAGAAAGTAATGGCTCGTATAAATTTTTACATAGAGACTATTTAGGAAGTATATTGGCAATCAGTGATGAAGCAGGTAATAAGCTGGAGCAGAGACATTTTGATGCCTGGGGGAATTTTACTCATCTGCAACTGGGAAGTGGTTCTGTGATTACAGATGCTAAGATGATTAAAAAAATAACAAGTACTGCCGGCTTATTGTTAGATAGAGGATATACATCTCATGAACACTTTATGGAGGTGGGAATTATTCATATGAACGGGAGACTCTATGACCCGTTACTAAGAAGATTCCTTAATGCCGACGAAAATATTCAGGACCCATATAATACACAAAATTACAACAAGTATGGATATGTCTTGAATAATCCTTTGATGTATAATGATCCAAGTGGTGAATTTGCTTTTCTGGCTATTTTACCAGTAATGATTGTAGGAGCCCTGAAAGCAGTTGTGATTGGTGGACTCATTTATACCGGAATGGCTGCTCTTACAGGAAATGCAAGTAAAGCAGGATTCTTAAAGACAATGTTAACATCAGCTATAATGGGAGCTGTATCCGCGGGTGTAAGCGCATTAAACATTTTTGGAAACGCTTTTTGGGGTGTAGTCGCAAAAGGAGCTGCTATTGGTGCGGCAGGAGGAGCATTGGATGCTATTGTAAATAATACTAATGTAATGCAGGGGATATTGAAGGGGGCAATAACTGCTGCTGTCATAGCAGGGGTATCTTATACAGTAGATTATTTTGTAAATAGGACACGTGTTGTATATGATAAAGGTATAACAAACTCACAAGGTAATATTAGCGAAGCCGAAGCTGACTATAATATTAAAAAAACAAAGCTCATGTTGTTTAAAGATACTGATGTTGAAAAAGCTTATGGTGTTAAGGAATATAAGTATGATGCAAATTTAGGTGAGAATGTTGTAGCACATACAAAAAGAAATTTTGGTTGGAGAAATATTAAATCAACAATTAGTATTTCAAAAGCAGCAGTACTGAATAAATTTTTATTAGCTAAAACTATGTTGCATGAAACTGCTCACGCATGGATTACATTTACATTTGGGAAGACTACTGAGTTTGATAAATTAACACCAATAGATAGTGATTCTAAATATGAAATTGCGATTTATGATACTGTTGAGCATTTTGGAATAAAATACTCTGAACATGTATTTACTAATATTAATGGATTGTCCCATACAGCTATTACTTATGATAACCCTAATAATCTTGTTAATATGAAAGATTGGTCTCAGTATTTTAATAAACTTCCTGTATCTTCGCAACAGTCTATTAATAAATTAATAAAATTCCTGGATCCTTTGTTTAGAAGAAGAATAGATTGGAATAGTTATTCATTATTACCAAGAACAAGATGAGAAAATTAATATTTTTATTGTTTATACTTTTGATTTCCTGTAAAGATAATTCTCAGAATTATAATTGTGAGAATATGAATTTTATGATACAGTTTAATCATACAGATAGCTATAATTCAAAAACTAATATTTTCGAAAGATCATATTGGGGAAGAAAAACTGACGTAAAGGTGATACTCAGCAAAGATGAGATCAGAAGAATGAATTTATGCTTTAAAGAAAATAGATTTTTAGACTTATCAGATTCTATTATTGCTAAATCATTTTTTAATAAGAGTCCCTTATATAAGAGTAGGGTGTCCTATAACAATTCATGTATAAAAAAGGTAGTTAATATCTCATTTGATTTGGAAAGTAAAGAAAATAACAGAAAAGCTAAAAGAGTATTTGAGATTATTAATAATGCCTCTGATATAATTTATCAAAAAAAACAAATAAGAGATTTGGAACCATCTAATGTATATTTAGAATAATATCATACAGAAACAAGAAGTATTTACAATAATAAATAACAAAGGCCGCCCTTGCTAAGGGTGGCTTTTTTACTGAGTTAGCATTATAAACAAAAACCACCCTTAAAAAAGGATGGTTTGTAGACTCACAGGGATTCGAACCCCAGATGACTGAACCAAAATCAGTAGTGTTACCGCTACACCATGAGTCTCTGTTTGTTTTAGTGGTGCAAATTTACAGCTTTTTTCTTTATATACAAGAAATTTTTGAATTTTTTTTTAAATTTACTGTAGAATTTATTCACGGAAAACATGCTGATAGACTTCAATAATCTCAATATTAATCAATTATCATTCTCTACAGAATTTGAAAAGAAAGTAAAAGATTTTCTGGAAGAATGGTTTTCACAAAAAACAGGAGTAAATGTCCAGACTTCGGGTTCTACCGGAGTGCCGAAAATTTTTGAAATTGAAACAAAGAAAATGGTCAATTCAGCAGTAATGACCTGTAATTTTTTAGGATTAAAAGAAGGTGATACGGCATTGCTTTGCCTGCCTGTAGAATACATTTCCGGTAAAATGATGGTTGTCCGTTCTATAGAAAGAAAGTTACAATTAAAAGTTACAGATCCTTCTTTAAAGCCTCTTGAAAATCTGAATGAAGAAGTAGATTTTTGTGCGATGACACCTCTTCAGGTAGAAAACTCACTGGAAAAGCTTCATCTGATTAAAAACCTGATCATTGGTGGTGCTGCCGTTTCAGAAAGCCTGAAAAATAAAATCCGGCATATGAACCTTAGTTCTTCCAACCGGATTTTTGAAACCTATGGAATGTCTGAAACCCTTTCTCATATCGGATTAAAACAATTAATGCCGGAACAGGAAGAGTATTTTACCGTTTTTGAAAATGTAGCGATCTCTTTAGATGATAGAGGTTGTCTGAAGATCTTTGCTCCCAATGTAAATGCTGAAGAATTGCAAACTAATGACTTAGTTGAGATTAAGAATGAGAAACAGTTTAAATTCCTGGGAAGAATTGATAATGTGATTAACTCTGGAGGAGCAAAAATTTTTCCGGAAGCCCTGGAAGCCCTGGTAAAAAAAGAACTCCCAAATGAGGTCATATTTGCAGGGTTGCCGGATGAAAGTTTGGGCCAGAAATTGATATTGATTATAGAAGGAAATGAATCTGATGAGGTAAAAAGGAAAGTTTCAGAAATACCATTTGAAAAAAAATTCCACAGGCCGAAAGACATTATTTTCATCAGAGAAATTCCGAGAACTCCCAACGGGAAGGTAAACAGATTGGAATTGTATAAAAATTTAACTGGAGATCTCTAGTTGATTCCGGTATCTCAAAATCTTAAAAAATGAAAGACTTTTCAAAAGAACTCAGTTTCAAAACTTCCCGCAGCAGCGGTGCAGGAGGACAAAACGTCAATAAAGTGGAGACTGCCGTTACCGTACTTTGGAAAGTAGATGCATCAGATTTTTTTAATGAAGCCGAAAAAGTATTGATTCAGCTTAAACTGAAAAACAGGATCAATGCGGACGGTTTTTTATTCCTCTCAGTTTCTGAAAGCAGAACACAACTGATGAATAAAAATAAAGCCATTGAAAAAATTATTGAAATGGTAAACAAAGCACTTATTGTTCCGAAAAAAAGAACAGCAACCAAGCCTTCAAAAGGTCAGAAACAGAAAAGACTGGATAACAAGAAAAAGCTTTCAGATAAAAAAGAAAGCAGACGTTTCAGGTTTTAATTGGTTTCTCCGGTAGAAAATTTTATTTTTGCCGGAAATTTTAAAACCATGATAAAAAAACTAATCGTAGCTGGAGTGTTCTCAATCTCCATCATGTCTTTCGCTCAGAAATTTTCTGTCAGACCTTCCATAGGATATGCATGGAGAACTGCAAAGACAATTCCCGGACTTAGCAAAGAAGAAAAAGAATATGTAAAAGACCTGAAAAATGGACTGAACTTTGATATTGCAGCCCATTATGAAGTGAAAAACGGTCTCGGATTCGGAGTGAAATATTCCAACTACAGTGCATCTAGCGACGGATTTCTGCTTGGTTATGTAGATGGAATGCCAGTATCTGTTCCTGTAACGACAAAGGATCATATTACATTTTTCGGTTTCTCCGGACTTATTTCAAATAATCATCTGGATACAAGACATAAGGTATTTGCAGATGTGGCGTTGGGAGTACTATCTTATACTACAAAAACAGGATCTGTAAAAGGTACAGGAAGTACTTTCGGGGCAGAAGTTGATCTTGGATATCAATATCAGGTAAGCAAGAATTTTATGATAGGGCCAAAAATAGGATTAAGTGGCGGAACCCTGAATAAAATGAAGTATAACGGGGTGACTTATAAATTTGATGATGATCAAAAAGAAGGTTTGCACAGAGTTTCTTTAAGTGCAGCCGCTACATTCCGTTTTTAAGCCGTATATTTGTTAGAAGTAATAATAATTGATAATGACAGCAACAATTTTTTTATCTGCAGAACACCGCCGGTCAGGATTGCTGCTGTCTTTACTTTATCTTCATACAGATTCTTTTCTGAAAAGTTCCAAGGACTTCATTATCTAAGCCCTGTCAGGATCCAAGGCAGGGACTCATTTCGGATTTTATATATTGTTTTTTGCAGTTTTCTATAGAAGAAGGCTGTTGTATGCCTGGATTCTACATTGGATCATCAGGGAATAACTGCATTTTAATTTAAAAAAATAAAAAATGTCTGATCATATTATTGTAACCACCGGAATTTATGATGCCATAAAAGATACACTGAGAAGAAAAAAAGTAAGCATCGAAGAAGAAAAAAGATTGACCGAAGAGCTCAGAAAAGCAAAACAGGTCCTGAGAAGAGATCTTCCTGCTGATATTGTCACAGTTGATAGAAAAGTAACATTAAAAGACCATACCCTTGGTTTTGAACACGAATACATTTTCGTACCTTCTACGAAAGAAAAACTTAAAAAAAACAAACACTCCATTCTGTCTGATATTGCTCTTGCAGTAGTAGGGTATAAGGTAGGAGACGTTATCAGCTGGCCTTTCAGAGACGGAGAAAGAAAAATCGAAATTCTGAAAGTGGAAACCTGGGAAGGATAAATCTTTGATGAATAATATTAAGTTGATTGTTAGTGAAAGCGTGGCTCATTTGGGTCGCGCTTTTTTATAAATTTTTATTGTTGGAAAACGCAAAGTCGCAAATTTTTTGACATGGCTCCTACTTTAAGGGCGCAAGGATTTTATCTTCGATAAAATTTTATACTGTACAATTTATTTTTTATCACATGCTGATTTTTCGGATAATATAAAATAAAAATCTGTGCAATATGTGTAAAAATGATGCTTTCCCTTGCTGAAAACCTTCGATTTTCTTGGGCCTTAAAATATTCACAAAGTTTTAAAACCCTTTGCCCTTGCATTTTCCAACTTATACCTTCCCAATTTAACAAATGATAAAAAAAGACGCCTCTGTTATACTTTCTTCAAGTGCTTTCGCTGCATTCCGTTTTTAAGTTTTATCTTTGCAAAAATTAAAAAAATGAGCAAACCGATAACTGAATTCATAGAAAAGTATTACCTGCACTTCAACGCAGCTGCATTGGTGGATGCTTCTAAAGGATATGTTGCACATCTTAAAGATGGCGGAAAAATGATGATTACTTTGGCAGGAGCAATGTCTACTGCTGAATTAGGGAAGATTCTTGCTGAAATGATCCGTCAGGGAAAAGTAGATTTTATCTCTTGTACAGGGGCTAACCTTGAAGAAGATTTAATGAACCTTGTAGCACACTCTCACTATGAAAGAGTTCCTCATTATAGAGATTTAACGGCTCAGGATGAGTGGGATCTTTTGGAAAGAGGTCTGAACAGAGTTACAGATACTTGTATCCCTGAAGAAGAAGCTTTCAGAAGATTACAAAAACATATCGTAGAGATCTGGAAAGACGCAGAAGCTAAAGGAGAAAGATATTTCCCTCACGAATTCATGTACAAAATGATCCTTTCAGGAGTATTGGAGCAGTATTATGAAATTCCTAGAGAAAATTCCTGGATGATTGCTGCTGCAGAAGCTAACCTACCAATCGTAGTTCCGGGATGGGAAGATTCTACAATGGGTAACATCTTCGCTTCTTACTGCATCAAAGGAGAACTTAAGCCTACGACAATGAAATCAGGGATCGAATATATGACTTACCTTGCTGACTGGTATACTAAAAACTCAGGAGGAAAAGGAGTTGGATTCTTCCAGATTGGTGGAGGTATCGCAGGAGATTTCCCTATTTGTGTAGTACCAATGTTATATCAGGATATGGAAATGCATGACATTCCTTTCTGGTCTTATTTCTGCCAGATTTCTGACTCTACTACCTCTTACGGTTCATATTCAGGAGCAGTTCCAAATGAGAAAATTACCTGGGGTAAACTGGATATCACTACACCGAAATTTATCGTTGAAAGTGATGCGACGATCTGTGCACCATTGATGTTCTCTTATATCTTGGAAAACGCTTAAGAAAAATATCTCACTGGAGATTATAATATCAGCGCTTCAATTCATTTGGAGCGCTTTTTGTTTTAGGATGTAAAAATAGAATTGTTTTGAAAACTAAAAATAATTTGAACCATTAAGGTTATTTAAGTTTTAAAGGGCATTAAGAGAAATAGCTAAAGCTATTTTATTTATCCGCATGCTTTACTTTCATCAAAGATGAAATTTAATTATTCTTCCCATCTTCATTTTTCTTAATGGTTAAAAAATAGTATACAGTATTCCCATAGATTACACGAATTGCACAGATTTTTACAATCTGCGTAATCTGCATCATCAGCGAGAGAAAAAATAAGCTATGTCGTATGAAATTTTATCGGAGATAAAATCCTTGCGCCTTACCACACATAGTATTAAAATAATCTTGCGCCTTTGCATTTTCCCAAAAATACACATAAACATTTGTGAAAATCTGCGCGATCTGCAGGAAAATAAAAAATCAATCCAAAGAATTCACCAGCACAAAGTATCTGTAGGCCAGAATTCCCTTTTCTATCTTAGTGAGATGATTAGGATCTTTCTTACTCAATTTCGGAAGAACTTTTTTATTAACGGCATTCAACAGCCTGAAAAATGATTTTTTCATATCTTTATCTTTTAATGAAACATCATTGAGATGAAAAGAGTTCAAAAATGATGCAAAAAAGAGAACCAACTTAAAATAATCATTTTGATATGGACGAAATTTTCAAACAACAGGTATACGAAGTGGCAAGACTTATTCCCAAAGGAAGAGTATCTACTTACGGCGCCATAGCAAAAGCTGTTGGTTATCCTAATCATTCCAGACATGTAGGAAAAGCGATGGGAGGATGTCCGAAAGATGTTCCTGCGCACCGCGTGATTTCAAGCTCAGGAGTATTATCTGTCCCCGAATTTCAGCCAAAGCTGGAAGCAGAAGGAATCATTGTTGAAAACCTCAGAATAAAGAATTTCAAAAAACTGTTCTGGGATCCATTGGAGGAATTGTAATTTGATGAAATTTAATCTCATTATAAAAAAATGTCACTCCATACATTAATATGAAGTGACATCAATATTTTCTACAGTTTGAAACCGTATTATTTTCTTCCTCTTGGGAGATCTTTTAGTTCTTCTTTCAGCTTTTCGTTCTCCTCTTTTAATAGAGCAATATAGTTTTGAAGGTTTTTAATGATGTCGCCAGGGATATTATCATAATTATTTTGGTTACTGATAACTCCTGCAGATCTATCATTAAATACAGGATGATCATTATTAACAACTACTGTAGCTTCCTCTTCTTCATAAATGTCCTCAATGGGTACATCCAGAAAACGGGCAAGTTTATCCCACTCATCTTTTACGATCCTCACATCACCGCTTTCTTTTCTGCTGTAATTAGATACATCTGTTGCGATAAAATCAGCTACCTGTTGTTGAGTATAACCTTTTTGCTTTCTGATGAGACGTAATTTTTCTTTTTGCATGACCTACATTTTATACAAAAATGGCAAAAAAGCAGAAGCTATACAATAAAAAGTAGAAAAAAATAGGTGCTAAAGAATAAAATTAAAGATAAAATGAAACTAAATTTAAAAACAGAAGGGTTATCTGGTTTAATTGTTGAAACTTTACTTTCAGAATCAATTCTGATTTGATCAAAGAATATGTGATTAAAGATTTAAACCTTACAGGTTTCTAAAAACTGTAAGGTTTGGATTATCTATTTACAATTTATACTTTTAAACAAAAAAGACTGCTTCAAAATGAAACAGTCTCTTGTAAATTATTTTTCAAGCTGCTTATAGCTTCTCTGTATAAAATCTGTCAGGTCTTTTCCTTTCAGTAAGTTTTGTGAAAGCTTGGCAAGATCAAGAGCATATTTGATTAAGCTTTCTTTTTCTTCAGCATTCTCAGTCTTTAAGATCTGGCTGGAAAGCTCACTGTTGGAGTTCACCACAAGATTATACATCTCCGGGAAACCTCCCATTCCGAACATACCGCCTCCGCCTGTAGCCTGCATTTCCTTCATTCTTCTCATGAATTCAGGCTGGGTAATAGTGAACGGAGCATCATTGCTGTCAAGATCTTCAAGCTGTACCGTAAATTTAGAATCCTGAATAGCTTCTTCTACATTCTTTTTCAATGATTCTTTTTCCGTTTCATTCAATTTTGAAATTACCGGCTCGTCTTTTTTGATAAGGTTATTAACATGATCAGCATCTACTCTTGCAAACGAAATATTTTCTTTTGAAGTTTCCAGTTTCTGGATCACGTGTGAAATGATAGGAGAATCCAATAACAGAACTTCATATCCTTTATCTTTTGCAGACTGGATATAGCTGTGCTGCTCATCAGCATTGGTAGCATACAGAACAACCAGTTTGTTGTCTTTATCAGTTTGTATTGGCTTGATTTTCTCTACCAGTTCATCCCACAGGAAATATTTACCGTCTGTTGTAGGATATAAAGTGAATTTGTCTGCTTTTTCAGAAAATTTTTCTTCAGTAATGATTCCGTATTCGATAACTACCTTGATGTCGTTCCATTTTTGTTCATAATCTTCACGGTTTTCGTTAATTAAAGAAGCCATTTTGTCGGCAACTTTTTTCGTGATATACGATGAAATTTTCTTTACAGCACCGTCTGCCTGAAGATAAGAACGGGAAACGTTCAATGGGATATCCGGAGAATCAATTACACCTCTTAATAACATCAGGAAGTCCGGAACGATTCCTTTTACTTCATCTGTTACAAATACCTGGTTTTGATATAATTGAATTTTATCTTTATCAATATTCAGATTATTGCTCAATTTCGGGAAAAATAAAATTCCGGTAAGGTTGAAAGGATAATCAACATTCAGGTGGATGTTGAATAACGGTTCTTCAAACTGCATTGGGTACAGTTCATGATAGAACTTCATATAATCCTCATTGGTCAGTTCACTTGGAGCGATGGTCCATGCCGGAACCGGATTGTTGATGATATTGTCTACCTCTTCTGTTTCAGCCACAGCATCTTCAGGAGCATCTTCCGGTAAAGGAAGTGTATGTGTTTTTGTCCCGAATTTAATCGGAACAGGCATAAATTTGTTATACTTTAATAGCAGCTCACGGATTTTTGCTTCTTCCAGAAACTCTACGGAATCTTCAGCAATATGAAGGATTATTTCCGTTCCTCTGTCTGTTTTATCAGTAGTTTCTTCAAGCGTGAATTCCGGGCTTCCGTCACAGACCCAACGTACTGCCGGCTCATCTTTATAAGATTTTGTAAGGATTTCCACCTTTTCAGCCACCATGAAAGCAGAGTAGAATCCAAGACCGAAATGTCCGATAATGCCGGAATCTTTTGCAGAATCCTTATATTTTTCCAAAAACTCTTCAGCGCCTGAAAAAGCAACTTGGTTGATATATTTTTCAACTTCTTCGCCGGTCATACCAATTCCCTGGTCGATGATGCGTAACGTTTTCTGGTCTTTATCAATTTTAACTTCAAGCTTGGGATTTCCATATTCCACTTTTGCCTCACCAATGCTTGTCAGGTGTTTTAATTTTAAAGTAGCATCCGTTGCATTGGAGATCAATTCTCTTAGGAATATTTCGTGGTCACTGTAAAGAAATTTTTTAATAAGCGGGAAAATGTTTTCCACAGATACATTAATATTTCCTTTAGTCATCATATTTTAGATTTTTAATTTAAAATTCTTTCTCAAAAAAAATACCATGCAGGAGAAAGTGACAGAATGTCATTTTTTCAAATTGAAAAGGTATTGTTATATGGATTTGTCAAAGAAATGCCTTACTTTTAAATCTTAAAATATTTTTAAAATGAAGTTGAAATGTACAGTTTTTATGCTGCTCATCATGACCTTCTGGGTATATGGGCAGAAGAAGCCTTTAGACCATTCTGTTTACGACAGCTGGCAAAATATCGGATCAAGAAAAATCTCAAATGATGGAAAGTGGATTGCCTATTCGGTAGATGCTCAGGAAGGAAATTCTGACCTTTCTTTATATTCCGTTAAAAATAAGACAACAAAGAAGTTTGCAAGAGCGGCAAAAGTGGATTTTACCAATGATTCCAGGTTTGCTGTTTTTCAGATCCGACCGCAGTATAAAGATATAAAAGCGGTAAAAGATAAAAAACTGAAGAAAAATAAATTAACAAAAGACAGCCTTGCCATTGTTGATTTTTTTAATGATAAAACAGAGAAAATTCCGAATGTAAAATCATTTAAAATTCCTGAAAAAGCAGGTTCTTACGTTGCTTATCTTCTGGAAAATATAAAAGATAAATCTTCTGATGATGCTTCCGACAAAGAAGACGGGGAAGAAAATAAAGAGGAAGAAAAAAATGTAAAACCATTACAGCTTGTGGTGAAAAACCTTTTGGATGGAAAAAGTACAACATATGATAATGTCATACGCTATGAGTTCAGCAAAAATGGGAAGCAACTTGTTTTTGTGACTAAGAAGCCGGACGAAAAGAAAGATAAAAAAGAAGGAAAGGATTCAACAGATGAAAAATCTTCGGATAAAAAAGATACAGACAAGTCTAAACCTAAGAAATATGCGTTTCAAACCGTGCAGGTAGTTGATCTGCAAAAAGGAACCATCAATAAAATTTCTGAAATGGAGGGAGACTTTTCACAATTGTCTTTTGACGAAGAAGGAAATCAGCTGGCTTATGTAGGAACTTCTTCTGCACAGAATGATCTGGTGAAATTGTATCAGCTATATTACTTTAACTTTAAAGGAAACAAAAAAGCAATTGTTACCAATGAGAATGCACAGATGAAGAGAAACTGGGTAATTTCCGAAAACCGGTTGCCGCTGTTCAGTAAAAATGGGAAACAGTTGTATTTCGGTGTTGCTCCAAAGCCTGTTGCAAAAGATACGGCAATGATTGCAAATGATCATGCCGTTGTGGATATCTGGAATTATAAGGACGATTATCTGCAAACGGTACAGCTAAAAGAATTGAAGAATGATCTGAAAAAATCCTACGCTGCAGTAATGCAAACGGGAAAACCGGATTTCTTTACCAATATTGACGGAGAAGATTTGGATACTTTACGACTGGTGAACGAAGGAAATGCAGAATTTGCGCTGGGAATTACCAGTATCAATAACAGGATTTCTTCACAATGGGAAGGTGCAACAAAGAAAACCTATTTTCTGATTGACAATAAAACGGGAGAGAGAACCGAAATTATTAAAAACCTCAATGGAGCAGCGGCTGTATCTCCGCTGGGAAAATTTGTTGTGATCTTTGACAGAGAAAAAGGGAAATGGCTGAGCTATAATGTGAAGACAAAACAAACCCTTCCGCTCAGTACAGGCTTACCTGTTTCTTTTGTAGATGAGGAATTTGATATGCCGGATTTTCCAAATTCTTATGGTATTGCATCCTGGACAGATAATGATGAATCTGTAATTATCAGAGACCGTTACGATCTTTGGGAATTTTTTCTGAACAGTTCAAAAAAGCCAAGAAATATGACCAATGGATATGGGCGTAAGCATAAAATAACATTTGATACCTATGATCTGGATAAGGATATTAAAAGCTTAAACAGAAAATCAGTCATTTATTTATCCGCATTTGACAATACATCCAAGGCCAACGGAATTTTTAAGACATCTGTTCAGTCAAACGCTGATCCGGTAAAAATTCAGATGGAAAATGTATGGGGATACAGAACCCTTCAAAAAGCAAAAAATGCTGAACAGTATATTCTGATAAAAGAATCATACACGGCTTCTCCCAATATTTTTGCAACATCAGATTTTTCAGAACAACAAAAACTGAGCAATACCAATCTGCAGCAAAATCAATATAACTGGGGAACAAACGAATTGGTAAACTGGACAACACCAAAAGGAAATACTTCTACAGGAGTGCTATACAAACCGGAAAACTTTGATCCGAATAAAAAATATCCGATGATTGTTTATTTCTACGAAAAACTTTCGGATAATTTAAACCGGTATGTTGCACCAGCTCCAACACCTTCAAGATTAAATATTTCTTATTTTGTGAGCAACGGATATCTTGTTTTCACTCCTGATATTTCTTATACAGATGGTTTCCCGGGAGAATCTGCCATGGAATATATTAATTCCGGAGTTGAAAAGTTAAAGCAAAATGCATGGGTAGACGGTGCAAAAATAGGAATTCAGGGACAAAGCTGGGGAGGTTATCAGGTTGCTTATCTTATTGCTCATACCAATATGTATGCAGCTGCATGGAGTGGAGCACCCGTTGTCAACATGACGTCTGCCTATGGAGGAATCCGATGGACTTCAGGAATGAACAGACAGTTTCAGTATGAGAAATCACAAAGCAGATTGGGGAAAAACTTGTGGGAAGCACCGGATCTTTATATTAAAAATTCACCGCTTTTTAGCATTGATAAAGTACAAACTCCGGTAGTTATTATGAGTAATGATAAAGATGGAGCTGTGCCATGGTATCAGGGGATTGAAATGTTTACCGCACTACGCCGTCTCGGAAAACCGGTATGGCTTCTGAATTATAATGGAGATGATCATAACCTTATGAAACGTCAGAACAGAAAAGATATTCAAATCCGCGAACAGCAGTTTTTTGATTATTATCTTAAAGGTGCTAAAGCTCCGGTCTGGATGACAAAAGGAATCCCGGCAACCCAAAAAGGAAAGGATTGGGGATTTGAACTGACAGATGATAAACCTAATTAACAGAATTCCGGCGGAGCCAAAGGCTCCGCCGGAATTTTTTATTATAAAAACAATAAAGAGCACACTGACACAATGGCATTTTTTTTATGATGAGCCTGTTGAGCACTTTTATTATATTTACCGCCAATTATAAATAACAGTATGGGAATCTTTGATTTTTTTAAGAAAAAAAATAACAGTCAGGAAAATGTAAGTACTCCGGTTCAGAAAATGAAAATGCCGGAAGAAAAAGTAGTAGAGCAAGTGGTGGAAGAAGTTGTGGAAACAATACCGGAAGTTCCTTCGCAGCTGGCAGAAGAGCCGAAAGTAAATGAAGAATATGAAAAAATCAGGATTTATAATGATTATATCGTGTATTCTATAGCCCTTCAGCTAAGAGGTGAGTATACACCGCTTTCTGCTTTTGAAAAAGAAAATGGTGAGGTAGAGGGTTTTGCGTATATGGTTACTGAAGATGCTTATGCACTTTCTCCACAACAGGCGATTGCACAGATGGAAGAAAAGTTTGAAAGTGAGCTTCAGGAAGGTAAGATTAAATCTTATATGATACTATATCATTCTCAGTTTGATCATAACGGTAATCACACTCCGGCTATTCAGGAAGGGGAATTTAAGGGAATTTCACTTGCTTACCACTTTGCCGGTGATGAAAAGAAGAAAACAGGATTGCCTTATATTTTCGAAAACCAGAATATTACGTATAAAGGTTTTGCAGAGTTTTCTCATGAAGAAAATAATGCGATTATGAATCATCAGTTGATTGAGGGACAAAATTATTTCCAGAATACAGTAGGAATCACGACTCCTGAAACCACTAATGAAGCTGGGATAATTATCAGAAAATCCAATGTTCATAACCTTGTGAATACATGGAGTGGCGTTTTTGGACACCAGAACTTTCAGACTAAAGATTACGGGCAGTATCTTAGCACAGTTTTAATGCAGTCCACCGTTTCTGATCCGACAGGAGAGGCCAGAAATAAAACCGAATTTGAAGATGTAAGATTCAAAACCATTGTTACAGATGAATTGAGTACTATAATTCCGGAAGTAAAAACGGATTATACCCTGGATTTTGAAACCAGATCAATCAGAGAATGGGAAAATGCATTGAATTTACAGGCAATTGTAGCAGGACCTGCCAGAGATACTTTTGGTGTTTGGTTTTTTGCAACAGATTATGCTGAAAACAGAAATACCTACATGACTCAGCCTCATCTGAAGGTGAATGTCAGCGGAATTGTTTTCATTCTTGATGTTCAAACCAATACTGATTTACCGGATGGAACCAAAATGAGTGAGGATTTTACTACCTATGCACCAAGTCAGGACCTGCCTAATTATGCATGTTTCGATTTTATTGGTCAGGTAGTAGACTTTAAAGAAACAGAATTGCTTGAAGATAGAAGTGTTAAAGGATATATTTTGAAGTTGAAATTGATCACGAATGAAGAGAATGAAGATTTCTTCACCATTGATGCTTTTGTGAACAAAGAGAACATGAGAATGGAAACGCTTACAAAAGGAATGAAAGTGACCGGAGCACTTCAGCTGCAGGGTAAAATTGCTGAATAATTTTAAAAAAATATAAAATCTCAAAGAGGTTGTTCTACGGAATGACCTCTTTTTTATTTTCTGACCCTTCATTTATTTAAACGCATCGTTGATGGAGCTTTGTGGTAAATGATGCATTTGCTTAGTAAGAATCAATGAAATTGATTCAGCTCTCTGCTCCCTTAAAAATATTACAGCATACAGATGAAACCTTTGCGTTAGAAAAATCTTTATTTTAAAAACAGAAAAAGGCAATCCGAAGACTGCCTTTTCTATATTTTCTGAAAAATTATTTGTTTTTCATTTCTTCCTTAATCTTAGCTTCCAATTCTTCAGCAAGATCCGGATTATCTCTTAAAACATCTTTTACAGCATCACGTCCCTGACCCAATTTAGTCTCTTCGTAGCTGAACCATGATCCGCTTTTCTTCACAATTCCCATATCTACAGCGGTATCAAGAATTTCTCCTACTTTAGAAACACCTTCACCATACATGATGTCAAATTCTGCCTGCTTGAATGGAGGAGCTACTTTGTTTTTCACAATCTTCACTTTCACACGGCTACCGATTGCTTCATCACCTTGTTTGATAGGAGCACTTGCTTTTCTGATATCAATTCTTACAGAAGCGTAAAACTTCAGTGCATTACCTCCGGTAGTGGTTTCAGGGTTTCCGAACATTACACCGATCTTTTCTCTCAACTGGTTGATGAAAATCACGGTACATTTTGTTCTTGAAATCGTAGCAGTAAGCTTTCTTAATGCCTGAGACATTAATCTTGCATGAAGACCCATTTTGGAATCTCCCATTTCACCTTCGATTTCTGCTTTTGGAGTAAGAGCCGCTACAGAGTCAATTACTACGATATCAATTGCTCCTGAACGGATCAAATTATCTGCAATTTCTAAAGCCTGCTCACCGTTGTCCGGCTGAGAAATGATCAGGTTTTCAAGATCAATTCCTAATTTCGCAGCATACGTTCTATCGAAAGCGTGCTCTGCATCAATGAATGCTGCAATACCGCCTGCTTTTTGAGCTTCAGCAATGGCGTGAAGGGTCAACGTTGTTTTACCTGAAGATTCAGGACCATATATTTCAATGATTCTTCCTTTTGGATATCCGCCTATCCCTAGGGCAATATCCAAACCTAAAGAACCGGAAGGAATGACCTCTATCGTATTGTCTATAGATTCATCACCTAAAGTCATTACCGTTCCCTTCCCATATGTTTTATCTAGCTTGTCAAGCACTAAAGCGAGTGCTTTTTTCTTATCATCAATGTTACTCATCTCTATTAAAATAATTTCTCAAAAATACATAATTTATAGATCAAAAGCTAATATTATTTGTCCCTGAAAGCTGTTTTTAGAGTTAAAAAATGATAAAATTTTATAAGTGATCTCCTTCATAACGAAGCACATGCGGAATGCTGTATCTAAAGTATTTTTTTAATGCTTTTTACTTTATTAAGATGAGTTTTTTTGTTGGAAATTGCAAAGGCGCCATTCTTTTAATATAGATTATGCTTTAAGGCGCAAGGATTTTATCTCCGATAAAATTGAGTAGTGTATGTATTTTTTTACCCCACGCTGATTTTGCAGATAACGCAGATATTAATGAAAACCTGTATCATCGGGTTGATTGCAAGAATTTTACTTGAAATTATATATTCCGTGCTGAAAATCTTCGATTTTCTTGCGTCCTAAAAACTTTTGCAATGTCTTGAAATTTTTACGCCTTTGCGAGTTCCAACAATTAATTTTAATGGAAATTTGAATTTTTAGTGATGGCAAGATAATCTTCCAGTACTTTCATCTGATCTTTGTTTCCTCTTTTTATTCTGGCATTACGGCTTACAAGGCTGTCATAAATTGTGTTGAAAAGTATTTTCGATTTTGGAAACAGATTTCTGTAAGGAACTTCCGGAATTTGTAATCTTTTGCAAACTTCATCATCTAAAAGAAACCAGGTACAGCAGATGTGCAGATATCTTAAGTTTTTTCTTTGGAATTCAAATTTTAAGATAGGATTTTCGAGAGATTCATCCAGCAGAGAATGAGCCAGAAGAACAGAATCTTTATCCGAAGGCGGCTGAACGGAAGTCCATAAATAAAAATATTCCGTTGCCTGTTTTTTATCATCAGGAAGAAGCTGCTCCGGAATTCCCAAAAGGTAACCCACGTATTTCCAAAGATGGAAAATTCCCTGTTCTTCTTCAACAGAAAAACGATTTCCCAGCTTTGTAAGGCTATGGAGAAACACCAGACTGAAACCAATATACGTTGCCATCATATCCCAGGAATTGATGGGCTCTCCCCAGTTTTCGGTATCCCAGTCTTTATAATGTTTTTTAATGGAAAGCCTTGCATAGGAATGTATCAAACGGGTTTTTATGGCAAATTCATATCCTTTTGCATGGATTTCCAGTGCGTTGTACCGGGTAGCATTCACCCAAAAATCCAAGGTTTCAGAAAGACGCTTCACCGCCCCTTTTTTCAAAGCTTCAGTAACAATTAAAGGTTTGTTGAGGTAGGCATAATCATAACCACCAATCAGACAATAATCCCTCAATGAAATTAATGAATCAAGATTGCTTCTCATGCAGAGTTCAGCACCGCTTTTGAGCAGGTTATAATCCAGCCATTGAGGAATTTTTTGAGTTTGGCTGAACATTTTTTTTACACTTTCAGGGACATCATCAGCTTCCGAAACTCCATTTCTGATGTAATGTTCAATTTCTCTGGAAGCTTCATGAAATTTTTTAGTGAAATAAACATCTTTTACCACCTCGTCACCGATCTGATCCGTATGATGAAAATAGGGAGCAAATTTTTCAAAATGCTCAAAACTCACTTCTGCCCCGGAAAATTCTATAAGCTGCTTTCCATTGCCATTTTCCCAAAAGTTCCTGAAATGGGGGGCATCTTTAAAACGCGGTTGTATCATGTTTCATTCCTTTCCCTATAAAAGTACAAGTTTTATGCTGAAATATTTTGGTGAGATTTGTCAGCTATCCAGGAAAACTTTCATGAAAAATACCACAAACGGGTAATTTACTTGTGCTTATATAATTTGAAACTTTGTGTAAAACAAAACTAATAACCATGAAAACTCAATTATAAAAATATTTCGTTTTTCTACAATGATAAACTAATTCTAAAATTCAAAAAAACTTAACCAGAAAAATAAAAATCATGAAAACAAAAATCGTATTACTGTTTCTGCTCGGTTGGGTGGGGATGGCTTTTGGACAAAATTGTTCGGTTTCTTCTACCGAAAAAAATGGAAATTCTCTAGAAATATTTATTAAACCGTTTAATAAGGATACTTATCCTGCTGGATTTAAATTAAAAAAAGGAAGTACTATAAAATTTGTTATTAGTAATGTTAATCCTTTAAAAGTAATAGGTAGTAATATAGAAGCTAAAGGTGAAAATTTTCAATTTGAAATTCCAAAGTCGATAAGTGATAGTTTTATAGGAAATGAAGAGAAAAGTGAAGAAAATAAGAATAAAGGAAGAAATCCTGCTTCAAGTTCTTTTAATCCTAAGGAAGATTTTATTGCTGAATATCAGGTTTTAATAGAAAAAGCATCCAATATAGAGAGAAAAGCAAATCTAAATAATATTTTGGTTGAATTACTTGGAGATAATAACTTTATAAAGAATGTTGATTCAGTTAAAGCTCTTGCAAAAAAAATATATGAAAACACATATGAAATAGATACTCCTATAGAAAAAGACATATTGGAATTACAGAAATCATATGTGGAATTGAAAAAACTTTATAAAGATGTTAATTCAAGAACCGATAATATTTCTTTGTTAGGTACAATTAGTGTTAATGGTTCTAAAGCAAAAATTAATGATGTAAAGGTAAGTTCTACTAATGTTATGTTTGAAGAAGAAATGAACTCTGCAAAAAAAATTATCGATATAGTTAATGAAGAAAAGAAAAAAAATGAAATAATAAATAAAGCGTTTGTGGGGAGAAAAACATATGAAACTATAAAAAATGATGATTTTGTTACATTTACTAAGGCAACTCAATTAACAGATGATGAAATAGTGATAACTCCTGTTCTTTTAGGAAAAGATAATAAAGAGTTAGAGAAATTTGAGCCTATAAAAATTACAACATTTGGTGGAGTAAAAGTTAATTTCAGTACTGGTTATATGTTAAGTTTTATAGGAGATGATAATTATCTTTTAAAATATAGTAGTGATGGTAAAAGTAGTGGTGTTTACGAAAATGAAAAAAATAGTATTACACATGCAGTTGGAGTTTTAGCTCATATATTTTGGGATTTTGGAAAAACGGCAATGTTTGGTATTTCATCGGGAATTAGTATTAATACGGATGCAAAACTCAATTTTTATGCTGGACCTTCTGTTGCATTTTTAGAAAAGAACAGACTTGTTTTTACAGGAGGCCTTTCTTTTGTAAATGTAAAAAAACTTAATAGAAATAATTTAGATGCTAATGATAATTTTATTAATCCTAATTATTTAGATGTTTCCTATTCTGAAATGTATAAACCAGCTATTTTCTTTGCTGTAACTTATAATTTATTTTCTAATGGCAATGACAATACAAAAAAATAAATCTCAACAAACTTTTAAACAATTGGAAAGGAAAAGTACTAAATGACAAATATAGTATTTATAAAAAAACCTTCCCATCGGGAAGGTTTTATATTACTTATTGCTTATCGCTCATTATTGATTATAAAGAAGCAGCGTGTACAAGCATATCAACTAACTTGTTAGAGTAACCCATTTCGTTGTCATACCAAGAAACAAGTTTCACAAAGTTAGGAGAAAGCATGATACCAGCATCTTTGTCGAAGATAGAAGTTCTCTTATCTCCTACGAAGTCCTGAGATACTACTGCATCTTCAGTATATCCTAGGATCCCTTTCAATTCGCCTTCAGAAGCAGCTTTGATAACTGAACAGATTTCTTCATAAGAAGCCGCCTTTTCAATTCTCACTGTTAAATCTACTACAGAAACGTCAACAGTTGGTACTCTGAAAGACATACCCGTTAATTTTCCGTTTAGTGAAGGGATTACTTTTCCTACTGCTTTAGCAGCACCTGTAGAAGAAGGGATAATATTGTTTAGAGCAGCTCTACCACCTCTCCAGTCTTTCATTGAAGGACCGTCAACCGTTTTCTGAGTAGCTGTTGTAGCGTGTACAGTAGTCATCAAACCTTCTGCGATTCCGAAGTTATCGTGGATTACTTTAGCTAAAGGAGCTAAACAGTTTGTAGTACAAGAAGCATTTGATAAGATTTTAATATCATCAGTAAGCTCTTTGTGGTTTACCCCCATTACGAACATTGGAGTGTCATCTTTAGAAGGAGCAGAAAGGATTACTTTTTTAGCACCTGCAGCAAGGTGTTTTGCAGCGCTGTCTTTATCAAGGAATAAACCGGTAGATTCTACTACGTAATCAGCACCGATTTCATTCCATTTTAGGTTACTTGGATCTTTTTCAGCAGTTACTCTGATTTTTTTCCCGTTTACTACAAGATCATTTCCTTCTACAGAAACCTCACCTGGGAAAATACCGTGTACAGAGTCATATTTTAACATGTAAGCCATGTATTCTGCATTGATTAGGTCATTGATTCCTACAACTTCAATGTTGTCTCTTTCAGTCATTGCTCTGAAAACAAGACGTCCAATTCTACCAAAACCGTTGATACCTACTTTAATTGTTGACATAATAGTTTGTTTTTATTAGATTATAAAAATAATTAGATTGCTAAAATTTCTGAAATCAGTAAAAGATCTTTATTGATTTCATTATGTTTTTTAATGGCTTCTTCAATTGGCGTATACGTCAGATCATTGGAACGCATTCCTGCCATTACATTGGTTTGTCCTTCCATTAATCCGGTTACGGCTCCATAGCCCAGTCGGCTTGCCAAAACCCTGTCTGCACAGCTTGGAGAACCTCCTCTCTGCATATGTCCCAAAATCGCTACACGAATGTCATAATCAGGGAAGGTTTGTTTGGTTTTTTCTGCAAGTTCGTACACATTGGCTAGTTTCTCACCCTCTGCAACCACCACAATACTTGATGCTTTTCCGGTTTTTTCCGCATCCCTGAATTTTGTGAAAAGCTCATCAATACTGTCTTTTTTCTCAGGAATTAAAATATCCAGAGCTCCGGTTGCCAATCCGCTATTTAAAGCAATAAAACCAGCATCACGACCCATTACTTCCACAAAGAAAACCCTGTTGTGGGAAGTTGCTGTGTCACGGATTTTGTCAATGGCATCCATTGCCGTATTCAATGCAGTGTCGTATCCGATCGTATTATCAGTTCCGAAAATATCGTTGTCGATCGTTCCCGGGATACCGATTACCCTGATTCCGAACTCTTCATTAAAGATTTTGGCACCGGTAAATGTTCCGTCACCTCCGATACATACCAATCCGTCAATTCCCAGCTTTATACAGTTATCATAAGCTTTCTGACGGCCTTCTTTAGTTCTGAACTCAGCAGATCTGGCAGATTTTAGAATGGTTCCGCCCTGGTTGATTATATTTTTTACGGAACGGGCTCCCATTTTCAGGAAATCATTATTGATAAGGCCGTTGTAACCTTCCCTCACTCCGTAGCATTCGATATTATAGTAATTGGCGGTTCTTACTACCGCTCTTAACGCCGCATTCATACCCGGAGAGTCACCTCCTGAAGTAAGAACTGCAATTTTTTTTACAGCACTCTCTTTCATCAAGTAAAAAATTTCGAAAACAAATTTACAAAAACAAGTTCAGATTATCGTAGTAAGTTTCCAATAGTTTTGAATATAAATTATTAAAAGCTTCTGAAGTTTGTAGGTTTAAAAAAATATCGTGCAGTTTTGGTCTCCTCAGCATGGATGTCAAGGTCATACCAGGGCGTAAAATAGGGATTAAACGGATTTGAAAGTACATGAACCGATTGCGCCGGGGTGAATCCTTCACTTAATAAGAATAATCTTTTTCCTTTCTTATTCCGGCAGACACCGGAAATAAAAACAATGTGTCCGGGACTTCCCGGTGTGATCAGGATATCTCCTGTTTTCAGATCTGAATTTTTATTGACAGGTTTTGTTTCTTTATTTAATGAAATCGTTCCTGCATAATTAAAAATGACATCCAGATAATTTCTGAAACTCTGATAAGAATCATCAAAAGACGCAGCTCTTTTGAAGTTGACAGAATTTCCGCTGACAAAAGCTCTCGTTCCGTTTTTATAATCATTCCAGCTGAAAAGATCACCGCTTGTAAAATGAAATTTAATTTCGTTAAATTTTTTTGCCTTATAAAGATATTCAGCTCTCATTCGGATGACTGCATCAGCACATTGCTGAAGATCCTTATTTCCGGTATCAATATCAAAAACCGCTTCATGAAGATGCTGGGTAGAAATAGGTTTTCCGTCATATTTTACAATCTGGCTGCCGTAAGGTTTGAGTTTGAAGTTTTCAATAAAATATCCGAAAGAACCAGGTTTTTCTTCTATCCAATCATACCCTTCCGGAGGAGAAAATCTTTCCCTGATAGTATTTTTACCTTTATTAATTTTTAAAGCATTTTCAGCAATTAAATGCTCATTTTTATCTGGTTCAGGTAATAAACGGTCTGATATTTTTTCTTTTGTACAGCCTGTGTAAATGAGAATAACAATGATTCCTGTGATAACTTTTTTCATGCGTTTTAGTGAACACAAATATCATTTTTTTTCACCTATCTGCCAATATCTTATTTGAAAATTTAGCGGTTCAACGACTCCTCTTTTTCAGGAATCAATAATTTTCCCCATTCATTCAGCTGCCAGAGGATTTCTACCAGTTTTTCCCCAAGTTCTGTCAAAGTATATTCTACTCTTGGAGGAAGTTCATTGAAAGAATGTTTCGTTAAAATACCGTCTTCCACCATTTCACTCAGCTGCTGATTGAGAACCCTGCGGTCCACTTTAGCAATACCTCGCAAAAATTCACTGGGACGTTTTTTTCCTTCATTGATCTGCCAGACAATAGGAATTTTCCATTTTCCACTGATGGTATTAACAGCAACTTCCAACGGACATATTTTATTTTCTTCAGCTCTTTCCTTTGTTTCCATAAAATTGACTTTTTTATCCCTATGTGGTAAAAATGTGCGGTATTGTTTTTCTCCGCCCACTTTCAGACTTTTGTAAAGGTAATCATTAAATAGTATGACAGAAAAACGAAAAGGAGCCCGCTCCATCAAAGATATTCCAACGGATATTTTGGAACAGCTGAACAGAGGAGAAATTGAAACCGCCAATCTTACGGAATGGCTGGCAGTAGATCAAAGGTTGCTGTTGGAAAATCTGCTTTTACAGAATGATCGTAAGGAATATTTGAAACCCGTTTTAGAAAGTGTAAACCAGCTGAAAAAACAAACTGTCAATACCATTAATGAAACAATAGGAATTGGCTTACTTAATCTGGCTGTGAAAAATAAGGATAACGAATTTCTTTTGAAATTGTCAGTTCATCCCGCAGATCTGGTACGTTGCTGGGCAGCTTATACGATTGGAAGAAATAACGATTTACAACTTAAGGAAAAATTAAACAAAATTCAGCCATTTGCTTCTGACTCTCATTTTGGAGTGAGGGAAATCTGCTGGATGACGATGCGCCCGGATATCGCCAGAAACCTTGAGGAAAGCTTATCTCTTTTATCAGAATGGACGATGCATGACGATGAAAATGTAAGACGCTTTGCCAGCGAATCCACAAGGCCAAGAGGTGTGTGGTGTGAACATATTGATGCTTTAAAACAAAATCCAGGGCTTGGACTGGAAATACTGGAACCTTTACGATCAGATTCCTCCAGATATGTACAGGATAGTGTTGGCAACTGGCTGAATGATGCCAGCAAATCTCAACCCGAATTTGTAGTGGAAATCTGCGATGAATGGCTTCGGGAAAGTCCGACAAAAGAAACGCAGTATATTGTAAAGAAAGCGTTACGGACCATTAGAAAGTGAGAGTTATCCACAAACTGGGAATGTTGATATAGTTTTTGAATCTATAGGTCACAGATTTACATGGGTTTATAATATATTTTATATTCCTTTACTTTCTGGAACTGGCTTTATTTACTCCATTTTTACAAGAAAATTGATGTTGAACTATTTTCAATGTTAACGGTATGTTAACTCAAAAAAGTTATCCACAATATGAGTTTTCCATTAATGTGGATTTTATCTCCCATAAAATGAGCAGGTTATAAAATATGGATCAAAAAATAATTTGAAACCATAGTTTTTATCGTCGAAATAAAAAGTTATCCACAATATGGAATTCCGGCTACCATTTTTCAGTCAGATATTTCCAGTATCTTTTGGGAACATGCTGAATATGGAGTTTCATATTTTTCCTTTCTACAATATTGGTTTTTGTGAAATATCGCTGCCAGAGTATCTGATAATTGTTTTCCTCATCATGAAATTTCTGCTGATAATTATGGAGAATAATTTTTTCATCAGGATAGAAAAACTCACAATCGTTCAGATCATACAGAAGTCCGTAGTTTCTCCGGAGATCGTAGATCATCCATTTCTGATCCTGGTATCGGTCGTGAAAATGTTTTCTGATTAAAGGAAGAACATTGAAGTCGGGATCTATTTTAGAGAAAAAAACACCATCCTGCATTTTTTCAAACCGGACAAAAGCCGTCATTCTGTGTCTTTCCCGGTCTACTGATTTACAGATTTTTGAAATTTTTAAAACATCATTATCGGCAAAGTTTTCAAGAATATTATTTTCTGGATTCTTCACCGACTGTCTTACCGCAGATAAAATAAGGCTTTCCAGCTCCGGATCTTCCGATAAAAAAACTTTTAAAAGTTTGTAAACGCCCTGTTTCCCAATATTCTGTTCTAATTTATTCAAAACCCTTTCAGATTTATCTGTTTGGGTAATGACTTCGTGAATCTCAGCAAAAATATTTTCCTGATGAAACCTTTCCCTGCTTATAATTTCTACATCTTTATAACGATATTCGAAAACTTCAAATACTGCTGTGAAAAGACCGTCAAAACTTCCATCGTAGAGTAGAGTTGTCATGTGTTGAATTAAAATTTGTGTGTGCTTGTCATTCTGAACGAAATAAAATGAAGTGAAGAATCTAGATATTCTTCCTTCGTCAGAATGACAGTCGTGTTGTATTATAAATTAGTGTCCATTTGTGAAAATATGGTGTCATTTGTGTTTAAAATCAAAACAAAGTCAGCTGTTGCGAAAACTGGTTATGAAATTTGGATGAGCTTCCGCCTATGAGCAGCTTTCTGAAGTTTTTATCCGTTAAGTATTTCAGGTAGGCATTCCCAGCATTAAAATCGATGAAATATTTTGCCCGGTTGACAGCCGCTCCGAGTTTTTTCAAATGATCCATCGTTAAAATCTGAAAACGTCTTGCACTCACAATTTTCTGCGCTGTTTTCACTCCGATTCCGGGAATTCTTAAAATCATCCGGTATTCGGCAGTCTGGAGATTCACCGGGAACTGATCCAGATTCCGTAATGCCCAGCTTAATTTCGGATCCATTTCCAGATCAAGAAAAGGAACATTGGGATCTAAAATTTCTTCTGCTTTAAAACCATAAAATCTCATCAGCCAGTCCGACTGATACAGTCGGTTTTCCCTAAGCATAGGGACTTCTGTGGTTAAAGAGGGTAGTCTTTGATCTTCCAGAACCGGAACATATCCGGAATAATACACCCTTTTCAGATTAAAATTTTTATAAAAATGATCTGCCACTTTGATGATCTGTAAGTCATTTTCATTGGTTGCTCCCACAATCATTTGTGTAGACTGTCCGGCCGGAGCAAACTTCGGAACCTTCTTAAGGATTTTCTTTTCATCTTTATATTGAATGATGCCTTTTTGAATATACCGCATCGGGCTGATCATATCCTGTCTGTTTTTTTCAGGCGCCAATAATTTTAATCCACTCTCCGTAGGAATTTCAATATTAACGGATAAACGGTCTGCATACAACGCAGCTTCCTGCATCAGATCATCACTTGCTCCCGGAATAGATTTCAAATGAATATATCCGTTAAAATTTTCTTCCAGGCGCAGCTTTTTGGCCACTCTTACCAGTCTTTCCATTGTGGTATCTGCGTTTTTAAAAATTCCTGAGCTTAGAAATAACCCTTCAATATAATTCCTGCGGTAAAAATTGATGGTAAGGTCTACCACTTCTTCTACTGTAAAAGCAGCTCTTTTGATATCATTGGAACTTCTGGAAACGCAGTAAGCACAATCATAAATACAGTGATTGGTCAACAGAACCTTAAGCAGAGAAACACATCTTCCGTCTTCTGTATAGGTATGACAGATCCCGCTTGCAGAACTATCTCCCAATGCTCCTTTTTTATTTTTTCTTGTACCTCCGCTTGATGAACAGGAAACATCATATTTCGCTGCATCAGCAAGGATTTCAAGCTTTTCTTTAAGACGGTCAAAATTCATATTTAAAATGATTTGATATATTTTGTATCTGAATTGTAATTTAATATTGTTCAAAATTAGTTCCAAAATTGATAAAAGTCAACCTTTTTTCATGTAAGTTATCCACAAAAAAGAGTCTCAAAATCATTATATTTACGGCTCATTAAAGTTTATATCATGAATCATAAACCAATCGAAGGTTTTTCCAAGCTTCCAAAGCAGGGGAAAATCGAATGGCTCGTAAACGAATATCTTGAAGGAAACCAGGAATATCAAAATATATTAAAACAATACTGGAATGATGATGCAGATCTTCAGAAACTTCACGAAGAATTTTCTGAAAATACCATCTCCAATTTCTATATGCCGTACGGAATTGCTCCGAACTTTTTAATCGATGGAAAACTGTTGGCACTTCCAATGGCAGTTGAAGAAAGTTCAGTAGTAGCGGCTGCTTCCAAAGCTGCCAAATTCTGGATCGATAAGGGAGGTTTTAAAACAACGATTATCAATACTGAAAAACTGGGGCATACCCACTTTATTTTTAATGTAGAACCTCACAAATTATTACATTTCTTTAATTTCAGTTTAAAGAAAAAATTATTTGAAGCCACAGAAGATATCACCACGAATATGAGAAAACGCGGCGGAGGTATTTTAAACATCAGCCTGGTGGATAAAACAGCAGAAATGCCGAATTACTACCAGTTGAAAGCAAGTTTTGATACTGTGGATTCAATGGGAGCGAACTTTATCAACTCATGTCTTGAGCAGTTCGGAAAGACTTTGAGACAGGAAGTTGCTACCAGCGAAGATTTTACTCAGGAAGAAAAGAATTCACTGCAGATTGTGATGAATATTCTTTCCAACTTTACCCCTGACTGTATTGTGAGAGCTGAGGTTTCGTGTAAAATGGAAGATTTAAAAGATGACAGTGGAATTTCTCCGGAAGAATTTGCTTCTAAATTCAAGCAGGCCGTTACCATTGCAGAAATAGAACCTTACCGTGCGACTACTCATAATAAAGGAGTAATGAATGGAGTAGATGCCGTTGTAATCGCTACCGGAAATGATTTCAGAGCTACGGAAGCCTGCGCACATGCTTATGCTGCGAGAGATGGCCAATACAGATCTTTAACACACTGTACAACAGATAACGGAATTTTCAGATTCTGGATTGATCTTCCTATTTCTGTTGGAGTTGTGGGAGGACTTACCAATCTTCACCCTTTGGTAAAATTCTCACTGGCACTTCTTGGGAAACCTTCCGCACAAGAGCTGATGAGCATCCTGGCAGTTTCAGGACTTGCACAAAACTTTGGGGCTTTACGCTCTCTGGTGACCACAGGAATCCAGAAAGGACATATGAAGATGCACTTATTGAATATTCTGAACCAATTGGGCGCTACTGAAGAAGAAAAACAGCACTTTGTAACGTATTTTAAAGATAAGACGGTGAGCCACCATGAGGTGATCAATGAATTTAACAGAATGAGAGGAAACTAATGCTACAGATCATTTTGCCTATCGTATTCCTTCTTTTTGGATTCTTTCTGAAGAAAACAAACAATGAAGGTTTCAGAAGTTCTAAAAAATTCGCCAATATGTTTATCATACTGGGGATTTCTACACTGGTTGCCAAGTTCATTTTAATGTACTTAAAATTAAAATAGTGAAAAAGGGTATTGTATTTTTCTTACTGATTTCCGGATTAAGTTTTTCGCAGCAGCAAAAAGTGATAATCACTAATCTGCAGCCTAAAACTGAAGATACCGTTTTTCCGGTTGTTTCCTATCCTGAAAATCCACGGGTAGAAAATAAAATCAATACATTTCTGCAGGTGGATCAGCTGGAATATGTTCCCGGATCTGGCGGAAATCCTTTTAAACTGGCTTCTACAGCAACCAATTCCTATTCCAACTATCTTTATTTTTATAGTTGGGATAAAATTGAAACTCCTGAGAATATTCTGAGTATTGCCATTGATGGTGAAGCTTCGGGCGCTTATGCGGAAGGGTTTTTAATCTGGAAAAATTTTGATCTGAGAACAGGAAATTTTATCAATGCTGAAGATTTATTTCAACCTAATTCCGTGAAAATGGTTGAAAGTATCATTCAGAGAAGAGTAAAAAAAAGAATTGCTGACTTTCTGGTCAAACTGAAAGCAGAAAAAAAACCATCTGAGGAAACTGAAGATCAGATCGCTATGTATGAGGACTGTTTTACAGAACATACTTTAGAAGACATCAGATATTTTTTCGGAAAAGATAAACTGACTTTTGTTGCCAGAAGATGCTCCAACCATGCTATGAGAGCTCTGGATGACCTCGACAGTCACGAAATAGAGTTTTCCTACAAAGAACTGGAAAAATATTGGAGCCCTTATGCAAGAAATTTAATTTCCGGTTCTGAAAAAATAGGTGCCACCAGTTTTAGAAATAAGTTGTACAAAGGAAAAATAGATGGCAAATATCCTGTCACTGTTTTTATCAGCCGCTTATATAAAGGAGAAAGTGAAAATGATACAAGCTCCTTTACTGCATTGTATTGGTATGATAAAAATAAAAAGCTGATTCCATGGGACGGTAAAATGAAAGGAAATCATATTTCCATTACTGAGAATGATCATTATGATGAAGCTGTCGGCAAATGGATTCCAAGAGCTTTTGTAGAAGCAGATATGAAAGGAAATACAATTTCAGGAACCTGGCAGGATGATAAAACAAAAAAATATTTAACCCTAGAATTAGAAGAGTTATAAAATGAAAACAATCACATTAATTTTTGGAGCAGTTTACGGAATGGTTTCTGTAATCCTGGGTGCTTTCGGAGCACACGCTTTAAAGAAAATATTAGCTGTGGAAAGACTGGAAAGTTTTGAAACAGGAGTAAGATACCAGATGTATGCAGCTTTTTTCCTGCTGATCATCGGATATATCTTAAAATTTGAAACTTCCGCTGAAAAATGGACTTCCATTTTAATGATTGCAGGAACATTTTTATTCTCAGTAAGTATCTATTTCTTAAGCATGCAGGATTATCTGGGAATGAATCTTAAATTCTTAGGCCCTATCACTCCGCTTGGAGGTCTGATGATGATCTTGAGCTGGGGAATGCTGATCTTATATTTTGCTAAAAACAGAATTTAGGAAATAAAAATTAACAGAAGAAGGCTGCTCATACGAACATTCAACCTGTTCAATCTGAGAAATTAGCGAAAGAATAAGGGAAAACAGGAAGATATGTTAAAAATCAAGTCAGCCAGACTTTAATTTTTAAGTCAATAAACTTGAACTTCCGTGTCTTTTTAGTAAATTTGTCAACCTTTAAATATTAAAATAAAATAATAAAAATAATATGAATCTTCACGAGTATCAATCAAAAGAGATTTTATCAAAGTATGGAGTAGCTATCCAACGTGGTTTCGTTGCAAACAACGTAGATGAAGCTGTAGCTGCTGCTGAAAAACTAACTGCTGAAACTGGCGCTCAAGGGTGGGTAGTAAAAGCTCAGATCCACGCAGGTGGTCGTGGTAAAGGTGGTGGTGTAAAGTTCTCTCCAAACATGGATAAGCTTAAAGAAAACGCTCAGAATATCATCGGAATGCAGTTGATTACTCCACAAACTTCTGCTGAAGGTAAAAAAGTAAATTCTGTTTTGGTTGCAGAGGATGTATATTATCCAGGTGAGTCAGAAACTAAAGAATTTTATGTTTCTATTCTATTAGACAGAGCTGAAGGTAAAAATACAATCGTATATTCTACTGAAGGTGGTATGGATATTGAGCACGTTGCTGAAGTAACTCCTCATTTGATCCACAAAGAAATCATTGATCCTGCTTTAGGTCTTCAGGGATTCCAGGCTAGAAAAATTGCTTTCAACCTAGGTCTTGAAGGAAATGCTTTCAAAGAATTTGTAAAATTCATCGGTTCTCTTTATAATGCTTACACAGGCATTGATGCATCTCTTTTCGAAATCAACCCTGTATTAAAAACTTCTGATAACAAGATTATCGCTGTAGATGCTAAAGTAACTTTGGATGACAACTCATTGTTCCGTCACAAAGACTTAGCTGAACTGAGAGATACAAGAGAAGAAGATCCAATGGATGTAGAAGCTGGTGAAGCTGGTCTTAACTTCGTAAAACTGGATGGTAACGTTGCTTGTATGGTAAACGGAGCTGGTCTTGCAATGGCAACTATGGATATCATCAAATTATCTGGCGGTAACCCTGCAAACTTCCTTGACGTAGGTGGTACTGCAGATGCTCAGAGAGTACAGACTGCTTTCGGAATCATCTTAAGAGATCCAAACGTAAAAGCTATTTTGATCAACATCTTCGGAGGTATCGTAAGATGTGACAGAGTTGCTCAGGGTGTTGTAGATGCTTACAAAGCTATGGGTAGCCTTCCTGTTCCATTGATCGTAAGATTACAGGGAACTAACGCTGTAGAAGCTAAAAAATTAATTGACGAGTCTGGTCTTCCGGTACACTCTGCAATTACTTTAGAAGAAGCTGCAAACAAAGTAAAAGAAGTTTTAGCATAAGCTGAAATTTTTAAATAAAATAGAAAACCGTTCCAATTTTGGAACGGTTTTTTTGTTGGAACGTGAAGGGCACAGTTTTGTAATAACTTCAGCGGAAATGTACTACTGTAAACCTAACAGGTTTCTAAAACCTGTTAGGTTTAAATATCCCCTATCAATCATCATAAAAAAGACCATTTCAATACTCGAAATGGTCTTTTATTTTGTGAATAATTTTACTTATCCTGATGACTTTCCGGCAAGTTAGTCTCTCCACTTGTAATGCTGATGCTCGTTGGCGTTACCAGCTGAATTTTATCCGTATCAAAGCGTTCTTTAATCCCTAAATAAGCCTGGCTTCTTACCTGCGCAAGATTAGCCCCCACTTTTATCCAGAATTTTACCTGAAGATTAAATGCACCTTGCTTCAAATCTGTAAAAATCACTTCTAGAGTGTCCAGCTTATCTACATTATCAAGATTTTTAACCACATCAAGAATTCCTTTCTGTGCTTTGGTAATATCTTCATCAGCCGGAATTTCAAAGTTTAAAATAATCCTTCGTTGTGGTGAGGCCGTAATATTGTAAAACGGAGCATTGAAAACAACCTGATTAGGGATATAAGCTTTCTTTCCGTCATCAGTAAGAATTTTTGTAGTGAGAAACCCGATTTCCTGTACTGTTCCTGAGTGGGTTCCGATCGTAATATAATCTCCTACCTTGTAAGCTTTGTCAATTCCAATAAGCATTCCTGAGAAAATACTGGATACCAGATCTTTCAGAGCAACCCCGGCAATAACCCCCGCAACTCCTAAGCTTCCGATAAACTTCCAAAGAAAGCCGCTGAAACCCATTATTTCAAGAGCAATAAAGGTTCCCATCAGCATGATCAAAAATCTGAATACACTGATTAAGGTGACTAATGAACTCTCTTTGCGACTTTTAGGAAAAAATTTATGGAATAATTTTACCGCTGCCTGGCTTAAATATTTGCTGGTAACCAGGAAAAAGGTAAATACTAAAATTCCAACAATCAGCTTGGGTGTAAGTTCAGCGAAGGTGATATACCAATTTTCCAATACCTTGTAAACAAGATCTACATACCTGAGTCCGGTTTTCTCCATGAATAAAATTTTAATTAAAGATATAAATTTTCATCAAAAAATTTGCCAGTTCCAAAAAGTCTACTAAATTTGTAGACTATAAAGAAAGAACATTATGTCAATCAAACTAGGAGATACAGCGCCCAACTTTCAGGCAGAATCATCAGTAGGCGATATCAATTTTTATAATTATCTGGGAGATTCCTGGGGAATTCTGTTTTCGCATCCTGCAGATTATACACCGGTATGCACAACGGAGTTGGGATATACGGCAAAACTTCAGTCTGAGTTTGATGCCAGAGATACAAAAGTAATTGCCCTGAGTGTAGATGGGGTAGAAGATCATCAAAATTGGGTAAAAGATATTAATGAAACTCAGAATACCAATGTAAAGTTTCCTATTATTGCCGATAAAGACAAAAAGGTTTCAGAACTGTATGATTTTATTCATCCCAATGCTTTGGCTACCGCAACAGTACGTTCTCTTCTGATTATTGATCCTTCCAAAAAAGTAAGACTGATTATTACCTATCCGGCCTCTACAGGAAGGAATTTTAACGAGATCCTTAGAGTGCTGGATTCTTTACAGCTGGTAGACAATTACCGTGTGGCTACGCCTGTGAATTGGGAAGTTGGAGAAGATGTTATTGTACCTCCAACCATTTCTACAGAAGATGCCCGGAAAATATTCCCGAAAGGGGTAACGGAAATAAAGCCCTATCTGAGATACACCCCTCAACCTAATACATGATTTATTTGATTTTTTATAGTTTAGTTTTAATTTGTACGAAAAGCGCCCCGGAAATAAATTCCGGGGCGCTTTCATTTTTTTATAAGTATTTCAGTGATTACTTAACGTCGTTGATGATTTGTTTCGCTTTAGACGTTGGAAGATAAATCTGGAATCCTAAACCAAAAGTAATTTTGTTAGTGTATCCACCGCTTCCGAATCCTGCGTTTGCATCATATTTCACTAAACCTTCCAATCCGATGTTTGGAGTGATGAAGTAAGAATAACCAGGTCCGAATCCGAAGTTAAGACCGTTGGAAGAAGAACCTCCTTTAGAGATAGACATTCCTCCAACACCTACATTACCTTCGAAGAACCATCTTCCGTGGTGTAGTAAGTTGTTTACTCCCTGCTCTCCCGGGTTAAGATAGTAACGTCCTAATGCTCCTACATTATATGTAAAAGTAGTGGGTGCATCTTTAGCTCCTTTGAAACCTAAATCTACGTATCCCCCAACTGCGATATTATCTTCGATGAAATAGGCTCCTTTAGGCTGAATTGCAAAGTTGTATCCTGCTCCTTCATTTAAACCAAAATTTGCCCCTACAAGATTACCTCCTACCATCCAATTACCTTTTTGAATCTGAGCGTTGGCAGTTGCTGTTAAGCCTGCTACGGCTAATATTCCTGTTAAAATAAGTTTTTTCATAATTTATTATTTTAATAATTAAATGTTTATTATTCACGAATTATAGAAAAAACAATAAATGTGCCAGACTCTTAATTTTACGTAATTTTTCTAAACAAACGTTAAGATTTTCAATGAGATATAGTTTATTTTTTTAACCTATCGGCTCTATATGTTATGATAATAAAGAAAATAAAATGGTTGTTTTAAGAAAAAAATGATAAAAGTAGATAATATATCATTAATTATATAAAACACTTATTTTTCTTTGCCCATTCGGAATTTAAATAAATAACAGGATCACCGAAATGATCAGACCTGCAATTGTAAATTTGATTCCACGTTTGAATGCTTTGGTCTTGGGATTAAACATCCAGAAACTTGAGATGACGAAAAAGAAAAGAGAAACTCCGAAGAATACGCTTAAAGGAGATATAGCATCTTTCGATTGTGATTTGTGAAGCGAAACCATTTTGTCCAATACGAAAGGAAGTTCCTTTTTGGAATATTTGGCTTTTCCGGTTGCACTGTCATAAGTTCCCTGTTTAAAATAAAGAACACTTCCTTCTGTTTTTTCCACTTCCAGGCCTTTCATTTTAAGCTCTTTTTTCAGCTCTTTTTCTGTAAGATTGGCTGCGATATTCTTTTCGTATTTCTTTTCACTTTTCAGGAAATCTGTGTCTCTGTACACCAGAAGAATTCCGCTTAATGAATATACCGCCATAATTCCGGCAAGGAAATATCCCAGGTAACGGTGCATAATTCTCATGAAACTTCTTGTGTCTTTAATCTTATCCATATCTTATTTTTTTGTTTTTGTTTAAAATTTCAAAAGTGGAAACTGCAAAAATGCAATTTCCACTTTTAGTGAAATAATTATTATATAAAGAATTCTAGAGTCTGTATGTCAATGTGAAATAGTAATTTCTAGGCGTAATCGGATTCACTGAATAATTCTCGTGAACATTGTAGTTTACAACATCAAACAGGTTGCCCACTTTCCCTTGAATAGAGAATTTTTTCCACTCGTAGCCTACTGACACGGAAACAGTCGTATAATCTTTCAGATCAAACATTCTGCTCACGTTATTTCTGCTTGTGTTTGTAGATTTTGTATCATTCCATCCGGCAATTCTATCCCCGATGTAATAAATTCCAGCTCCGATTTTCAATCCTTTTACGTAGTTTGTAAATTTATAGAAAACAGAAGCATTTGCTGTTGTAGCCGGTGTTCTTACCAGTCTTTGGTTTTCAATATATCCTTTTTCAGGAGTGTCAGTATAAACCGAATTGTTATAAGAAAAACCTCCGATTATAGATAAGTTTTCTGTAGGATTTCCTGTAATGTCCAGTTCCACACCACGGCTTCTCATATTTCCTGCAAATTCTTTAAGATTGGTGTCTGTGGAATTTACCGGTGCCCCGTTTGAAGCAGAAGCAAACCAGTAGGTTTGGTAATAATTATTGTACATAATCTGGTAAGCCGTTAAGTTAACAGCTAAAGCATTGTTCCAGAAATTCTTTTTAATACCGATTTCATATTGATCAACTGTTGAAGGTTTTATACTTTGTCTGGATAAAGTATTTAATTGATTTTGAACATCTGTAACAGGCTGATTGGTATTTACCGTGCCAAATTGATCTGAAGTATACCCTGCATTGGCTGCAAAAGAATTCGTATAAGTTGCGAATACTGAAAGGTTTTCATTTGGAGCATATACCAAACCTACTTTCGGAGAAAATGCATTGTCAGACGTTGACGAATTAGCGACTTCAATTTTATCATTTAATGTAAAGCGGGTCGTCAGCGTAGGCATGTTTTCTATATAAGACCATCTTAAACCTGCAATTACTTTTAATTGTTTTGTTAAGCTGATAAAATCCTGTGCATAGATCCCGATTCTTCTTGTATTGATTCTGTTTCTCGTACTAAGAGTAGAATTCGGCATATCAATACTTCCCCATGTTGATGGATCATCTAGATACAGAAGATTTCTTGGAGCCGCAACAGTATAAGCATAAGCATCTGCCTGGCTGTAATCAGCATCTGCCCCAATTAAAACTTTGTGGCTGATTTTTCCTGTATTGAATTCACCATTGATGTTTACCTGTGCTGAAGTATAATTTTGTTCGTTGTAAGTTCTGCCAAAAGGTCTTTTCCATGACAATCTGTTAGGATCTACAGTGGCATCTTTAGTATCATATATCCATTGTACTCTTTCAGAAGAAAAATAATCTTTCGTATAGTTCTGGTAAGAAGCAATCGCATTTAAAGACCATCTTTCGTTGAACTGATGATTAAAAGTTACATTCGTAGAAGCTTGCTGTACATTTTGATATTGCCAGTCAGTTCCGAAGAAAGTGTTTCTGGAAACAGTATCATTCAATCTATAGCTTTGGTCTTTTTCCGTAATAGAACCAAGCCCGAAATCAGGAGTGAAATTAGTTTTAAGGTAATCCGCTTCCACAATCAATTGTGATTTTGGGCTTAAATTGAAAAGGAAGGATGGATTGAAATAATATTTCTCTGATTCTACAACATCTCTGAAACTTTCAGCATGCTCATAGGCTCCGTTTACTCTGAAAGCAATATTTTTAGATAAAGGACCATAAATATCAACTGTTGGTTTATAAGAATTCCAGCTTCCGCCGTTTAACCCGATACTTCCACCAAAATTGAATTTAGGCTTTTTTGTAATCATATTGATAACACCACCAGCTGCTGTATTTCCAAAAAGCATGGCATTGGCGCCCTTTAAAACTTCTACTCTTTCCAGACCACTTACTTCAGGGAAAACACCGCTGTTTACTCTTGAACCATTTTTAAAAATATTATCATTTCCTAAAATGAAACCACGTCCACCAAAACTATCCTGAGAATTTCCCCTGGATGAAGTGATGTATAATCCGTTTACATTCTGAAGAACATCACTCAGTTGCTTTGCCTGCTGCTGCTCAATGATTTCGTGGGTAACAATAGCAATGGGCTGGGGAGTTTCCATTATCGTCAGATTCGACTTTGTCGATAATGGTCTAGCCTGGTTAGGATTTCCCGTTTTGTGAAGGTTGATATCCTCAATAGTTTGAATTCTGATAGTATCTGCTTCAGCATTTTTCAGCTGTGAACTTGCCGAAGCGGCGATAAACAGAAGGCCTAAAGAAAGTAATTGTCTTTTCATTTTATTTTTATGTAGAACAGTTTTAAATAAGGCGCAAATGTAAGTATTTGTTTAGAATAGATAAAAATAATTTCATGATTTAAATCATATTTTTATGAGTCGACGAGATGGATTATTTCTATAGCTCCTTTACACTAGGGATAGAGAATTTTTTATGAATATATTTGTTAAAAAATTATATATGCAATTGGTAAAAGCAGGGCTTTGTGCCTTTGGAATGAGTGGGAAAGTGTTCCATGCTCCCTTTTTAAAGGAGCATCCGGGATTTTTTATCTCTGCTGTGGTGGAAAGAAGCAAGGAAGAATCGAAGGTGAAATATCCTGAGGCAACAATCTATCATTCCGTGGAAGAAATGCTTCAGCAGGCAGATGTAGAATTGGTGATCATCAATACTCCGGTTCAGACCCATTATGAGTACGCCAAAAAAGCACTGGAAGCGGGAAAAAATATTATTGTGGAAAAACCTTTTACAGTAAATGTTTCTGAAGCAGAAGAACTGGTGCAACTGGCTGAAGAAAAAGGTTTGTTTCTGAGTGTATACCAAAACCGAAGATTCGACCGTGACTTTCTGCAGGTTCAAAAAATTCTGAATGATAAGAAAACAGGGAATATTAAAGAAGTTGAAATACGTTTTGACAGATTCCGTACCACGGCCAGTGGAAAGCAGCATAAAGAAAGTCCGGATCAGCAGGGATCAGGATCACTTCATGATCTGGGAGCACATCTTGTCGATCAGGCAGTACAGTACTTTGGGTACCCCGAAAAACTTTTTGCTGACGTATTTTCTATGAAAGGAGCCGAATTCGCTAACGATTATTTTGAAATTCTTTTATTCTATAAAGATAATCTGAGAGTAAGACTGAAATCATCTGTTTTCAGCAAAGAAGGACATTATGCTTATACAATTCATGGAGACAGAGGAACTTTCCTACAGGAAAGAACCGATAATCAGGAAAATGAACTGGTAGCAGGGGCCGTTCCTGAATATGGTAAAGAATGGACGCAGCCTCTGAAAGGGCCGGACGGCATTTTAAACTTACTGAATGATCATTCCGAAACAGAACGAATTCTTACCTCGAGCAAAGCCGGAAATTATATGGATTATTACCAGCAGATTTATGAACACATCGTTTTTGGATATGCCTTACCATCTCCGGGAAAAGAAATTATTCAGAATATGAAAATCATTGATGCTTCTCTTGAAAGTGCAAAAGAAGAAAGAATAATCAAATTATAAATGATGAGTTATGAATTATGAATGAATTCAAAATTTCAGGTTCAAGGTTTAAAGTTTCAGGTTGATTGTAGTTGTGATTAGAAGTTTTCAACTCATTTACACTCAAACCCTAAAACACTCAAACGCTCCGACTCATTCATAATTCATAATTTTTAACTCATAATTCTTAAAGTAGCTCCTGAAGCTCCAGCCATCTCATTTCGTGGTTCTCCAGTTTTTCTGAAACAGTTTCCAGCTCGGAAGAAAGAGTGGCTATCTTTTCATAATCAGCTTCGTTGTTGAGCTTATCCAGAATTTTTGCACGCTGTTCCTCCAGTTCAGGCATTTCTTTTTCAATCGTCTCCAGCTCCCTTTGTTCTTTAAAAGTGAGTTTTCTTTTAGAATTGGAAGACTGGCTACTTTCTGTTGAAGAAACAATTTCTTTTACAGGCTCAGGTTTTACCACAGCATTTTTTTCTAACGCTTCTTCACGGCTTCTGGCTTCTCTGTATTCTGAGAAGTTTCCTACAAAATCTCTGATTTTCCCGTTGCCTTCAAAAGCCAGAACATGGTCTACAATTCTGTCCATGAAATACCTGTCGTGGGAAACGATAATCAAAGATCCCTGGAATTGCTGAAGAAAGTTTTCAAGAACCGTTAGCGTGGGAAGATCTAAGTCATTCGTAGGTTCATCAAAAATCAGGAAGTTAGGATTCTGATACAAAATATACATTAGGTGAAGTCTTCTCTTTTCACCTCCGGAAAGTTTGGAAATAGGAGAATATTGTGTCTGATCGTCAAATAAAAATAATCTTAAGAACTGTGAGGCGGATAAACTTTTACCATTCGCTAAAGGATAAAATTCTGCAATTTCTTTGATGAAATCAATCACACGTTCATCCTCTTTATAGGTAAGACCTTTTTGCGAGAAGTAACCGAAAGAAATAGTTTCTCCGGTTTCAATTTCTCCTTTATCGGCTTTTTCAAAACCTTGAATAATGTTAAGCAGGGTAGATTTTCCCGCTCCGTTCTTTCCGATGATTCCCACCTTTTCTCCACGTTGAAACTGGTAGCTGAAATCTTTCAATAAAACTTTAGATCCAAAGCTTTTATCAATATGTTTGAGTTCAAGAATTTTATTTCCCAGACGTTTCATTTCAAAATCAAGCTCCAGCCCGTCTTTTCTGGTGTCGGTTTTGGCTACTTTTTCCGTTTCGTAGAAAGCATCAATTCTGCTTTTGGATTTTGTGGTTCTGGCTTTTGGCTGTCTTCTCATCCATTCCAGTTCCTTTCTGTAAAGGTTATTCGCTTTATCAATCGTAGCATTAAGATTCTCCTCACGAATCATCTTGTTCTCGAGGTAAGTAGCATACGAACCATTGTGAACATACAGATTCTGATCCTCCATTTCCCAGATAATATCACAAACACTGTCAAGGAAATACCGGTCGTGGGTGACAAGCAATAAAGTGATTTTTGCTTTGTTCAGATAGTTTTCAAGCCATTCTACCATGTCCACATCAAGGTGGTTGGTAGGTTCGTCCATGATAAGAAGGGTATGTCTGTGCTCAGCTCTTGTTTCTGTTAAAAGTTTAGCCAGTGCGACACGTTTGATCTGTCCTCCGGAAAGGGTTCCCATTTTAGCCTCAAGATCTGTTATTTTAAGCTGGGAAAGAATCTGCTTCATTTCATTTTCCAGATCCCAGGCTTTATGAACTTCCATATCAGCCAGTGCTTTCTCAATAAAATCATTATCTGTAGAATGAAGTGAACGATGATAGTTTTTAAGCGCCAGGATAGGCTCAGAATCAAGGGTCATCATAAATTCTTCAATGCTCAGCTTAGGATCATAATCAATCTCCTGATCAAATAATACCACCTGGATATCTTTATTGATGATCGCAGTTCCGCTGTCTGCAATTTCCTTACCCATTAGTATTTTAAGAAGGGTAGATTTTCCACTTCCGTTTTTGGCAACAATCGCTATTTTATCTCCTTCATTGATGTGAAAAGAAATATTTTTAAACAAAACTTTGATGCCGTAAGATTTGGTAAGATTTTCTGCAGAAACGTAATTCATTGGGAATTAATAGTTTGATTTTAAATTTCAATTGAACCGCAAAAATACGAAAATGTAGCCTAAAACTTCCCGGAACCTCTTTTATAAAAATGAATATTTATAATTTTTTAATAAACTGTGCCCCTTATCTGAAAAAACTAATCAGTAAATTTGATCAACCACAATGAAATGTACATTGTAAATAGTAATACATAATACAAAAATCTGATGGAAACAATGAAAAAAGTTATCGTCGACATGGATGGAGTAATGGCGGATGTCTATCATCAGCTGGCGCAATTTGAAAAAAGGGATACAGGAAGAGAAATTGAAATCAGTGATTTGGCTGGTAAGCCTGAAATAGAATCTTTTCCCAACGGAAAAAAGCATGTGAATGAAGTAGGCTTTTTCAGAACCTTACCGGTAATGAAAGGGAGCCGTGAGGCAATAGAATACCTTAATAATAAATATGAACTCTATATTGTATCTGCCGGAATGGAATTTCCGAACAGTCTACGGGAAAAATATGACTGGCTGGCAGAACATTTTCCTTTTATCACATGGGAACAGATTGTTCTTTGCGGAAGTAAAAGAGTAGTGTCCGGAGATGTTATGATTGATGATTATCCTAAAAATCTGGACCATTTTTCAGGACAAAGACTGATATTTACCCAGCCTCATAATGAACTGATAGAAAATGATACCTATGAAAGAGTTCATTCCTGGGAAGAGGTTATGAATATCCTTTGAGTCGGAAATATTTAGAATTAGGAAATATTTAAAACAACTTTAACTAAAGGGAGAATAAATTTAATAAAATGTTGGGAGGCCGGCATATTGAAATTAGATATGTTTGCATCAAACTTTTAACATGAAAATATATTCTACTTTATTCTTCCTTGTGGCAGCCTCAGCCTTCCATGCGCAGGTTGTTTCCGGAACTATTGTTTCTAAAAACGAACATCAGCCTATTCCTTATGTGAAAATTGGGATTGAGAAAAAATCGACAGGCACGATTTCAGATGAAAAAGGAAGATTTTCAATTGATCTTTCCAATACAGATCCCCAGCAGAAAATAAAAATAGAAGTCCCGGGATACGATCTTTATCAGGAAACAATACAGGATTTTAAAAAGTATGACCAGCAAAAAATATTTTTAACAGAGAAAACTAAAAATATTAAAGAGATTACAATTAAGCCTAAAAAGCTGGTAGATAAAAACTGGGGGGTCAATACCAAAACAAAAAGTGTTATTTATTCTGTTAACCCGGAATTTGACAAAAAGAGTTTTCTTGGAGAAACAGCTTTAGAATTCAACGCAAAGAAAAGATCAAAGCTTAAAAATATCAATCTGAATATAGCCAGCTATGTTTCTACCGAGCCGGTTTTAATGAGATATAGCATTTACAGTGAAAAAAATGGCTTCCCGGATAAAAATATCCTGGAAGAGGAGATTACCGTAAAGCTCACTGAAGATATGATCAAAGATGGAACGTATACACTGGATGTAAGCGACCGTAACATCTGGCTGCAGGGGAAATTTTTTATTGGCATACAGTTTTTAAAAGATTTTGACGGCAGGATTAAAATCAGTGCTGCTTTGTTCAGAACAGGGTTTATAAGGGAGTTTTATGGTGATTGGCAGAAAATGACCATTGCCGCACCAGCCATTAATATTGATGTGAAAATGGATAAAAACGGAAGCAATAATATGAATGAAGATGATTAATACATATGTAGTTTGATCAGCTGGACAATTAATTAACTGTTCCATACATTTCCCTTCTTTCTAATCCAGTGTCAGCCTTTTTAATGACCACGAATTACCATTGTAGACATCAAGATCCACTTTTGTATTGATGCCGTGAACAATACCGTTTTCTGTGAACTGCCAGAAATCCCACTCGTCGTCGGGAGAAGGTGAGGGAACATCGTTGTAATTGGCAAGCCATAAAGGGTAGCCTTCAAACTCGCCTTTCAGAAAATCTTTATAGTAATGGTAGTATGTGTAGATGATAGGTTTTTCACCATAGGCTTCTTCTACAATTTTACACCATACTTTCAGGTCTTCAACCAGTTTTTTGTTGGTTTTACGCTTTGGAATTTTTTCAATATCAAGAATAGGAGGAAGATCTCCGCTTTCAAGTTTCACGTTGTCTAAAAAATTATTGGCCTGGATCACGGGATCTTCATCGGCTCTGTAAAAATGATAGGCGCCACGGATAAGCTCATGTTTTTGGGCACTTTCCCAAAATTCATCAAAATGCTTGTCGGCACTACGGTTTCCCATCGTTGCACGCATCACGACAAATTCCAGCGGAATCGTTTTATTTCCGATGCTGAGACTATCCCATCTGATATCTTCCCGGTTCTGATAATGGGAAACATCAAAACCATAGGTTTTATCAAGGTTGCTGGCTAATATTCTCTGAATTCTTGCTGCCTCCTTTTCACTGTTATGAAGCTTTTTATGCTTAAATTTATTAAAGTACAAGGCATAGTAATAGCTGACGGACTGCTTTAAGTAAAGTCCTGTTCCTACTAATGCCGTTATTAAAATTGCCAGTATGACCCATCGTCGGAAAAAATACTTCTTCCGTCTCGATTTATGGACTTGTTTGGCAGTTTTTTTGGTGTACTTTTTGGGTGTCATAAAGTTTTGCAAAACTAACTTTTTTCACTGCGAAATGCTAAAATAAAATCAGTAAATTTGTGTATTATGGAAACACGCGAAAAAATCATCATTATTGGAGGAGGATTTGCGGGGCTGCAGCTTGCAAAAACATTGAATAACAAGAACAAAAAGGTTATTGTTCTCGACCGGATGAACCACCATATGTTTCAGCCGCTTTTTTATCAGGTAGCCTCAGGAAGGATAGAACCTTCCAACATTTCTTTTCCCTTCAGAAAGATTTTTCAGCAATCCAGAAACACACAGTTCCGTATGACTGAGGTGAAAGAAATAGATCCTTCCAACCATAAAGTCATTACCGACGAGGCAGAATTTACTTATGATAAACTCATCATAGCAACGGGCTGTAAAACTAATTTTTTCGGGAACAAAGAACTGGAAGGAAAAGCTTTCGGGATGAAAAATACCCAGGAAGCCATCAGTATCAGGAATCATGTTCTGATGACCTTTGAAAAGCTGATTATTGAAAAAAGCAGGAGCGATGACGGAAACTGGAATATTGTGATCGTTGGAAGCGGACCTACCGGAGTAGAACTGGCTGGAGCTTTTGCTGAAATGAAAAAGGACATCCTTCCAAGAGATTACCCTTACATGAATTTCGACCATCTGAAGATTATTCTGGTAAGTTCCACAGAAAAACCCCTTGCTGTCATGAGCAGTGAAGCTCAGGAAAAATCTGAGAAATACCTGAAAGATCTCGGTGTTACTTTTTTGAGCGGGGAAGTGGTAACAGATTATGATGGGGACAAAGTACATCTCAGAAGCGGAAAAGAAATACCATCCAATAATGTGATCTGGGCTGCCGGAGTTACAGGAAATGTAGTAGGAGGGTTTCCGGAAGAAAAATTAGTAAGAAACAGATATATTGTAGATCGATATAATAAAATACAGGGTTACGATAATATTTATGCTATCGGGGATATCGCCTATATGGAAACACCGAAGTATCCGCAGGGACATCCTCAGGTAGCCAACGTAGCCATTAATCAGGCCAAAAATTTAGGTAAAAATCTTTTAAAGAAAAGTCAGGAAGAATGGAAAGAATACGAATATGATGACAAAGGCTCATTAGCGACCATTGGAAAGCACAGGGCAGTTGTTGATCTGCCGTTTATAAAATTCCAGGGATTTCTGGCGTGGTATTTCTGGATGTTTCTCCATTTAATGCTAATTTTGAGCGTTCGTAATAAGCTGGCCATATTCTTCAACTGGATGTGGAGCTATATCAACAAAGATTCTTCTTTAAGATTAATTATTATACCTACTAAGAAAAACGGAACATTACAATGAGAATTGACATAATAAGCGTACTTCCGGAATTGATGGAAAGTCCTTTCAAAACTTCTATTTTGAAAAGAGCGATGGATAAAGGACTGGTAGAAGTACATTTTCACCATTTAAGAGACTGGGCAGTCAATAAGCACAGACAAATTGATGATGAGCCTTATGGAGGCGGAGCAGGAATGGTAATGATGGTTGAGCCGCTGGATAAATGCATTTCAGAGCTTAAATCTCAAAGAAACTATGATGAGGTGATCTATCTGACACCGGATGGAGTTACTTTGAACCAGAAAATTGCCAATTCATTGTCTATCAAAGAAAATCTGATCTTTCTCTGCGGGCACTACAAAGGAATAGACCAAAGAGTAAGAGACCTTCATATTACAAAAGAAATTTCAATTGGAGACTACGTCCTTACGGGAGGAGAACTCGCTGCCTGTGTTTTGGCAGACTCAATTATCAGATTGCTTCCCGGAGTTTTGAATGATGAGCAAAGCGCTTTAACAGACAGCTTTCAGGATGATCTTCTTTCACCGCCCATCTATACAAGGCCTGAAAGTTATAAAGGTTTAGATGTTCCCAAAATCCTATTGAGCGGAAACTTCGGAAAGATTGAAGAATGGCGTCACGATGAAGCAGTAAGAATCACAAAAGAAAAACGTCCCGATTTACTGTAAACAAGAATTGCCGGAACGAATATAATTCTTGCTCCCACTTAAATTCCATTTATTATAGGTAAATGGAATAATATTTGTTGTTATTTAAAAAAGTGTGAAAAATATTAATTATAGTG
>NZ_SCNC01000023.1:0-74526 GCF_005503635.1 Chryseobacterium sp. 2VB
TAATATAATAAATAGTAATTTTAAGCTAGCGTTATCCGAAAAGCTTATAGAGTAGGAATACCAAAAACCAATAACTATGAAAAATTTTAAAAAACTTTCAATATAAGACAGAAAATGTATTGTTGCGGGGATTAATTTCCCAGCCTATTGCTTAGAAGGCGGTGGACCGGGAGAAGGTGGCTGTTCTGCAGGACAAATCTGCTCAGGGGGAAAATGTGTTCCTTACGAAAATCCTGGAGGTCGAGAAAATCCTGGAGGTGGCGACGATACTTATACCTGTATCTGTCCATGGGGAACTTTTACACAACCCAATCCGTGCCCCGAATTTTATTGTATAACAGGATAAAAAGATGTAAAATGAATATGTAAATAAAAACGGCTGCCTCAAATAGAGACAGCCGTTTCTTTTTATTTTTTAATCAATCCCAGTTCGATCAATCTTTCATGCAGGAATTCTCCGGCGGTAGTATCTTCGTATAATTTAGGATTGTTTTCATCTACACAGTTCTCAAGTGCATTTAAAGACATGGCACTAATTGGATGCATAAAGAAAGGAATTGAATATCTTGAAGTACTCCACATTTCTCTTGGTGGGTTTACCACTCTGTGGATGGTAGATTTCAATTTGTTGTTGGTATGTCTTGAAAGCATGTCACCAACATTGATCATCAGTTCATCTGGTTCGGCAATGGCATCAATCCATTCTCCATTGTGATTTTGAACCTGAAGACCTTTTCCTTGTGCTCCCATTAAAAGAGTGATAAGGTTGATGTCTCCGTGAGCAGCTGCTCTTACCGCATCATCTGGTTCTTCAGTGATTGGCGGATAGTGAATTGGTCTTAAAATAGAATTTCCTTCGGCGATCTTGTCATCAAAATAAAATTCATCTAAACCAAGGTGTAATGCTAAAGCTCTTAACACATACTGTCCTGTTTTCTCAAGCATCTGGAATGCTTCTTTACCAACTTCGTTGAATCTTGGAAGTTCTTCAACGATTACATTGTCCGGATACTCAGTTCTGTATTTTGAATCATCAGTCAGATACTGTCCAAAGTGCCAAAATTCTTTTAAGTCTCCTTTTTTGAAACCTTTTGCAGTTTCTTTACCGAATCCTACATAACCTCTCTGGCCACCAATTCCTGGAATCTCATACTTTTGTTTCGTTTCCACTGGCTGTTCAAAAAAGTTTTTTACCTCTCCATACAAATCATCCACTAGGTTGTCATCAAGAAAGTGGCCTTTTAAGGCTACAAAACCAATTTCTTCATAAGCTTTTCCGATTTCATTTACAAATTTCTGTTTGCGTTCCGGGTTGCCCGAAAGGAAATCACGCAGGTCTACACTAGGTATTTTATCCATTTTTAGAAATTTACGAACAGCAAAATTACATTTTTTTTAAATTAAATGATTTTAAAATCATTATTTATAAGTTAAATTTGCTGTATGAAAAAATATTCTTCTAAGAGAAGTATCCAAATACTTGCACATCTTCTTCAACAGTACGGAATTGCAGATATCGTAATTTCTCCGGGGTCGAGAAATGCTCCTTTGGCCATCCATTTTTCAGAGGTAGATAGTTTCAACTGTTACAGCATTGTAGACGAAAGAAGTGCTGCTTTTGTTGCAATGGGAATGGCGAAAAGTGAGAAAAAACCAGTAGCTGTTACGTGTACCAGCGGATCTGCTGTAGTTAATTATTATCCTGCGGTTACGGAAGCATTTTATCAGAATGTGCCCCTTTTGGTACTTACTGCAGACAGGCCGACAGATTTTGTTGATATATTCGATGGGCAAACAATCAGGCAGAAGGATGTTTTTCATCAGCATTCCTATGGTGATTTCCAGCTTTTGGAAGACAGTAAGGAGAATGCAGAAGATATTAATTTCGATATCATTAAAAAAGCTATTGAACTTTGCTTTGAGAAGCAAGGTCCGGTACATATTAATATTCCTCTGGAAGAACCTTTGTATGAGCTGGTTTCAGAGCTTCCTACTTTTCCTACGGTAGAAAAGACAATTAAGCATAAAGAGTATGAAATTCCGTCCAATCTGATTGCAGAATGGCATACTTCACAAAGAATTATGCTGTTGGTGGGAACAAGAGACTACAGTCCGGAACTGGAAAACCAGCTGACTCAGTTGGTGAAAAACCATTCTGTTGTGGTACTGAGTGAAGCCAATTCAAACCTGCATCATGAAAAATTCTTCAAACATATAGACCGTTATATTTTCAATTTTACAGAAGAGGATTACAAAAAATATGCTCCTGACCTGTTGATTACAGTTGGGCAGAATGTGGTTTCCAAAAAAGTAAAACAATTCCTCAGAAGTGCCCGTCCTAAACAACACTGGCATCTGGATGAAGTGTGGCAGCCTGATACTTATTTCTCACTCACAGAAAAGATCGAGGTAAAACCTGAGGTTTTCTTCTCAAAACTGCTGAAATTTATCAATCTGGAACCAAGACCTTATTATAACCTTTGGGACGTCTTAAGGGATAAAAAAGATGCTAAACACGAACAGTTTTTAAATACAATTGATTTCTCAGATTTTTATTTCTTCAATAAAGCGTCACAAACAATTCCTGAGAATTATAATATTCATTTCAGTAACTCCTCGGGGATCAGGTATGCGCAGCTGTTTGATTTTGGGAAGAGAAAAATGTACTGTAACAGAGGAACAAGCGGTATTGACGGATCTACCTCTACGGCAATGGGATTTGCCATTAAAAATGAAAATCCAACCTTATTGATTACAGGAGACCTGAGTTTTTTCTATGATATCAATGGTCTTTGGAACCAATATATTCCGCCATTTGTAAGAATTATGATCTTCAATAACGGTGAAGGAAATATCTTTAAAATTATTCCGGGGCCTGGAAATGCCAATCCGAATACTCTGGACGAATTTATTGCTACAAAACACCGCAAAAATGCAGAATCTCTGGCGAAACATTTTGGCTTCTCCTACATCCGGGTAGAGGATGAGCTTACCCTGGACAGAGTTCTTGAGAATTTTTTCAAACCTGATGCGCAGCCAAAAATCCTGGAAGTAAATACTCACGGGAAGAACAGCGCAGATGTACTGAAATCGTATTTTGAATTTATGAAATAAATTTAAAGGTCAAGATATTCTTCATTCCCCGGCAGATTGATAATTCTATCGATAGGATAGATAAACATATCATCAAAATCGTTCAACGCATTAATGATCTGGAAATGGGTGAATTGCTTTATATTCTGTAAAGTGATCTCCGTTTCTTTGATCTTTTTATGCTTTAAAAGATGTTGTCTCTGCACACCGTTCAACAGGTAAGTAGAAGGGGTAAACCAGTCTTTTCCTTTTAAAAATAAAATGTTGGAGAAAGAGGTATCAGTGATATGATTATTTTTAACGATGATAATTTCTTCTGCTTTTGCTTTCATCTTCATTTTATCAAGCTCTTTGCGGTCTTCAAACTTGAATGAATAATCAAAGCTGTTGTTTTCCACCAGCTGAAAGTCCTGTATTTCGGGAATCGCATAAGGAATCATCTGTGTTCTGATCTTTTTATCAAGGTCATAAGCAATTCTCAGCTTGAAAAGACCATCTTCATCATGCTGCAGATTTTTATAGATCTTGGCCAGATCAATAGAGTCTTCTTTCCCGAAATGGGAAAATGTTTGGTTGACACGTTTCTGATGTAGATCCAATAGAAAAACCTCCTGATCTTCTACTTTAATGCTTTCAATGAATTGGGACATAGATTTTATTTTTCATTTCCTGATATTCGTCTTCTAATTTGCTCATGTGCGTTATACCGCCTCCGCTTTTGAAATACAATTGATCTTCTTCTTTTTCAATAAAGCGTATCATTACACAGCTGTCTACATTTTGGCCGTCAAACCAACCACAGATTCCCGTGTAATATCCTCTGTCGTACCCTTCCGCATCCAGAATAATTTCCAGTGTTTTAGGTTTGGGAGCTCCTAAAATAGAGCCTGCCGGAAGCAGTTTCTTCATAATACTTCCTACTTTTCCCTCATATTCAGGTTTTATCATCCCTGAAATTTCGGAACTCATTGCATACAGATCCTTCTGCCGGGTTTTGATAAAATCAATCTGTTGGAACTGATCTACCTTTACATCGTCAGCTACCATGCTTAGATCGTTCCGGAGGAGATCTACAACCGTGTAATGTTCTGCCTTCTCCTTTTTATCATTCTTAAGAATTTCTGCTGCATTTTCAATAGATGCATCAATGGTTCCTTTCATAGGATAGGTGAAAATTTTTCCGTCAATGATCTTTACAAAAGTTTCCGGAGAAAAAAATACAAAAAAATCTTTATAAAAAACTTTGTATTTCGCATTTGAATGATAAAAAATTTCTTCCAGGGTTAAATTAGTCTCAATACGTGTTTTTCTAGTGTAATTTACTAAGTAAGAGTTTCCCAAACGAATATTTTTCTGAACTTTATCAAAGCCGGCCTGAAAGCTCTCCAATGTTTCAGGAAAGGATTTCCAAACTACTTTTTTATTCAGCGCATGAGTTTCTTTTGAGGTTGAAAATTCTTGAAAATCAACAATTAAACCCTGTTTTTCAATTTCATTTTCCTGATAGATTTCAACATTCTCCGAGAGAAAGTCGATGATGAAAAAATAGGGAACTTTCCGAAGGGAAAGTTCGTCCATTTCCATAAATTTTTGATGATTCACTGAAAACATTCTGCAAAAGTACTTATTGATGTTTACTTTTGCATAAATTTTTTATGATGCAGAACAAATATCCTCAGAAACCGGGAATAGATTTTATATTGAAGCAGGCTTTTTTTTATTGGAATAAAACACTCGTTTTTCAGTTGATGTTTTCCATTTTTTACTTTGGAATTTTCCTCACAGTATTTTTCGCCGCAGATCTCAAATATAATATTTTGAGCCAGTACATGGAAACTAGCAAGTATCTTAAGGATGGTATGCAGGCCTATGCTGCACAATATACCAAAATGGTTTCTACTCCGGAATTTCAGAATTTTTCTCTGATGATTGTGGGAACTATGATTTTTCTTTATCCTCTCAATATCGGGTTTTATCAGATTTACAGAAAAATTGATCTTAAAGAAAAGCTGGAACTGAGAGATTTATTGGTGGGATATAATGGCCTTAACTTTTTTAAGTACATAGGATATTATATTTTCTGGTTTTTCATTTATATCAATGCTGCCCAGACTATTATTCTTGGAATCGTTTGGGTGATAGCAACTGTATTTGTTGCTCCGTTGATGTTTTTTACCAATAAAAGAATCTTTGAATCCATTTCCCTGAATTTTAAAGCGCTCAGAATGTATTTTCTGGAAATAACGGTATGTGTAATCGTTGCCTTTCTATTTAAGTATTTGGGCTTTGCCCTATTTTTTATTGGAGGATTATTTACTTTTCCTTTTTGGAATGCAATGATTTACTCATTGTATAAAACTGTTTTTTCAGAGAAAAGTTAAAATTCATTCGTGTTTAATGGGATTTTTTACTAAAAAAAAGTAAATTTGATAAAATCATTAAATATTTAAACTATGTCTGAATTTAACGAATTTGATCAACAGGGCTCTGTACCCAACAGAGAAACGGGATCAATTATTTCTCATGCTTTTGAAATGTACAAAGGCGTTTTCGGTTACGGAATTGTAGCTATGATCATCTACCTGATCGGAGGTTCTGTTATTCAAATGCTTACAGGGTTTGACTCTGCTTCTATGGTGGAAGAAATGAAATCAGGAGGAGATTTTAATTACTGGAGTGCTCCGGGACTTCCTTTATATATGGGAGCATCCAGCCTTTTCGGCCTTTTATTATCTCCCTTGTATGTAGGATTGATCTATATGGTCAATAAATACAATACCAAAAGTCCGATTGAATTTTCTGATCTTTTTATCGGATACCGCCAGAATTTTGTAAACATCCTGATTTATAGTCTTCTTGCGTGGATAATTTCTTCCATTGCTTTGGCATTATGCGTTCTGCCTATCATTTTTGTATATCCTTTCCTTTTAATAGGATATCCGATTCTGTTATTTGAAAATGCTTCAGCTACAGAGGCTTTATCAAAGTCGTTCAATATTGCTAAAGAAAATTATGGAACTTTCTTATTAACCGGATTTTTAGGATTTTTGATTTCTATTGCAGGAATTATTCTTTGTGGAATAGGGATTATCCTGACTGCTCCGTTTATTATGATTGTAATGTACTCTACCTATTGCGCTTTCTTAGGAAAACCAAGACAGATTATGTACAGCAAATAAAATATAAAATACATGATGAATAAGGACAAACAAATAAGCAGTGTTGCGATAAAGCAGATGTCGTTACTGGCCATCATTCTGGTATTGACCGGATTGATCTGCTTTAATCTTGCATTGTTTATTCCCTCGGTTCTGGGAGCGATTACCATTTATGTGGTCTGCAGAAAGTATAATTTTTATCTGCAGGAAGAAAAGAAATGGAAACCGTCACTGGCTGCTTTTGCATTGATGTTTGCAAGTCTTATTGTTCTTATTCTTCCGATCTATTTTATTGCCGATCTGATTATTGATAAACTGGGAAATGCACAGGCTTATATGGCCAAGTTCAATGTTTTCCTGGATAAAATACATGCTTATATTTTCTCAAAAACAGGGTTTGATATTCTGAGCAAAGAAAATATGGCAAAACTGAAAGATAATGTAGGAAAATTTTCTACTTCTGCAGTCAGTGGGACATTCAATACGCTTACAGTTGTGATGTCCATGTATTTTATTCTTTATTTTATGTTGGAAAAATCGAGGCTCTTTGAAAAGATTCTGACTTCTTCCGCTCCGCTGAAGAGAGCAAATATCTCTCTGATTGGCGATAAAATGAGAAAATTAATCATGGCAAATGCTATCGGAATTCCGGTTGTAGCAGTAGGGCAGGGGATTGTTGCTCTCATCGGTTATCTGATTTTTGGAGCACCGGGAGCAGCATTGCTTTTTGCATTAACGGCTGCCGCTTCTGTAATTCCTGTGGTAGGAACGGCTATTATCTACGTTCCGGTGTGTATTTTTATGATTGCTGAAGGTAATACCGGACAAGGAATTGGTTTAGCGATCTACTGCCTTGTGGTGGTAGGACTTACTGATAATCTTCTACGTTTTACCCTTTTAAAGAAACTGGAAAATATTCACCCATTGAATACCGTATTCGGAATCATCATGGGAATGAATCTGTTTGGGTTTATGGGGTTGATTTTCGGACCTATTCTGATCTCATTGACACTTCTTCTGGTGCAGGTATATAGAAACGAATTTTCGGATGAAGATACTCCTCCGGATCTTGAACTGCCCGCTCAGGATGATATTAAAGAACAATTAATTTAATTATATAAAAGTGGAAGGACTTAATCCCGAAATATTAAAAGAAATCTGTGTCATGAAAATGCCTTTCGGTAAATATGAAGGAACGGTTCTGGTGGACCTTCCCATCAGCTATCTGGAATGGTTTAATAAAAACGGAATGCCAAAAGGAAAATTGGGAATGCAGCTTTCAACGGTTTACGAAATCAAGTTAAACGGATTGATGGATCTTTTGACTCCTATCCGGGCAGCAGTAAGGAATGGATTATAAAAAAATTAAAAAATACCCATTTTAGTATATAATTTCGGCGGCATCGAAGATGCCGCCGAAATTATTTTATCATTAATCCTTTTACGCTTTCAATGCTGAAATTTCATCTCTCAGCTTGGCAGCTTTAATAAAGTCGAGATTTTTTGCTGCCGCTTCCATTTCTTTTTGTTTTTGGGCAATCATTTTCTCAATATCCTCAGTGGCGTAGGTTGCTTTTGTTTCGGCAACTTTCTGAAGAATTTCCTTTTGAGTATATTTTTCATCAGGGAAGTCTTTGCTTCTTCCTACAAGATTTTCAGATATCTTTTTATTTAATGCTTTTGGCTTCAGACCGTGCTCTTCATTGTACTGCATTTGCTTGGCTCGTCGGTATTCGGTTTCATCCAGAGTAGCCTGCATAGATTTTGTAATTTTGTCAGCATACATGATTGCCTTTCCGTTCACGTTTCTTGCGGCACGCCCTACGGTCTGGATCATTGATCTTCTGCTTCTCAGCATTCCTTCTTTATCAGCATCCAGAATGGCAACCAGAGAAACTTCAGGTAAATCCAGACCTTCTCTTAATAAGTTAACCCCAATCAATACATCAAAAAGCCCTAAACGAAGATCCTGCATAATCTGAATACGCTCCAGAGTCTCTACATCTGAGTGAATATATCTCGTTCTGATTCCGAATTTGGTGAAGTACTTGGTAAGTTCTTCCGCCATTTTCTTGGTTAAAGTAGTCACCAGTACCCTTTCATCCGCATCGGCTCTTTTCTGGACTTCTTCCATCAGATCATCAATCTGGTTCAGTGAAGGTCTTACTTCGATAATCGGATCTAAAAGCCCTGTAGGACGGATAATCTGTTCTATATAAGCACCTCCCGTTTTTTCAAGTTCATAATCTGCAGGTGTTGCAGAAACATAAATAACCTGATTCTGAATAGCTTCAAATTCTTCAAACTTTAAAGGTCTGTTGTCCATTGCAGCAGGAAGTCTGAAACCGTATTCCACCAATGCTTCTTTTCTGCTTCGGTCTCCTCCGTACATGGCATGAACCTGTGGAACGGTTACGTGACTCTCGTCAATAACCATTAAAAAATCTTTAGGGAAATAGTCAATCAGGCAGAAAGGTCTTGTTCCCGGAAGACGGCCATCCAGATACCTTGAATAGTTCTCAATTCCTGAGCAATAGCCAAGTTCTTTGATCATTTCAAGATCAAGTTCTGTTCTTTCCTGAAGGCGTTTTGCTTCTAAAGGCTTCCCGACAGAACTAAAGAAATCAACCTGTTTTACCATGTCATCCTGAATCTCCTTAATGGCGCCATTTAAGGTCTCCTTCGATGTTACAAAAAGATTGGCAGGATAAATCTGTATCTGATCAAAATTATCTTCTACATTTCCTGTTACCGGATCGAAACTTTGAATCTTTTCAATTTCATCTCCAAAAAACTGAATTCTGATTGCATTATCCGTGTAGGCAGGGAAAACATCAATGACATCTCCTTTTACACGAAATGTTCCTCTCTGGAATTCATTTAGCGTTCTCGCGTATAGTGCGTTAACTAATGAATGGAGAAGAGCAGTTCTTGTAACTTTCTCACCAATGGCGATAGAAATCAAAGATTTATGAAATTCCGTAGGGTTCCCGATACCATAGATACATGAAACAGAAGCTACAATCAAAACGTCTCTTCTTCCCGAAAGAAGGCTGGCAGTTGCAGAAAGACGTAGTTTTTCTACCTCTTCATTGATGCTCAGGTCTTTTTCAATATAAGTTCCTGTTGTGGCAATATAAGCCTCAGGCTGGTAATAATCATAGTAGCTGACAAAGTATTCCACTGCGTTTTCGGGAAAAAACTCTTTAAACTCCATGAAGAGCTGTGCAGCAAGCGTTTTGTTGTGTGCCAGTACCAGAGTTGGACGTTGTACTTTTTGTATAACATTCGCAACAGTAAAGGTTTTTCCGGAACCTGTTACCCCTAAAAGCGTTTGATATTTCTCACCAATCTCTATTCCTTCAGTAAGTTTTTCAATAGCTTGGGGCTGATCTCCGGTAGGTTTATATTCTGAGTGAAGCTTAAAATCCATAGAAAAGAATGTATACAACAAAAATACGAAAGAAATTATTAGGCTGTATAATGTTTTGAAGGTGAATATTTTGATAATAAAATTTTAACTTATCTACCTTGATTTTTGATTTTTTGAAGTTGTCTGACTAAGAAAAATTAAAAGCGCTGAAAATAGCGCTTTATTGTTAGGGCCGTGTAAAAGTCATGGTTGCCGGAACTTTCAATACTGAAGCAACGGCTTTTCCATCTTTCATTGCAGGTATCCATACTGTTTCATTATTGATTTCAGTGACTGTTTTTAAAAGTTCCCGGTTCAGAATTTCATTTTCTCCCGAAGTGGTTATTGGCATTATTTTTCCATTCGTTGTATTACACCTAATCATAATAACATGAAAATCAATTCATTTTACTTTCCTGTAGTAAGCCTTTTTCTTTTTTTGTCATCATGCAAAGAGAATCATGCGAATGCTCAAAAGACAGGAAATGACGGAAGTGTAGAAACAGAAAACCCTAATTCTGATTACAGGCCGGCATTTAAAGGACAGACGAGAATTAAGGCCGTAAAGACGACAACAGCCTATAACGTTGAAATATTAAATAAAGATTTGGGAAGACCCTGGGGCATTATCAATTTACCTGATGGGAAATTCCTCGTCACCGATAAGAAAGGGTACATGAATATTGTTTCACCAGATGGGAAGCAGGTCTCCAAAATAGAAGGCTTTCCAAAAGTAGATTCAAAAGGGCAGGGAGGAATGCTGGATGTTACTCTTGATCCTGATTTTAAAACCAATAGTATTATTTTCTTCAGCTTCTCGGAGCCATTTGGAAAAGGAAACTTAACATCTGTTGCCAAAGGAAAGCTTTCGGCAGATCTTAAAAGTATTTCAGAGGTAAAAGTTATTTTCCGTGCAGAACCTTCTTATGATGGAGATAAACATTATGGAAGCCGTCTTGCTTTTGATAAGGATGGAAACTTATTTGTCAGCACAGGAGAAAGATCAGATAAAGTTACCCGTGTATATGCCCAGAAAACAGATAATTATCTTGGGAAAATTTTAAAAATTACAAAGGATGGGCAACCGGCTCCGGGAAATCCTTTTATCGGAAAATCAGGATGTAAACCGGAAATCTACGCTTATGGAGTCCGGAACCCGCAGGGAATGGCCATCGATCCCAATGGCAATCTATGGGATGTTGAAATGGGGCCAAGAGGTGGTGATGAAATCAATCTGATCCAACCCGGAAAAAATTACGGTTGGGGAGATGTAACCTATGGAATTGAATATTCCGGAGATAAAGTAGGACAGGGTATCACTCAAAAAGAAGGAACAGAACAGCCGGTCTATTATTGGGATCCTGTGATCTCACCAAGTGGAATAACTTTTTATACAGGAAATATAGACGAATGGAAAGGCAATCTGTTTATCGGATGTTTAAGCGGTGAGCATATTGACAGAATTGTCATGAAAGACAATAAAGTAGTAGGAGAAGAACGTATTGCAGATCAGAAAGAGCGTTTCCGGGATGTATTAAATGGAATGGATGGAAATCTGTATGCCGTAACAGATAGCGGTAAACTTTATAAAATTTCAAAAAAATAGGAAAGAACTGTATCAAAGATTAATAATTTCACCTTTGTCATTCTGACGAAGGAAGAATCTCATTTATAAACCAATAATATAAGATTCTTCACTACATTGTTGAACTACGTTCGCAGACCTTCAGTCTGTGTTCAGAATGACATTTTGATACAGTTTCTTTTTATTCTCTTAAAACTTAAAATTAAGTCTGGCAAAAACCTGTCTTCCGGAAAATCCCATCTGAACAGGATCAAAAATACCTCCACCTTCTGTGTTACCATCACTTACCTGGGTGGTTTGCAGGGTAGGATATCTGTTGAACAGATTTTTACTGCCCAGGGTTACATTGAGATTCTTACTAAATTCATAACCAAAAGAAAGGTCTGTTGTTACTTTTGGATTATAAACCTGTTCTGTACCGTCATAACCAATCAGCGTGACCTTATCAAATCTTACCAGCTGCAGATTCGCATTGAATTTACTGATCTTATAATTGAGGTTTAAATTCACTTTTGTTTTCGGAGCAGAAGCAAGAATAAAAGCCTTTTCTCTTTCGCTCAGGTAAATGTCTTCTTTTCCTGCCAGCTTTTCCGAAGTATTTACTTTGGTGATTTCCATATCATTATAGTTCCCCGCTAATGTAGCAGTCAGTTTCCCGGAGCCTATATTTTCATTATAGCTCAAGATAAGGTCAACTCCTTTCGTGCGCGTATCAATTGCATTGGAAAAGAACTGTACCTGATCAATAAACGGATTTTCTGCCTGAACCTCTGCCGGCAGGTCTGCCTGTGTAAAATATCCGGTAAGAACAATTCTGTTTTTTACCTCAATATAATATCCATCCACTGTTGCCGTGAATTTTCCTGTGTTAAAAGTGAATCCTGCACTCCCGTTCACCGATGTTTCCTGTTTCAATTGAGGGATTCCGAGACTGCTTGCCAGTTTGCTGTCATTAGACGCCAGCTGAATAGTCACCAATTCACCTTCCTGGAAGTTGGTAAACTGCTGGCTGTAGTATTTTTGAGCCAAAGAAGGAGCCCTGAAACCCGTAGAAACAGATCCGCGGAAAGCAAACTGAGGAGTAAATGCATATCGTGTAGCAAACTTACCATTCAGTGTACTTCCGAAATCATTATAATTTTCAAACCTTCCGGCAACGCTTATCATCCAGTTTTTAGTCACATCCAGTTCAGTATCTATGTAGGCAGCAAAGTTATTTCTGCTTTTACCGATATCTGTAGAATACCCCGGGAATCCCTGCGAACCGCCTGGCCTTACGCTATTGTCATTTAAAGGGTTGGTAACCAGTAAACTCTCAGGGGTGTCTGGTGTAACAGGATTTCCGTTTTTATCATACATGGTATAGGAGGCTTCTTCTCCTTTAATGATATCAAATTTTTCATATCTGAATTCTGATCCGAAAGCAATATTCAGTCCTTCCAGTACCTTAAATTGTTTCACAGCATTAAACCCGGTTGTATTTTGCAGCAGAGAATGTCCTCCTGCATTAAAGCTTGTTGGAGATTTGACTCCTAAAGTGGCATTAATTGTATTGTCTATCTGATAGGTGAATCTATTGTTCCCAAAAGCATTATAAAAATCGACATCCCAGTCGGCCACTTTGAATTTTAAGCCGTTGTCAAAAGTGAAATCTGTAATGCTGGTGTTTTCAATCGGGTTGAACCCTGCAGGGTACACTTCGGGGATATTGCCATCTGCATCAGGCGTTCTGGTCCATGCATAAGCCTTAGTATTTCTATGTGAAAAACCCTGGCGGGAATAGAATTTCAGCCCATCAGATAAAGGAAGTTCAATATTTCCGAAAAAGTAAATATTTTGAGCCTTGGCATCTCCGAAACGCTGTCTTGGAGCTGTGTAAATATCCGGATTTGCGTTTCGTATGGCGTAATCTTTATTAACAAACTCTACTGTAAAGTTTCCAAAACCGCCTTTTGAGCCTATTTTGGTCCCTAAATTTCCACTGAAATCAAAGGTCGTTCCGTCTACTTTGTGATCAGAAACAACATCATTGTTTCCGGGGCTTTTAAAAAGGTTCATGCCATAAAAAGCATTTCCTTCAAAACCTTTGTCTCTGTCATTCAAAATAACGTTGATAACTCCTGCAATAGCATCAGAACCGTATTGGGCGGAAGCTCCGTCACGAAGAACTTCCACTCTTTTTATAGCACCGATCGGAATGGTGTTCATGTCATATCCGGTGTTTCCTCTTCCTTTGGTTCCAAAAAGGTTGATCAGTGAAGACTGGTGATATCTTTTTCCATTCAATAAAAGTAAGGTCTGATCGGGACCAAGACCTCTTAAAGTCGCTGGATCTACAGCATCAGCACCATCAGATCCTGATTGCTTGTTGGAGTTGAAAGAGGGCGCAGAAAATTGCAAAAGCTGATTGACTTCTATCTGCCCTGTAGACTTGCTTACCTGCTTAATGTCGATGATGTCAATAGGAACAGGCGTATTAATCACCGTTCTCTTTTTGTTACGGCTTCCTGTAATGGCTACTTCGTCGATCTTGGATTCTTTCAACGTGTCTTTTATCTGCTGGGCATAAGAGAGGGTAGACACTCCAAGTAAAATAATACTGATGTATTTTATCTTCATAATAATAATTTTGAGTGATGATCCGATCAAAATTATTAATATTTATTTTTAAATCCATACTGAAATTAAATATTTAGTATGAATATCTTAATTTAACATTGATTTGTGATAAATTCGGAAAAATAATAATTAATTACACAAATTTAATTAAAAATTTTAACGTTAAAAGCTGGTAATGATTCTGTTAATTCCTTCTTCCAAAATTTCCGTGGATGTTGAAAAGCAAATTCTTATATGTCCTTCGGCTCCTTTGCCGAACCATCTTTCTGATCCCGGAACAATGGCTACTTTTCCCTGCTGCAGAACATGCTGGGCGAACTCATCACTTGTCATTCCGTTTTCAATCTTTGGAAACAATACAAACGTAGCTTCAGGCAGATTAGGGGTTACAATTTCTGAACGGCTTAATAGTCTGAACGCAAGATCTCTGTTGTTCTGTAAATGAGCCAGAAACTCTTTGTACCAGGGCTTTGCTTTCTCCAATGCTACACTTCCCGCGATTTGCGATAAAGTAGAAACACCTTCTATTGTGGAATTGAAATTGGATTTCTCTGTGAAGTCTTCAAGAATATCCTGGTCATTACACAGCACAGCGCCTATTCTTAATCCTGCTATTCCGAATGATTTTGAAAATCCATAGACCGTAAAGCTTTTTTTCCTGGCCTTCTCCGAAACAGAAGAATAGGTATGGAAGTCTTTATCATCATAAATAATATCACTCCAGATTTCATCACTCATCACCCAAAGATCATGAGCAGATGCAATTTCTGCCACTTGTATTAAAACCTCTTTAGAATAAACTTTTCCAAGCGGATTGTGAGGATTGCATAGGCTGATAAGTTTAGTCCTGGGATTAATTAAGGAAACTAGTTTTTCAAAATCAATTTCTCCTGTTGTTGTATCCACAGGGCAAAGCATTACTTTTCCACCTGCAGTTTCTACCGATTTTTTGAAAAGAAAATCAACGGGATCCAGGATAATGGCTTCATCTCCGGGATTAAGAACGTAGGATGCGATAAGAAACATTCCCTGGGCAGCGCTATTGACTGCCAATACATTTTCTGGTGAGAAACTTCCGTGTTTTTCTGTGTTAAAATGATCTGCAACGCTTTTCTTAAACTCAGGAAGTCCGGAAAACGGCCCATAGCTTAGGTAGCCGTCTTTCAGGTATTCAATAATTCCCTGTTCTATTTCAGGAGCGGTTCTGAAATCGGGGTCGGCTGCCGTAAGAGGAATGATTCCGTCTTCCAGGGCTGCCCATCTTCCGTTGTAGGCTTTTCTTTTCAGGGCTTCAAAGTTGATGTCGTTATTGGTAAACATATTTATTTATAAGATATGGGTAAAATATTTTCAGTCTGTTGATGGAGCGGGAGTAAAAACTGCTTAAGCAATGTTCTTCCATTATGAATGTGAATCTCTATTTCGGGCTTTCTGCTTGCCTCATATTTATGGAAGACTTTCTGTGCATTTCCTTCTTCAACTAAGTATTTCGTTAATACAAAAGCATCTTTCAGAGCTGAAGTAACTCCCTGGCTGGTAAATGGAATAAGTGGGTGCGCTGCATCCCCGATGAATACGAAATTATTTTTGTAAAAAGGGTTTAACTCTTCCAGTTCATATACATTCCATAAATGTACATTTTTATAATGTGATTTCTGTATAATTTCCGGGACTAAAGGATGCCAGTTTTCGAAAACGCCAAGCATATATTTCTTTAAGTTTTCTGCGGAACATTCATTGATCATATATTTTTGATTGTCAAACTGTGAATACCAAAGAATGGTATCATCAGAAAGCTTAAGAATACCGAAAGTCAGCCCGCCTTCCTCATGGTGAAACTTCATAAAGTCATTATCAATAACATCTGCAATTTCTTTATTCTGAATGATATTGACTACTTCACTTTCTCTTACTATTCTCATGGTTTCATCTCGAAAAAGACTTCTTCTGATCCGGCTTCTGGAGCCATCAGAGATCACTGCAATATCAGCGTCAATATCAGTTCCGTCAGAAAGTTTCAGTTTTCCGTTCTGCTGGGCATCAGGAATAATAGTTTCTTCATAAGTTATTTTGCCGGGAGTGAGGTTTTGTGTCAGTAAGCTGATTAATGAATGTCTTGAAATGGCAAAAACATTGTTCAGTTCTTTTTCTGCAAGAATTTTTCCGGTGTGGGAATATTGGATGTATTTTTTCAGGAAATTTCCATGTTGGAGAAGAACATCAGGATCAATGATCTGATAAAGATAATCCATTCCTTCTTTCGGAATGAGAAAACCGTGACCTGCCAGATCTTTCTTTTTTCTCCTTTCGTAAATATGATAATCAATATTGTATTTTTCTAAGTAATTCGCCATGCTTAAGCCGGAAATACCGGCGCCCACGACAGCAATTTTCTTCATTTTTCGGAATAAAGTATTTTTCAGGTTGGTTTTTTAAGTATATTTTAAATATCCTTTAGATCAATACAAAATTAAATTAAAAACATTCACTATTTCAAAAATGCCATTATTTAATTTTTATTTCCTGAAAAATAAGACAAAAAGAATAAGATATGCCGGATAATAAAAATATATGTTTGGTTTATATTTATTTATAAAAAAGATTTATTTTCAATATTTAAATAGCTTTAATTTATTTAATTGGTAATGTGAAGACTGAGATTGTTTTTTGCTTAAAAACTCTCACTTCTGGTGCATAAAAAAACCGGAAGAAATTCCGGTTTTATGATTAAGCTTTTTCAAGCTGAACAGTAAAATGTCTTAAGATTTCCGGTTCCCATGTAATCTTGTATCCTTTTGCTATTTCATCACGTCTTTCATATACGTTTCTGATAGCAGCCGCAATATAATCCATGTGGTTGTTGGTGTAGGTTCTTCTTGGAATAGCCAGTCTTACCAGCTCTAATTTCGGATAGCGGTTTTCTCTGGTCGCTGGATCTCTGTCTGCCAGTAATGTTCCGATTTCTACAGTTCTGATCCCTGCTTCCTTATAAATTTCCAGCCCTAAGGTCTGAGCCGGATATTCTTCACGGGATACATTCGGAAGAAAGTTTAAAGAATCGATGAATACAGCATGTCCTCCGATAGGTTTTTGAACAGGAATTCCATATTCAATTAATTTATTACCCAGATATTCAACCTGAGAGATTCTGCTTTCAAGATAAGCAAACTCAGTAGCTTCATCAAGACCTACGGCCAATGCAGCCATATCTCTTCCGGCCATTCCTCCGTAAGTAATGAAACCTTCGTAAATGATGGTGAAGTTGGACGCTTTTCTGAAAACTTCTTCGTTATTCAAAGCAATGAATCCTCCGATGTTTACTAAACCGTCTTTTTTAGAACTCATTGTCATTCCGTCTCCGTAGGAAAAAATTTCCTTGCAGATATCCTTAATGCTTCTGTTTTCCTGTCCTGCTTCTCTTTTTTTGATGAAGTAAGCATTTTCCGCAAATCTCGCTGAATCAAAGAATACCGGGATTCCGTACTGGTCTGAAAGGGCTTTCACGGCTTTCATATTTTCCAGAGAAACAGGCTGTCCTCCTGAAGAGTTACATGTAATGGTAATTAAACAGAAAGGAATGTTTTCTTTAGGATGGCTTTTATAAACTTCTTCCAGTTTTTCAAGGTTGATATTTCCTTTGAAAGGATGAAGATCATTAATATCAAAAGCTTCGTCTATCGTACAATCGATAGCGTGTGCCTTTCTGAATTCGATATGTCCTTTTGTTGTATCAAAATGTGAGTTTCCCGGAACCACATCGCCTTCTTTTACCAATACTGAGAAGAGAACGTTTTCTGCAGCTCTTCCCTGGTGGGTAGGTAATAAATATTTGAATCCTGTTATTCTTTCAACAGTTTTTTGTAATTGTTCAAAAGAACGTGATCCGGCATAGCTTTCATCTCCGGTCATTAAAGCAGCCCATTGTTTATCAGACATAGCCCCCGTTCCTGAATCGGTAAGCAGGTCAATATAAACATGTGAAGATCTTAGGTTGAAAAGGTTATAATTAGCTTCTTTAAGCCATTGCTCTCTTTCTTCTCTGGTGGATTGATAGATTTCTTCCACCATTTTAATGCGGAAAGGTTCCGCGTACGGTAAATTCATGAGTTAAATTATGTTTTAAATTGTTTGTAAAGAAAATGTGCTTGAAAATAATTTTTCAAAATTCATCAATGTATAGATAAGTCGGAAAAGGGATTATTCCGGAGCCTTAAATATATTTTCATCAGAATGGAATCCGGCTACACCGCCGCTCACAGCAAATTTCATGGCAGAAGCTGCTGTCATTCCTACTACAGGTTTGATGTTTTTTTCTTCAGTAACAATTACCCAGCCCGAGATGGCATACGAGTGGGGAAGATATACCGCAACGTAATTATGCTTATCAACGTCCGACATTTCTTTTTGAGTTAAAAAGCCAATTCTCCAGATTTCCGGATTTTCATTGGTTTTTACCCATACGGGATCGTTGAATTTTTTCTTGTCGCCTACAAATGAAGACATGACGTCTTTCGTAGGAGTATAGATGTGTTTTACTCCCGGAGTTTTCTCCAGTAAGCTGTCCATCGTGTCGAAAAAGAATCTTCCGACTACGAATTTATTTCCTAAATACCCCAGAATAGCCGTAAACAGGATGATAGATACAAATACAAGCCCCGGAATCTGCTTGGCAAGAGAAGGCACAAGGTTGTCAATCGCACTTACAATATACCAGATCACAAAAATAGTAAGCCCGATAGGCCCAATGATAACCAACCCCTGAAAAAAATTCTTCAGGAACAGATTGGCAATATTTTCAAAGCTTGGCTTCTTCAAGGTGTATTCTTTACTATTTTATTTTAACCGTGAATCGTTTCTTTATTTCCGTAGGATTTAATAATGCTGGCCTCATATTCCAGCCATTCTTCCCAACGTTTGTTTACTTTTTCAGGATTTCCCAGTTGTCTTGCAAAGCCGATAAAAGTAGTGTAATGATTGGCTTCGGAAATCATCAGTTCTTTGTAAAAAACTTTAAGCTCTTCGTCTTTGATATTTTCGGTAAGAACTTTGAATCTCTCGCAGCTTCTGGCTTCAATCATTGCGGCAAACAGCATTTTGTCTACGATGAGGTCTTCTCTGCTTCCCTGAATGATAAATTTTGCCAGCTCATTCACGTAATCATCTTTTCTTGCTCTTCCAAAAGTAAAGCCTCTTTTTTTGATGATTTCATGTACCTGATTGAAATGATCCAGTTCTTCTTGTGCAATGGCAAGAAGTTCTGTTACAATCTCAGGATATTCCGGAAGCATCGTGATCAGGCCTATTGCATTGGTTGCTGCTTTTTGCTCACACCAGGCATGATCCGTTAAAATTTCTCCAATGTTTCCTTCTGCAATATTTGCCCACCTTGGGTCGGTAGGTAGTTTCAACTTAAACATGTTGTAAATTTTTTGTAAATTTAAACAAATTGGACATATTTAATGCTTCTGATGTGACAGATTTTATTTTCTATTGAATTTTGTACAATCAGAACTGTCTTTTTTGTAGCATTGCAAATATGAATTAATGATATCCTGTTATTTTACGGTAATAAAAAAACTAATGACTCAATCACAATGATTAGACAATACTATTTGCCCATGCTATTTTCATTACTTTTTACGGTGAAAGGACTACCTGTCTATGGTCAAAATGTAAAAGATTCAGTTGAGATATCTCTAAGACCCTATGCGAGTCTTCGCGGTCATATGGCAGTGTATGACCATAAAATGGAACTTCAGGAAAATGCATCAAGAATCGGAATGGAGCTGAATATCAAAAAAGGAACATTGGGTTTTATTGCAGGCGGAGAAGTGCAGTTAAATATGTTTCGTGGAAGTACCTCATTTAATGTGGATGGAAGCCTTTCCAGTGGATTTGTTTCGATAGAATCCTCACAATCTAGACAGGTTTTCGGTAATAGGCTTGGTTATTTGGGAATTGATCTGGGGAAATATGGAATCCTTACCATTGGGAAGCAATGGGGTGTTTATCGGGACATCACTTCTTACACTGACCGGTTTAATGTTTTTGGGGCAAGAGCATCTGCTACATTTGTCGGAGGTACTGATGGTGGAGAAACCGGAACAGGACGTGCGGATCAGGCCCTTATTTACCGTAACCGCTTTGGAAATCTGTATATCGGAGGGCAGATCCAGGCCAGAGGGGGAAATAATGATCATTTTATTGATGGATTTGGTGGCTCTGTTCAATATAAAATTACAGATGGTTTTTTTGCCGGAGCAGCTTATAACAGGGCTTTTCTGAGTGACCGTCTAATACAGAATGGCGGGGCAATAGGTATTACCGGCCAACCCACTTATTTTTCTTTAGGAGCAAAGTACACCGGGAAAATTTTGGATTGGAGTGTTCTTTTTGTTCTGCATAAAAACGGAGATTTTTCACAGAGTTTTTATCAGAACCCTGGAATGGAGGTAGCTCAATCAATTATGGTATTCAATGCTAAAGGACTGGAGTTTTTTGGAAAATATAAACTTGATAAGTTTTCTATTCTTGCGGGATATAATTTATATGTCCCGGATATAAAAAATACAGAAATAATTTCCGGGCAGTATCATCTGGATCCGGGTTTTAAAAGGAATGATTGTATTGTTGGTGTTTCTTATCACCCCTTTAATTTTGTCCAGATTTATTCAGAACAAAGAATTTCTATGGGTAAAACATCATTGGGAGAAAGAGAAAAAAGTGTTTTTACTCTTGGACTAAAAATTGATCTCTCCAAAACTTTCATTAAAAATTTTGACCTTTAAAAGATATAATTATTATGATTTATTAATGGCTGTGTTTTTCCTGAAGTATTCTAAAAGTCTCCAGCCTGTTTCATCTACTTTTTTCAATCCTGCTGAAATAATGAAGGCTAAAATAATATTAATCCCATAAATAATGAGTATTAAAAGCCACCATGGCATATTTTCTTTTAGTGGAACTACCAGGAAATAAACGAGCGAAGAGCTTATTCCCTGTGCAAAATAGAAGAAAATAGCATTCTTCCCGATATAGGTAATAAAGTTTTCTTTTGTGATCTTCAGCCGGTTGTAAAGAACAAATAAGGTTACCAGAGAGAATAATGCCCAGATGATATAAGGGATTTTCGGCGGGAATTTATTTTTATTGATTTTGTAGAAAATATCTCCTCCATAGTACCAGAACATCCATATAAGAGCCATTCCTGTAAGTGCATATAGTACAGGAATCGCTTTGGTGGGGATCTTTTTTCCACGCATTTTGTGTCCTGCTAAAAAAACAGCAAGGTAGAAAGCAACATATCCCACTTGTCCTGTTGGGTAATATTCCGGGAAGATATTGAATAGCAAGGTTAGAGCAATACAAAGTCCGATGAACCAATTGATATGTTTGGGGAAGAACCTTAAAATAAGGACACCGAAAACGGTAAGTACATAATAGACTTTTAAATACCAGAAGCTTCCCATTACCACCGGAAACGTGTCGGCATTGGTGTACTGATGAAGATACCAGTTTCCGAGATTTTCCCATTGAGGGTATGCTGAAACACTGGTTGCGGAGTATTTTGACCCAAATGTTGAATAAAAACTTTGAAGCCATTCCATGGAAAAGAAACTCAGGCCAAACACTTTAAAGAAGTAATCTAAAAAGAACAGGAGAGTCACAAAAATCATATAGGTGATCTGGAGTTTCAGAAGACGATATAATGTTTTTTCAATATTCGCTCCCGAAGTGATTCCGCTCAAAGCATAAAAAAGAGCTACGTCAAAAACAAGCGAGAAAACTCTTACTTCAGCGGGAATATAAAATTGTCCGGACCAGAAAGCGGTATGGATAAATATGATGGAAAGTGTTGCCAGTCCTTTGGCGAAATCAATATAGAGATCTCTGTTCATTATAGGTGGGTTGGAAGTTCTTTGTAATTTTTTCAAAAATACAAACAAATTGATTGTTTAAGACATAAAAGATTTTTTAAACAAAAAAGGGGCGGAACATACTGCCCGCCTCCTTTCTTAAATATGCTAAAAATGAATGTTCTCGTTTATTGAAGATGTTTAAATTCTTCCGCAGAAATTTCTCCTGTCTGAATTTTTCTCAGCTCATCTATATATTGACTCATGTAGGCATCAATTTCCGGATTTACTGTGTTTTTAGCCATCTTATAAGTGCCATTTAAAACTCCCTGATAATAATAGAAGAAGTTGTAATCGAAATTGGAGGCATTAAGATCGTACTGGCCCAGAAGGAATCCTAAACGAACTGCCGATCTTCTCTGTGCCGGTGTTCCATGGTGGTTTACATTTGTTGTCTGATAGTCACCGATACTTTGAGCAAACTCATAGGCTGCCGCAATTTCCGGGAAGCTGGTTTTATTGTACCCGTTAGGTCTTCTCAGATAATATCCTGCAAAACCATCTGCCTCAAGCTCGTTCGGTCTGTACGTTGACTCCGATACAGAAGGAAGATTGAAGATATACTGCAGCTGATGTCCGTATTCATGAGCAAGAATCATTGCGTTTACAATATCGCCGCCTTTTGATTTTGCATCATAATAAATAGCGTACCCATAATAGATCTTTCCTGTTGAGTAGGAAATAGCATTGTAGGTTGAATTGAAATTGGACGGATCATTTACAAAACGCAGAGTAGGGGTGCTTCTTCCCCACATGCTTGCAATTCTGGTCATCTGGCCGTTCATAAAATTGGTGTCTGTGGAGTTTTGAAGCCCGGTCAGTAAGACTGAATTGGTGCTCCAGTTGTTGTCTACATAGGAGCATCCTTTTTCAGTAGTTCCCGGCTGATCAACTTTTGCACTCAGTGCTTCTTGTTGAGGTTGAACATTGTTGTCCATTTGGTCATCACTACATGCTGTCAATGAAGTTACAGCAATGGCACCTGCTAGTAAGCAGAGATTAAAGTTTCTTTTCATATATAATATCAATTTGGTAAAACGAATTTATGAAATTATCTCTTAATTGTGAGTACATTAATAAAAAAAATTAATCAAAATAAAGTGAATAAGATTTTATTTGAAAAAACATTGCTTTGATTGTAAGCTATTTAGAAATTTATATGTATATTTGCACCTCGAAATAACTAAAAATTTATAAACAATGTTTGCAATTGTAGAAATAGCAGGGCTTCAATACAAAGTTGAGCAAGACCAGAAGTTGTTTGTAAACCGTTTAAAAGGAGATAAAGGAGGAAAAGTTTCTTTCGATAAAGTTCTTCTTACTGTAAACGGTGCAATCACTGTAGGCGCCCCAGCTGTAAACGGAATCACTGTAGAAGCAGAGATCCTTGACCACGTTAAAGCTGATAAAGTAATCGTTTTCAAAAAGAAAAGAAGAAAAGGTTACAAAGTGAAAAACGGTCACAGACAATCTTTAACTCAAATCGTAATCACTGGTATTACAGGTTTTGAAGGTGGTGCTAAAAAAGCTGCTGCTAAAAAAGAAACTGTGAAAGGTGAAGTTCTTTCTGACAACGCAACTGTTAACTTTGGTGAAGATCACGAGTTGAACTATCACTTAAAGAAAAACAACTTGTCTCAGTCTAAAGAGAACAGAGAAACTTTAATTACTTTAGGTAAAGCAGTTAAAGTTGAATTAGAAAAGAATGTTCTTACTCATGAAGAAGTAGATGCTGCTATCATTAAGAACATCGATCAATTTAAAGCACTTAATAAATAATCCAGTAATAAAATGGCACACAAGAAAGGAGTCGGTAGTTCCAAGAACGGTAGAGAGTCTCACTCTAAAAGATTAGGTGTGAAGATTTTCGGAGGACAAGAAGCTATTGCCGGAAATATTATTGTTAGACAAAGAGGTACTCAGCACCACCCAGGTGATAACGTGGGAATCGGTAAAGATCACACTTTGTTTGCATTAGTAGATGGTAAAGTAGTTTTCAGAAAGAAAGCAAACAACAGATCTTTCGTATCTGTAGAACCAAACGCATAATTTAAGCGTTTTATAAAAATTAAAACCTCAGTTTTTACTGAGGTTTTTTTATGTACTGTTTTTATAAAATTCTTTTTTTGGTGAAATATGTTTATATTTGATAACTGACATGCTTTAAAATAGTTGCGGAAGCCGAAAAGCAAATAGAGTAGGCAGTAAATAAAACTAAACAATCATGAAAAATTTAAGAAAACTAACCAAAGCCAGTCTGAGAAATATTAACGGCGGAGAAGTGTGGTGTCCGGCAAAACCAATTACATCATGTAGTGTATGGTGCGGATTGACAAAGGAGCAGCAAATGCGTTGCCTGCTTGATGTAGAAGGTTGCGAGTGCTTTTAATCATCAAGGCAGTCCTTATTATATAAGCTTTAAAAAAAATTCGGCGGCTTCAAAGAAGCCGCCGAATCTGTTATATGGTATATTTACTTTAGAATCCTACCTGGAATCCTGCTTTAACGCCAAACTTTGAGATATCCGGTTTGTCAAGATAATTTCCTCTCCAGTTAAAATCTACTCTGAAGATTCTCAGGTTTCCGATTCCTATATTTTCTATTCCGAATCCGTATTCATAATAGATATGTTCGCTTGGTGCAGAATATTTAAAACCTTCTACATTGATTGCTTTGGAAGCATCACTTAATGTTCCGTAGGCTCCTCTGATGAATGCAACTTCTCTCAATTTCAGCTTTTTAATCAATGGAATATAAGAAAGTATTTTACCGTTAAAATGATGCTCAAGCTGAAGTGTAGTATAGGCATCTGTCACAAACTCATAATAATTTAGCTGAGAGAATGTGTTTGGTACTAAACCATAGGAAAGGTTGGCTGGAATAATATTTTGCAGTGCCAATGGAACTGTATTGAAATTCTTTCCAGCTTCAAAATTAACCACTAGTTTTCCCATACTTCCAATCAAAAACGGCTTGTATAGCATGAATTGAAGCTTGTCATAATTGAAGTCAGCATTGAATAATCCTTCAATACCTCGCGTGTATCTTAAAACGATGGTTGGTGCCAGGTTTCTCGCCTGATAACGGTCAATACCGGTTTGTGAAAACTTAGCTCCGGGTTTTGCAATTAAGCTGATAGTAACATGGGAATCATTAACAGTTTTCCTTAGCTGGCCGTCTTTATAATACATCAGATTGAATTTCTCAGGGATAGCAGATTTAATACTCTGCATCACTCCATCTATTCTTATCTGAAAGTTTTTCCATGGCTCAATAGCTGCAAAAACACTTGTTTTATTTACAGAACTTAAGGAAATGTTTTCTCCTCTGGCAAAAAAGGTACTGGTAGATGAGGATTGCGGCGTAACTCCATCACCTGATGTAAGCTGTCCCCCAAGCTGAACAATATCTCTGCTGGTTCCGGCTCCGATCATAAATCGGTTAAGCTTATTGAACATATATCTTGCCTCAACACCATACTTAAACTGCTGATCTTTGAATCCATAAGCTGTATAAAACTGTGCTCTCCAGGTATCATTCAATCCGAAATAAGTTCTTGCTCCTAATCTTATTCTGTCTCCTTCTACTTCATTTCTTCCGTAAATCGAAAATATAGGCCCGATATCTATTCCTTTAAAGGCATTATAATAACGTGAACCAAGCGTTTCAAACAGTTTTACCATCCGGTTGAATTTCGGGGTCTGCTGAAGCTGGTCAAGCATGTTGTAAACGCCCTGTTCTGCTTTGGATAAGGTGTCAGGTCTGACTTTTGTCCAGTAAGCATCATCTTTATTGGTAAATTTATCTTCGTATTCTTCTTCGGTACGTTTGAATACTTTCGGATCAAGAGGTTTATTGAACTGATAATCGGAGTAATCTACCGATCTTTTGGCGATGATACTTTTGGCGCCTTTCTTCTTTGAGAAAGGGCTCATTTCAAATTCTGTCACCAGTTTTTTGGGAAGAAACGTAGCATCATCAGGATTGTCATATTCTACCTGAGTATACACACTATTGACAAAGTTGACGTTAATCTTCTGTGTTGACTTTAATGTTGCTCCTAAAACGGCATAAGTATCTGTATCAATGTAAAGGTTTCCCTGAAATGCAAGGACATCTTTTCTCTTTGGCTGGTATCTTATCTGGAAGGCTTTTTCCCCACGAATCGTAATGGTGTCCATAAGACTATAGTCGTAAGTATTGAAGCCATCAGTACCAACAGGACTCTGGAATCCGATATCGAAATAATTCAGGGTATTGTCGTAGATATTGATATCACGGTATAAGTTTTTAGCAGAAACCGTTATGACCTGATTGTCCTGGAAGCCTGAGGTCTTTTGGGCAACCAGTGTTCTTTTACTGTCTTTGTCCGGCCTGTTTTTACCATAATTTTCATAAACGGCTTCATTCAGGAAGATAGGAAGACCAAGTCTTCCACTCGCAGTAGAATCTGCATAACTGAAAATGAAATCAAGTTTATTGAAAATCTTTTTCTTCATGAACGCACTGTCAAGATTATTCAGGTCAAACTGTGTTTTTTCGTATTCTTTATATGAATAAGTATCGAATTTTTCCAGTCCGTTATTTCTTTTTTGTGCCCACACTTTCTGCATAATTGCATAAGCCGGATTTTCTTTCTTGTTTTTGTATTTTGTTTTACCGCTTTGAAGAACGATCTCCTGGATATCGCTTACTTTAGCCTGTGACAGCTGTACGAAAATATTGTCAGCATTTTCAGGGCTGATATCAAGGGTTTCTGTGGTATAATTTTTTCTGGAAAATCTTAACTGATGAATGATGCTGTCTGACTGAACAATGAAACTGCCCGAAGTTGTCGTTAAGGCAGGTGTTTTATCATTGTTGATAAAAATATCAACGTTATTCAGTTCTTTATTGTTCTTTTCGTCAACCACCTTGCCGCTGGCCGTGTTTTGAGCACATACGGAACCGGCGAGAATCAGGAAAAAAAATAAAAGATAGTGTTTTTGGGAGTTATTGTTTAACATCATTTGTTTCTTCAGGCATTTAGCATAAACAAAAAGCATGCAGTTTAATTAAAAAACAGGTAAAAAAATAAAATATTTTTATTCTATCCTATAAAACGACAAAAGTAGCGAAAATAATATATCTGTTGATTAAAAATTAACCGGGAATTTTTTATGCTTAAAATATAATAATCAGAGCGTTAAAACAACGTGAAAGTGAAAATTTTTAAGATCATTTCGGTGTTTTTTTGTGGAACTTATAAAATGAAAAAAGACTTACAGAAATGTAAGTCTTTTTTGCTCCTCCTGCTGGGCTCGAACCAGCGACCCTCTGATTAACAGTCAGATGCTCTAACCAACTGAGCTAAGGAGGAATTTCCTTTGTTTTAAGTGGTGCAAATATAGTATGAATATCCATACCAAGCAAGTTTTTATTCTTGAATATTCATCGAAAGAAGCTATTGATTTATTTTTCAATAAATTAAATTTTAAATATTTTTTGCGATGGGCAGACGTTATTCGGAATGGTATAAATTCTAAGCTGTAAGCAATGGAATTTTTAGACCTGTTTTTTTTAAAAGAAATAAAAAAGACCTACAGCAATGTAAGTCTTTTTTATTTTTTATTGTTCTGAAATTTTTACTTCTTTAAATCTTTTAGTATTTCCTGAACAGCTCTTTCCAGCTGAGGATCATTGTTCTGAAGACGATCCATAAAGGTGTTTTTAACATAAATGTCTGGTTTTACACCTGTTTTCTCAAGATTTTGTCCGTCCAATGTGTAGGTTCCCCATGCAGGAAGTCTGTAAGAAGATCCGTCTACCAATCCTTTGGCTGAAGTGAAAATAATCCATCTGTAAGTATCCTGACCGATGATTTTCCCCAGTTTCAGTGCTTTGAACCCGGCTGCAGTCATTTCGGCATCACTCAATGAAGCTTCATTAATCAAAAGGACGATAGGTTTTCCGGAAGGAGCAAAGTTGGGTTGGGTTGTTATTTTTCCTTCACGGTATTTCCATTGTAAATAAGGTCTTTGAGAAAGGAAATTCAATACTTTATCATGCACATTTCCACCGGTATTGTAACGTAAGTCAAGAATGACAGCATCTTTTCTGTTTTCCTGTTCTACCATGTCCAGAAGAAAATGATCCAGCTCATCAGTAGACATGTTTTTCATGCAGGAGTAGGCAATACGGTTGTTGCTAAGCTTATCTACACGCTGATGATTATTGTAGATCCAATCGTCGTAAAGCAAGCCTTTTAATTCTCCATTAGAAATCGGATGTACTTTGGTAGTTACCGTTTTACCATCACGATTAAAGGTAAGAACCAGCTCATCCTGTTTTTTAGGGCTTGTGAAATACGTTTCTATATTTTCGTTAAGATCAATCTTTTTCCCGTTTACAGAAGTCAGTTGGTCTCCAGGTTTGATATCAACGCCGGAACGGTAAGCAGGGGATTTTCTCAGAATGCTTTCTACCGTGTAGGGCTGGTCTTTTTTGAAGATAATTCCTGTTTCGTTCGTAAAATAGTTCAGGAACATGGTTTCTTCCTTTCCGGTAGAAGAAAATCCGGTGTGTGAAGAATTAAGCTCTCCTAAAAGATCATTCAATAATATTCTGAGGTCATTCCTGTTATGAACATACGGAAGATACTTGGCATATTGCTCCTTTTTAGCTTTCCAGTCGATACCATGGAACTTTTCATCGTAGAAATTTTCTTCCACACCTGTCCATGCTTCAGCGTACATCTGGGTAAATTCTGATGCCAGATCTTTATCAAAACTATATTGGATGTTGATCTTTTCAGGCTTTAATGCCGCTACAGTTGTTTTGTAAATATTACCTTCTATCAGGGCAAACAGGTTTTTATCATTTTTGGTTACATAATAAGCTGCTTTTTCGAAAACTTTTTCAGATTTGGCAGGTTCAAAATCTGTGAATACCTTTTTGAACAGCTGTCTTTTTCCATTGTCCTGATTAGAATTGAAAAGAAGAATTTCTTTTTTATCATCAGCGAAAACAGCTGGATCATCCTGGTATCCATATCGGTCGGTAACCAGTTCAATTCTGTCCAGGGTATCATCAGGATTAACCTTTAGTTCTTTGATTACCGGCTCTTTTTCTTCCTTTTTATCCTTGTCTTCCTCTTTCTTATCCTTCTTGTCTTTTTCTTTATCTGAAGATTTTTCCTCCTTCTTTTCTTCAGTGAAGAGATTGTCGAATTTTTCAGACTTAAATGGCTCGTCAAACCAATCTAAAGCCATACGGTAAATGTTGGATTTCTGCATGCCTAATGGATAAGACGGATTGGTCCTGTCGCTGGCGAAATAAATATATTTTCCGTTCGGAGACCACACGGGATCTTCTTCAGAAACGCCTGTATTGGTAAGGTTTAAAGTCTGTCCTTTTTTGATGTTATAGATGAAAATATCGAGCTCGAAGTTTCTTTTTGCCGAGAATAATACATATTCGTTATTAGGGGAGAAAGAAGGCCTTGAGTTTTGGAATGCCCAAATCTCGTCTTTTACAATAGTTGTAGATGTAAAACTTTTTAAATCCAATAATCGTACTTCATCTCTTCCGCTTAAATACACTGCTTTTGAAAGATCACTATTGAGTGTGATGCTGCGGTTATTTCTTGAATCTTCCGTTAATTGCTTCGGCTTGCCTTTTCCATCGGCCGGAATAGTAAACCAGTTCTGATAGCCGTTATAAGTCTGGTTGTAAAGAAGAGTACGGTTATCTTTCAGCCATTTCACTTCCATGGCGCGTTCTTTTCCATCAGAAACCTGCTGGGCAAATTTTCCTTCAATATCAGAAACGAATATGATTCCACGGCTTATGAATGCCATTTTTTTACCGTCCGGAGATACGTCATAATAGGAAATATTATTTTCCACATTGAAATTCTGAGCTTTTTCCAATGTTTTGTTGGTATTCAGGCTGATGTTGAGAGGAGTTGTGTTTTTTGAGGCTACATCATAAGTATAAAGCTGGTAATCCTTCTCAAAAATAACTTTAGATCCGTCTGCTGAGACAAAAGGCTTTTTAATAGAAGTATCAAATTGCGTTAAAGCAGTTTTTTTACCATTTTCGATTTTATAAAGATTGTATTCTCCATTATTCTCATCAGAAATAAAATAGATAATACCATTTTTATCTACACTTGGGTTGAAATCTTTCCCTTCATAGTTGGTGTACTGTTTGAAAGAATTGTTTTTTGGGTTGTACCCCAGAATATCAGGATTATTTTCTCCTTTATAACGCTTACGCTGTACCTGATGGGCGCTTTCCGAAGAACTTGTGAAAAGATATTCTCCTGAAGGACTTTCGACAAGACCATTGGTGTTGTTAAAATAATTGTTGAAAAGCTTTTGTGGGGTTTTTCCCTCAATTGTAGTTTTAAAGCTGCCGAAATTATTATTTCTGTTGGAAGTAAAATAAATCGTTTTGCTGTCCCACGCCCAGCTTTCCATTTCATCCCTTCCGGTATGGAAGGTTAACTGCTTGATGGTTCCACCTCCTGCAGGCATTACATACACATCATAATTTCCATATTGATTAGAACTGAATGCAAGCCATTTTCCATCCGGGGAAAGACGGGGATTGATCTCTTCTCCATCCAGGGCGGTAATTCTTGAAGCATTTCCTCCATTAGAGTCTGCTTTCCAGATATCGCCGTCATATGCAAAATAAGCTGTTTTTCCATCCGGACTTAATGAGGGACCTGATAAAAAATAAGACTTTTCCTGTGCCGAAATCCCTGCAATAGAAAATGCTGTTAATAACGAAATAATAGTTTTCTTCATGGTAGAATGGGGTATTTATGCAATACGATATATTGATTTTATTATTCTTTGTTGTTGCAGAGAAATACTCATCTGAAGAAAATTTTCTCAGTTTGAATAACTCTTCCAATAATAGTCGAATTATTACGGAAATAGTTACATGAAACATCTGGAAAACTGAATAATATTCGTTGAAACAGAAAGTAAGTTGCACATGGTTATTGTATAGTACAGTTGTACAATTCGTCAGATTAAGGCACAAAAAAAGACTCACATTTCTGTAAGTCTTTTTTGCTCCTCCTGCTGGGCTCGAACCAGCGACCCTCTGATTAACAGTCAGATGCTCTAACCAACTGAGCTAAGGAGGAATGTCCTTTGTTTTAAGTGGTGCAAATATAGGACGAATATTTATACCCTACAAATATTTTTAAGAAAAATTTAAAAAAAATTATAATTTACCCATAAATACTTTGAAGATGTCGCTTCCAAAGATCAGTAACATCAAACCTAACAGGAAGATAACTCCGATCATCTGGGCGTTTTCCAAAACTTTCTGAGGAACAGGTTTTCCTACAATAATTTCATATAAAGTAAATAAAACGTGCCCACCATCAAGTCCAGGAATAGGAATAAGGTTCAGGAATGCCAGCCATACAGAGAACATCGCTGTAAAGCTCCAGAAAGCCACCCAGTTGATTTTAACGCTTCCATCCGCATCTTTATCCACAGGCATATTTTTTACAATAGCAATAGGCCCTCCGACGTTCTTATACCCCTGAACTTTAGAATTGAACATGATTTTGAACTGCTTTACCTGAGTCGTTAATGCTTCAATAGTTCTTGTGAATCCTCTTGGAATAGCTTCTCCGAAAGAATACTTTTTATTCGTTACAATATCTTTTGCTATGCTTTTGGTATCGATGGCGATCCCCAGTTTTCCGTTTTTGTCCACAGAAACAGCAGGTAATGTCTCTACAGCTCCGTTTCTTTCAACATCCACAGAAACTGTTTTTCCTTTATTTTCACTTAAAAGAGTGCTTACTTCATCAAAGAATGCCGCTTTCTTACCGTTGATTCCTACAATTTTATCACCTTTTGCCAGTCCGGATGCCTGGGAAGAAGGAGTAGCCAACGAATCAATAACCATAGATACCCTTGGAGAGATGTATAGTTTTGCTTCTTTCTGCTTAAGAACATCTGCAACACCGTCTGCATTGACAGGGAAAGTAACTTCCTGTCCGTTTCTGTTTACGGTAACATGATCTCCCAAAAGAATATTGATGGAAGTATTTTCAAGTCTTTCTGCCGGTTTTCCGTCTACACTAATGATTTTGTCACCATTCTGGAAACCCATTTTCTTTCCTGCAGAAGTGGCTTCAATACCATTTTTAAATTTTGTAATATCTGTATAAGTTTCTCCGTTGAAGAATGATAAACAGCTGTAGATTAACCACGCAAGAAAAAAGTTAACGGTAACTCCCCCCAGCATAATGATAAGCCTCTGCCACGCTGGTTTTGATCTGAACTCCCAAGGTTCTGCCGGTTTTTTCATCTGGGCAGTATCCATACTTTCGTCCACCATTCCTGCAATCTTCACGTATCCTCCAAAAGGAAGCCAGCCGATTCCGTATTTTGTTTGTTCAGGGTGTTTTCTCCAGTCGTTGTCCGGAAGTTTTGATATGTCGATAGGAACTTCTTCCTTCTTTCCGTTAACCTCTATTACTTCAGAATCCGGCAGATTCTTGGATAAAAATTTATACTGCCATTTTCCGTTGATTTTCTTCATGGAGAATATGGAGAAGTAAGGATCAAAAAACAGGAAAAACTTCTCTGCTCTGGTCTTGAACCATATTGCCGGTAAAAAATGCCCAAGCTCATGAAGAAGCACAAGTATAGAGATGCTCAGAATGAACTGAAAAAGTTTGATTGCTATTTCCATTAATAAATTTTAGATTTTAATTTGCAAAGGTAACAATTATCAAAACTATGCCAAATAAAAAAGCTCCCCGAAACGAGAAGCTTTGTCATATTTAAAGACGATTTGATTATAAATTGAAAGAAACGCCAAGACTGCCATTGTTACCTACTTCTGCAAAAACCCCAATTTTCTCTGTGAAGAAATAACGTGCTCCGATGTGAGCGCCTACTCCAAAGTCTCTTCCAAGCACTCCAAGGTCTACACCTGGGTAAATATCCCATTTTGAAGGAAGATTCAGGGCTTCCTGCAAATGAAAGTTCAGTCTTCCGAAAACAAAAACACGATTATCCTTATCGTTGTCTTTGTAATTGTCAAAATACCCATTGATCCCGGCACCCACTGAAATAAGTTTGTTGAGTCCATAGTCATAAGTTCCCGTTACTCCGGTTCCATATCCCCAGGCGCTCAGCCCCAGTTGTATTTTCTGATCTCCCTTTCCCGTCCAGGCCTGAGCATTAGCCATAGCACCAAAAAAGAAGATCGCCACCATAAAAAACAATTTCTTCATAAATTTTTAATTTTAAGGATAATAATAAAAAATATTTCTATCAAAAATGAAACCGAAAGAATAGCAATAATATAAAAATGGTTGACTTTAATACATTATTAAGAAAAAGTACCCGATTTTTGTATGAAAAACTACTTTTTCAACCATTTAATTCTCCTTTTGTAAAGATAAAAGCTGTATTTTTATACTTCATATTTGAAATAATTAAAAGAATAAAAGATGAAAGTTGCAGGGCTTAATTTAGATATCATCTGGAAAAAAAAAACTGAGAATTTTGCACATATAGAAAGTGAACTGCTGAATGTGGAGGCAGATCTGTTTCTTCTTCCTGAAATGTTTTCAACAGGTTTCTGTATGGATGCTTCCGAAGTATCAGATAGGAATAATGAATCGCTGGAATTTTTGAAAAAGATCTCAAAAGAGAAAAATGCAGCATTCTGCGGGAGTGCTCCGGTAGAACAAAACGGTAATTTCTACAACAGGATGTATTTTGTGAAGCCGGATGGCGAAATCTCCTTTTATGATAAAAGACACCTGTTCTCTTTTTCCGGAGAAGATAAGGTCTACACACCGGGAAAAGAAAGAGTAATCGTTGAATACAAAGGAATACGTTTCCTGCTTCAGGTATGTTATGATCTTCGTTTTCCTGTTTTTGCCCGCAATAATGATGATTATGATGCCATTTTATATGTTGCCAACTGGCCCGAGAAGAGAGTAGGGGCCTGGGAGCATCTGTTGAAAGCCAGAGCAATTGAAAATTTATCTTTTGTATTTGGTCTCAACAGAATAGGAACTGATGGAAATGATCTGTTGTATCAGGAAAGTTCTCACTGCTTTTTTGGTGACGGAAAAGAAATTTCTCAGAAACAGGGAAATCTCGTATTTGCAGAACTGTATCTGGAGGAATTGAAGGACTTTAGAAAACATTTCCAGTTTTTGAATGACCGTGATTCTTTTTCTATTGAATTTTAGGATTTTCCCACAGATTTTATAGATTTTCACAGATTTTTAATCTATATAAAGAAAAACATCTGTGAAAATCCGTGCGATCTGTGGGAGTTATAAAAAAAACTGTGAAAAATCACAGTTTTAAGCATATTCTTGTAAAAGTTGGGTGAGGGTATTCACATCATGAACACCACTTTCCTTCCATAGCATTTCTCCTTTTTTGAAAATGGCCAGTGTAGGAACCCCGCGCACTCCGTATTGAGCGGCCAATGCCGGATATTGATCTACATCTACTTTTATAATTCTGGCCCCTTCGCCAATGTTTTCCTTTACCGTATTCAATACCGAAGACTGTACTTTACAGGGCTGGCACCATGTTGCGAAAAAATCTATCAGAACAGGTCTTTCGGAATCTATAATTTCCTGAAATTTTTGTGACATAGTTTTGGTTTTATTAGTTTGCTTTTTTGCTTGTTTCGTCCTGAATCGCTTTTACATTTTTCCAGGTTGTACCATCATAAGCCTCCACACCATTTTTCTTCAGAATTTCCATAGCCTGATCTGCCTGAATTCCTTTATTGCAAAATACAACAACTTTTTTTCCTTTTAAAGTTTCTATGTTGTTTTGAATCTCTGCCAAAGGAATATTGATTGCATTTTTTGCTGTTCCTGCAGCGTACTGCTCCGGAATCCTCACATCTACCAGCGTTACCTCGGAACTGTTGACTACTTCTTTAATGCTGGCAGTAGGAACTGCTGTTGTAGGTGATGTCTTACAGCTACTTAGCATAAAAGCTAACACTAAAATTAATCCGGAAAACTGAATTTTCATGATCTTACAGGGTCTTAGATTGGCATACGAAATCTGTAGTTGGCAGTTTTTCCGTTTTTTTGATCCCGTTAAAACCACCTTCTATTTCAGTGAAATTTCTGATTCCGTGTGAGTTAAGTATACTTGCTGCAATCATGCTTCTGTATCCGCCGGCACAGTGAAGGAAAAAATGTTCAGAATCATCAATAGTACGCGCCCAGTCACTGATGGTATCCAACGGTTTGTTGTATGCATTGTCAATATGCTCTGCAGAATACTCAGTCAGTTTTCTTACATCAATTACGGTAGCATCTGCTGTAAACTGCTCTGCAAATTCAGCCGGAGTAATTCTTTTGATCTCATCCGTTTCCTTGCCTGCATTTTTCCATGCTTCAAAACTTCCCTTAAGATATCCGATCACATTATCAAAGCCTACTCTGCTTAGTCTGGTGATCACTTCCTCTTCAGTACCTTCATCAGTAATTAATAATAAAGGGTGTTTTACATCTACAATAAGCGTTCCTACCCATGGGGCGAAATCTCCTTTCAGTCCTATGTTGATAGAGTTGGGAACAAATCCTTTATGGAAGTCCGCAGCTCCTCTAGTGTCTAAAATTAATGCTCCAGTTTCTTCAGCCAAAGCTTCAAAGTCCTCCGCTTCAACAGGCTGTAGTCCCTTGTTCATTACAACATCAAGGCTTTCATAGCCACCTTTATTTAAAGCGACGTTCATTCCGAAGTATTTCGGTGGAGCTGTTAAACCATCCAGAACTTCTCTGATGAAAGACTCTTTGTCCGGTTGGTTAAGAGCATAATTGGTTTTTTTCTGGTTCCCCAGAATATCAACAGTTTCCTTCTGCATATTCTTTCCACAGGCAGAACCAGCGCCGTGAGCCGGATAAACAGTGATGCTGTCATCCAATGGCATGATTTTGCTCTGAAGACTGTCATATAGAATTCCCGCAAGATCCTCCTGGGTAAGATTAGTCGCCTTTTGGGCAAGATCCGGTCTTCCTACATCTCCCAGAAACAACGTATCACCTGTGAAGATTGCAGTTTCAACACCATTTTCGTCTATTAAAAGGTAAGTACTGCTTTCCATGGTGTGTCCCGGTGTGTGCAGTACCTTTATTTTCACTTTTCCGATCTCAAAAAACTGATTATCTTCAGCAATAATAGCGTCAAATTCCGGAACAGCAGTAGGTCCGTATACAATCGGAGCACCTGTTTTCTTGCTTAAATCCAAATGTCCGGATACGAAATCAGCATGGAAATGAGTTTCAAAAATATATTTTAAAGTGACATTATCTTTTTCCAGACGATCCAGATAAGGTTTTACTTCTCTTAAAGGATCAATAATGACAGCTTCATTCTCTGATACAATATAATAGGCACCCTGAGCCAGACAGCCCGTATATATTTGTTCAATTTTCATTGGGTCTTTTTTTTAATGAGTTAAAGATACGAAGTATTAGATCAATTCTAAATGAAATGTTAAATTCCATTGATAGTTTCTTTCAATACTTTGTTAAACGTACGTTTGGTATCTGCTGTTTTTTAGCAAAAAGAATGCCTTACATAATGTCAATTGGCAAATGCTGTTTTATATCATGTCCTGCTTCTGGAACAATGTCTTTAAAGCATTCATTTTACTCTATCTGATAATATATTTTGTACAGAATTTCATTGGTGTTTTCTGTAATGTTCTTCTCTGTTTTGAATTGGAGATATTCCTCTTTATTAGCTTCTCCCTCATCATAACGGATCAGTCTTTTGTACTTGTCATAGAGGTAATCTTTAATTTTTCCGTTGTCTGCTAATCTAATTATTTCACCAAAATATTTTTTAGTGTCTTCGTGCATCGGCCACTTTGTTTCATGAGTTTTATAGAATTCTATCATTTTGTCTATGGCATATACTTCAGACTCGATATTCATATCATTGAAGCCTGTCAGAAGTTCTTTTTTATCTGCATTTTCTCCCAGCCATTTTGTTTTTGCATACACCGAAGCAAGCACAGCATTAGTCATCATGGAATCTCTTTTGATAACAGGAGATAAGATGATATCCGGAGTATGGCTAACAGGAAGAGTTTTTTTAGCAGCGATATCCAATACACCAAAATATGTCTCAGCTTTGTTTTTGAGTTCAGACAGTTGATCATGGGTCATTTCATCGCTTGATCCTCGGATTTTAAAGCCCCATCCTCCACATTCATAAATAGAAAGGAGTGACTTCTTATCAGTATATTTTACACCTTTGAAAAAATCACGTTCACCCATTGAATGATCAAAAATTGAATAGATATAGTTTACTTTTACCTTATCATTGGATATATTTCCAAACATAGGTTTTAAGTCTACACTTTTATTGGAATTCTGATTCAGAACCGTTTCATATATGGAAAATTCATCTCTCAAAAGCTGGTTGTCAACTAATTTTTTAGGATAAATATAGAAGGTCAGGACCGTTTTACTTTTTTTACGGTGTTTTTGTACATAGCTTACCACAATGTGCTTATTCTGTAGATCATAAGATACTATTTCTTCTCTTTGAAAGCCAGACCATAAAACAGGGAAAACGGCTGATGTCGGCAAGTGGGTGTAATCGCCTTTAATCTGTAAATTAACAGGTTCATTTCTTTTCTGAGCAAGAAACAAGGTGGAGTAAAAAGCAAAAATAACGAGTAGAATTTTTTTTAATGAAATCATGTGTGGTATATATGTTGTTCTCAAGGCTAAATTAGAAAATAAATTTAGGGAACTTAGAATATAATTTAATCATTATATTATTTTATTTACTCAAATTTTTCTAAAAAATTCTATATTTATAAGTTAAAAAAGCGATCAAATGGCAGACAAAACACAATTTATTGAAGAATTAAACACGAGATACACTCCAAAAGGAGAGCATATAATATTAGGAAAAGGGATGTTGGATGGAGAAGTTGTTACGGAAGTAAACGTAACCATTCCTCTGAAAACGATTAACCGCCACGGTCTTATTGCAGGAGCTACCGGAACCGGTAAGACAAAAACGTTACAGGTGTTTGCAGAACAGCTTTCTCACGCAGGAATTCCGTCTTTGGTTCTGGATATTAAAGGAGACTTTTCCGGGATTGCAGAAGCAGGACAAATGAATCCTATCATTGAGGAAAGATATGCGAAGACACAGCTTCCTTATAATCCCCAAGGCTTTCCTGTAGAATTGATGAGTATTTCCGGAGGAAAAGGAGTGAAACTGAGAGCTACTGTTACAGAATTTGGGCCTGTTTTATTAAGTAAAATCCTTGAATTGAATGATACCCAGCAAAGTATCATGTCTATAGTCTTCAAATATTGTGATGATAAAGGTCTTCCTTTGATTGATCTTAATGACTTGAAGAAAGTATTGCAGTATGTGACCGATAATGCACAGGGAAAAGCTGAGCTTGCAGCCAATTATGGATCCATTGCATCAGCATCTTTGGGAGCTATTTTAAGATCTATTGTAGCTTTGGAGCAGCAGGGCGCAGCAGGATTTTTCGGTGAATTAAGCTTTGACGTTCATGATTTACTGGAAACAAGGGATGGAAAAGGAGTGGTTAATATTTTAAGAGTCGCAGATATTCAGAATAAACCACAGCTTTTCTCAACGTTTATGCTTTCGCTTTTTGCTGAAATTTATATGACGTTTCCGGAAGAAGGAGACAGTGGGAAACCAAAGCTGGTATTATTCATTGATGAAGCCCATCTGATTTTTGATGAAGCTTCCAAAGCGCTTCTTTCACAGATCGAAACAATGGTGAAACTGATCCGTTCCAAAGGAGTAGGAATTTATTTTATTACCCAGATTCCCGGGGATGTTCCAGAAAATGTTCTTTCCCAATTAGGGCTAAAAATACAGCATGCCCTAAGAGGATTTACGGCAAAAGATAAAAAAGAAATTACCAAAGCGGTAGAAAATTATCCTACCACAGAATATTACGAAGCTTCCAGCCTGATCCAGAATCTGGGAATTGGAGAAGCATTTGTGACAGCACTGGACGAAAAAGGGATACCAACACCATTAGTGCATACTTACCTGATTTCTCCCGAATCGAGAATGGATGTTCTGAGTGAGGCGGAAGTCTCCGATCTTACTTCCAGATCAGCAATGGTAGCAAAATATGAGCAGGCATTAGACAGAGAGTCTGCCTACGAAATGCTGACCACCAGGATGGAACAGGCAGCACAAAACCCCGCACCTGCACAGAAGGCAAAACCCGTAAAAGAAGAACCCGGAATGTTCGAACAGGTTTTACAGAGTAAGGCTGGCCGTACCTTTACCTCTACTTTAATGAGGGAAGGAGCAAAAGCTATTCTCGGAATGTTCGGGCTGGGAGGCAGAAGAAGATAATTTTGAAAGCTAACCTGCTGTGTTTTGATATATTTTTTGTTATTTTAGCAGGTTATCTTTACATAACAGTAAAACAGAGCCTTATTTTATTGGGGAATAAAAGCAGGTCTAAATAGTAAACTAGAAAAACAGCAGTTAACACACATTCATGTATTCAATTATAGATATAGAAAGTAATGGTGCAGGTTATAGAAATGAATGCATTATAGATATCGCCATCTACAGATATGACGGTCAGAAAATTACAGATCAGTTTATATCCCTTGTAAACCCCGAAGGTGATATTACTCCTTTTGTACAAAAGTTGACCAGTATTACCCCAAAAATGGTCAAGACTGCTCCGAAATTTCATGAAATTGCCAAAAGAGTGATAGAAATTACTCAGAATACAACTTTGGTAGGTCATAATATTGATTTTGATTACAGAATGCTTCGCCAGTCATTCAAAAGGCTTGGTTATGATTTTAAAATCAATACTTTAGATACAATTCCGTTAGCAAAAAAACTGATTCCTGATGAAGTAAGTTATTCCTTGGGAAAACTGGTAAAATCATTGGGTATTCCATTGACCAACCATCACAGGGCGGAAGGCGATGCAAGAGCTACATTAGAACTTTTCAAACTTCTGATCTCAAAAGATATTGAAAATGAGATTATTCAGAAGCAACACGATGAGTCTAATGCCAAAACGTATATCAACAAGATCAAAGAACTTACGCAGGATCTTCCTAATGACAAAGGCTTTGTGTATTTTCAGGATGAAGCGGGACGTATTATGTTTTCTGATTACGTTCAGGATATCAACAAATTTTCCAAAAAAGTTTTCAATTCGAAATCAAAAAAATGGGAGAAGATCCAGAAAGATGTTGAACAGATTAATTTTGAGCTTACAGGAACAGATATTATTGCCAAACTGATCCTTAATTCCAAAAATATTAAAAAGAAAGAGGTCTTACCTTTCGGATTATATTTCAGGAATAATAAATATGTAGTTGAGAAAAATAAGCTTAATAAAACTGAGAAGCCGGTCTTGAAATTCAGGTCATTTACCCAGGGAACAAAAGCTGTTCAATTTATTGGTTCTCAGGAAGAATTTAAAGATTTTTCTGTCTTGAAACAAAAAATTGAATTCAGAAAAAGAAATGAACTTTGGCTCGGGCCGGGAAGAAAATTAGGAGAAAAACTGTTTTTAATTATAGAAAACGGAAAAGTGGTCTCCTTTGGTTTCTATGAATTGTTTACACAGATTCAGACGCTGAGTAAGCTGGCTAAACTGAAAATTGACCTTCCGCTGTCTTCTACAGATTTGAATAACGAACTGCAGCTGGCACTTCTTCGAGCGGATTTTGAGACATTACCACTGCCGAAGTGATAGAGTGTCTTCATGTTATAAGTTTATTCTGAGGAGAATACAATTCAAATCAATTTTCCTGAAATCAAAAAATAAATAGTATTTTTGCAAAAAATAAATAGTAGCAATGCAAAATTTTAAACAAAATAAAACTGGAAAAAAGGGAACTGTAAAGTTCTCTAAGGTTTGGAATATTTAAAAGAGTTGTCTTGCATAAAAAAATAATCAATGTGGCAGGCTCTTTTTCGAAGAATCTGCCTTTTTTTATGTTAAAATGAAATTATGAATTCAAAAGAATTATTAAAGATTGCCAATGAGTTTGGCACACCGGTGTATGTTTATGATGCTGAATCCATCAAAATTCAATACGAAAAACTTACCTCTTCATTTTTAAAACATACTAAGTTCTTCTACGCAGCGAAGGCCTTGACCAATATCAATATTCTTAAGTATGTCAAGAATTTGGGTGCATCTTTGGATTGTGTATCTATCAACGAAGTTAAGCTGGGATTAAAGGCAGGATTTTCGAAAGAAAAGATATTATTTACACCCAACTGTGTTGACCTTGCTGAAATAGAGGAAGCAATGACTTTTGGAGTTCATATTAACATTGATAACATTTCTATTCTTGAGCAATTCGGGAATAAATACGGAAATACCTATCCGATTTTAGTAAGAATCAATCCGCATATTTTTGCAGGAGGTAACTATAAGATTTCAACTGGGCACATTGACAGTAAATTCGGGATTTCTATTCACCAGGTTCGTCACATCGAAAGAGTGATGAAGAGTACCAACCTTAATGTTGAAGGTCTTCACATGCATACGGGAAGTGAAATAAAAGATCCGGATGTATTCCTTCAGGCTTTGGAGATTATGCTGGAACTTTCTGAGCATTTCCCGAACCTTAAATATCTGGATATGGGAAGCGGATTCAAAATCCCTTACCAGGACAGTGAAGAAGAAACTGATGTGAAAACATTAGGTAAAAAAGTAGAGAAAGTAATTTCTGAATTTTCAAAATCTACAGGAAAAAAATTCGAATTATGGTTTGAGCCTGGAAAATTCTTAGTAGGAAAAAGCGGGTATTTATTAGTGAAAGCTAATGTGATCAAGCAGACAACAGCTACTGTTTTTGTTGGAGTTAATTCCGGATTTAATCACCTGATCCGCCCAATGTTCTATGATTCTTACCATATGATTGAAAACCTGTCCAATCCAAAAGGTGCAGAAAGAATTTATACGGTAGTAGGAAATATCTGCGAAACAGATACGTTCGCATGGGACAGAAAACTGAACGAGGTAAGAGAAGGAGATATTCTTGCTTTCCATAATGCAGGAGCTTACGGTTTTGAAATGAGTTCGAACTTCAATTCAAGATTAAAGCCTGCTGAAGTATTATTCTTAGACGGAAAAGCTCATTTGATCCGTAAAAGAGATGAATTTGAAGATTTGTTGAGAAATCAGATTGAAATAGTAATGTAAAATCCGAAACATATGATATAAGCAGCTGCCTTTTTGGTGGCTGTTTTGTTTTACATGGAAATGAAACCTCACGGGTTTTCAAAACCCGTGAGGTTTCAATAGAATCAAAATTTAAATTACAATTTTTTAACATCGAGTTAGGGATGGAGTCTCAACTTTATTAGTTAAATTTGATAGAGATAGGAAGATTTTCTTCTTCTCAAATACTATTTTCACCAAAAAATAACCACCAAAACAGACCAATTATGGCAAAAAACATAGCAGAGCAGATTGTTGAAATGCTCGAAAATGCCAATGTGAAAAGAATTTATGCAGTAACCGGCGACAGTCTCAATCATCTGAATATTGCCGTTAAAAAAAGCAGTATCCAGTGGATTCATGTAAGACACGAAGAAGTAGGGGCTTATGCCGCAGCGGCAGAGGCTGAGCTTGATGGTTTGGCAGTTTGTGCCGGAAGCTGCGGCCCCGGACACGTTCATTTGATCAATGGAGTGTATGAAGCTCATCGCTCTCATGTTCCTATGCTGGTGATTGCTTCCACCATTCCCAGTGATGAAATGGGCATGGATTACTTTCAGGAAACCAATACAATAAAGCTGTTTGATGACTGCAGCTATTATAATCAAATGATTACAAGACCTGAACAGGTACAGAGAACCGTGCAGACCGCCATTCAGCATGCTATATCCAAAAAAGGAGTTGCGGTCATAGGTCTGCCGGGAGATGTTTCTGAGCTGGATGCGGAAGAAGGCTCTACTTCCACCCAAATCTTTAAAACCAATCCTGTGATAAGACCATCGGATGATGAGCTGAAAAGTTTGTCGGAACTGGTGAATAAAAGCAAAAAAGTAACCCTGTACTGTGGGATAGGTGCTGCTGAAGCACGCGATGAAGTGATCGCTTTGTCAACGCTATTAAAGGCACCTGTAGGATATTCATTCCGCGGGAAAATGGCTATTCAGCCCAATAATCCAAATGAAGTGGGACTTACAGGTCTGTTAGGATTTCCTTCAGCCTATCACGCTATGCATGAAGCTGATCTCGTCATTCTTCTGGGGACGGATTTTCCTTATCAGAAATTTATGCCTTTAAAAAATAAAATCGTCCAGATTGATGAAAGTCCTGAAAGATTGGGAAGAAGAGCAAAACTCGAGCTAGGACTTGCCGGAGATGTCAAAGAAACCATCAAAGCATTATTGCCGTTACTTGACGAAAAAACGGATGTTCATTTTCTGAATGAACAGCTGGCGTTTTACGATAAAGTGAAAGAAAACCAGTTGGAGTATGTTAAAGATTCTGGAAAAGAGAATGCAATTCAGCCGGAATATGTGGCCCACACTTTAGACAAACTTGCTAAACATGATGCTATTTTTACCGTAGATACAGGAATGTGCTGCGTTTGGGGAGCAAGATTTATTACAGGAACAGGCGAAAGGAAAATGCTGGGATCGTTTAACCACGGATCAATGGCGAATGCGATGCCAATGGCTATCGGGGCAGCTTTAGCGCATCCTGAGAAACAGGTAATTGCTCTATGTGGAGACGGAGGATTGTCTATGCTTTTAGGGGATATGGCTACTATTTTTCAGTATAAATTACCAATCAAATTAATTGTTTTCAATAACAGAACCCTGGGAATGGTAAAGCTGGAGATGGAAGTTGGCGGAATGCCCGACAATGAGACAGACATGATTAATCCTGATTTTGCCATGATCGCGCATGCCATGGGATATCCGGGAAAAAATGTCCATCTTCCCGAAGATGTGGAAAGCGCTATCAAAGAATGCCTGGATTACAAAGGACCTTATCTTCTGAATATTTTTACGAATCCCAATGCGCTGGCTCTTCCTCCGAAGGTTGAATTTGATCAGATTATGGGAATGACAAAGTCTATGGCTCAGCTTATGCTTGGCGGTAAAATGGATGAGGTTTTTGAAACGGTGAAGACCAATTATAAACATATCAAAGGCCTGCTATAATAAGAAAAGAAATAATCAGACAGTTGTCTGATATTCAGAAACTATATATAAAACTTCATGCTTTGCGTGAAGTTTTTCTTTTTTATACATAAGCTAAATATTTACCTTTGTTTATTATTAGGAAACAAGCATGAGAACTATATTTTTATTTTTGGCTTTATGTGCAATGAATTTTTCACTGGCGCAGGATCAGGAAGAAAGGGATGATTCTTTTATCAGAGAGAGTAATAAAAATCTTTTAAAAATAGATATTAAAGAACCCTTTATGCAGGTTGCTGTAAAATGTAATGATTTTAAACCCGCTGCTTTTGAAGGAGGTGTTGCAGCCTACAAAGATATCCTGAACCGATATATGTATGCGTACCTGAATTCTGATTTCTATGCTTTGACTGGAGATTTTACCTTTACCTTAGTGCTTGATGAAAAGGGAAAAGTAACGGATGTGAAAGGAATGCCTAAGGTGGCTAACAGCGAAGTTTTCTTTGATGATATGCAGTACGTTGTAAGAAGGATAAAGAAAAACTGGATTCCGGCGTCTTGTAACGGGAAGCCAGTAGCCTCACAGATTAAAGTTAAAATGAACTTCTCTTCAATGTCTGCAGATATCGATTAGGATTATTAGTTTTCTTTTTCAAAATTAAAGTAATGGGAGGCTCAATGAGAGAATTCCAACACTTTTTCAATTTATGATTTTGTTAAAATAATAGCGCTGACATTCTGTCACAATATTTTGTATCTTTGCAAACTTATTCGTTCGTAATTTTAAATTACGAACCTTAAATCGATTATCGTGCAGGAAAAATATATAGACGAAACAAAACAGGGCGAAGCTTTTGCTATTGCAGAAAGACCGGAGAACTCTAAAAAACTGTTTTTAGAAAGCTATGGCTGTCAGATGAATTTCTCTGACTCTGAGATTGTTGCATCCATTCTTAATGAACAGGGCTATAATACAACGATGAAAGTTGAAGAAGCCGACCTGATTCTTTTAAATACATGCTCCATCCGCGAAAAAGCGGAACAGACCGTAAGAATGCGTCTTTCTCAGTTCAAAAATCTTAAAAAGGAAAGACCGAATATGACGGTTGGTGTTCTGGGATGTATGGCGGAGAGGCTGAAAACCAAGTTCTTGGAAGAAGAACAGTTGGTGGATCTTGTTGTAGGTCCGGATGCCTACAGAGACTTACCAAACCTTTTGAAAGAAACCGATGATGGGAGAGATGCCATCAACGTTATTCTTTCCAAAGAAGAGACGTATGCCGATATCAATCCTGTCCGTTTAGGAGGAAACGGTGTTACCGCTTTTGTTACCATTACAAGAGGTTGTGATAATATGTGTACATTCTGTGTGGTTCCATTTACCAGAGGAAGAGAAAGAAGCCGTGATCCACACTCTATTATTGAAGAATGTAAAGATCTTGCCAATAACGGATATAAAGAAATTACCCTTTTAGGACAAAACGTAGACTCTTACCTTTGGTATGGAGGAGGTCCTAAAAAAGATTTTGCCAAAGCCTCTGAAATGCAGAAAGCAACAGCCGTAAATTTTGCTCAACTTCTTGATTTAGTGGCTAAAGCTGTTCCTGGATTGAGAATCAGATTCTCTACTTCCAACCCTCAGGATATGAGTCTGGACGTATTCAGAATGATGGCAAAACATGACAACATCTGTAAATATGTACATCTTCCTGTACAAAGCGGAAGTAATAATATGCTGGAAGCAATGAACAGACAGCATACCCGTGAAGAATATCTTGATCTGATCAGAAAAGCGAAGGAAATTGTTCCGGAAGTAGCATTTTCACAGGATATGATCGTAGGATTCTGTAATGAAACAGAAGAAGATCACCAGGATACCTTGAGTCTGATGAGAGAAGTGGAATATGACTACGGTTATATGTTTGCGTACTCAGAAAGGCCGGGAACCCCTGCTCACAAGAAAATGGAAGATAATATTCCGGCTGATGTGAAGCAGAGACGTCTTGCTGAGGTTATTGCCCTTCAGGGAGAGCTTTCAAAACAAAGAATGAAATCGTATGTTGGAAGAGAGCATCAGATTCTGATTGAAGGAATTTCCAAGAAAAATAAAAACCAGTGGAAAGGAAGAAACTCTCAGAATGCCGTATGTGTCTTCGATAAACTGGAAGGACAGAAAATAGGTGACATTGTGAACGTTTTTGTGTATGACAATACGCAAGGCACACTTTTAGGGAGAACAGTTGAATAAAATTAAGTTCAGGGTTCAAAGGAATTTGGCCAGACAAGCGAAAAGATGCTATCCCTGAAAAACTTAAAAGAAAAATATATATTCTGAAAAAATCAACGGGTATATTACCGTAAGATTTTTAGTAAATTGTTACGCAGTTTACAAAATCACTCGAGGGCTGGATGCCGGGAGAGATAAAAGGTTTAAAAGTAGATGATTATCAGGATTTAACCTATAAAATTGAAAATGGAAAAGTTTCAGAGGTATTACCTTAGCTTTTTGTTACTTATCGTTTACACCAATACTATTGCACAGGTCAACTGTAATGCAGTAGAGGGTGAGAACTGCAAAAAAGCGTGTGAGTTATACAACTGGGCTTCAGATTTACAAAGTTTCGCAGAATCTCAGGAAGGTTTTAATAAAGCCGTTGAATTGTGTCCGGATTTTTCCCATGCTTATATGGAAAAAGCCGTTCCATATCTTAAAAACGGAGATTTTGTAACCTGGAAGATTTTAATTGATAAAGCCGTTGCCTTAGATCCCGGGATGCACCCTGGTTACAGAGGCTGGACAAAGTTTCAGTTTCTGAGAGGCTATAGAAGTGCAATTCAGGATTTAGAAGGTTTAAAAAAATATAAGCCCGGAGGCTTAGGAAGGTCTCAAAACGGAGACTATAATGCAGATGTAGTAAGAGCGATATCCTACAGTGCTTCAGGACAGAAAGAAAAAGCGGCTGGGATTATAGAAAGGCTTCTGGCTGCCAGAGGTTATGCGAAGGGAATGTTTGATCATTATCAGCTGGGTGTTACCTATCTTGAGCTGGGAAGATATGACAAAGCCCTGGAAAATTTTGAAAAACAAAGCAAAGGGTACGACTTTGCTGAGAATACATACTTTAAAAGTAAAGTTTCTAAGATCAGAAACAAAGATTATTTGGATTTAAACATGTTAGCCCTGCAAACGTATGATGAAGAAAAGACCATGAAAGCTGTCTACACTCATCAATTTAACAAGGTCTACACACAACAGGTTGAAGTGCTGTAGAAGATTAACATTCAATCAATAATCAAAAATTTACTTATGAGCAACGAGCTACAAAACATAAAAAACCGTTTCGGAATTATCGGAAACTTTCCTGCACTCAATCGTGCCCTGGAAAAATCTATCCAGGTTGCACCCACAGATATCTCTGTACTTGTGATTGGAGAAAGTGGGGTGGGAAAAGAATTTATTCCGAAAATCATTCATTCAGAATCCAGAAGAAAACATCAGCCTTATATCGTGGTAAACTGTGGAGCCATTCCGGAAGGAACCATAGACTCTGAGCTATTCGGGCACGAAAAAGGAGCTTTTACAGGAGCTACAGCTACAAGAAAAGGATATTTTGAAGTGGCAGACGGCGGAACCATCTTTTTGGATGAGGTAGGAGAACTTCCCCTGCAGACTCAGGTACGTCTTTTAAGAGTGCTGGAAAGTGGTGAATTTATGAAAGTAGGTTCTTCACAGGTACAGAAAACCAATGTGAGAATTGTGGCCGCTACCAACGTTAATATGATGAAAGCCATCCATGACGGAAGGTTCCGTGAGGATTTGTATTACCGTTTGAATACCGTTCAGATTGATATGCCGCCTTTGAGAGAAAGAAAAGGAGATATCCATTTGTTATTCAGAAAATTTGCAATAGATTTTGCTGAAAAATACAGAATGCCGGAGCTGGAGCTGGAGCAGAGTGCTGTTCACTATATAGAAAGTTATTCTTTCCCGGGGAACGTCCGCCAGCTAAGAAACTTAGTAGAGCAGATGACTGTTGTGGAAAGAAACAGAAATATCACTGCAGAAAAACTTGCCGAGTATATTCCGATGGAAACCCATCTCCCAATGGTCGTAAATACTCAAAGTACTCCCAAGCAAAACGATTTCGGAAGCGAAAGGGAAATTATGTATAAAATCCTGTTCGATATGAGGAACGATATTAATGATTTAAAATCCTTAACTTCGGAACTGATCAAGAACAGAGGTACAGCAGATCTGAGCAATCATGAGAAAAACCTGATCAACAGAATTTACACTTCTGATAGTCAGTCACAAGTGAATTCCGGGTCGATGTTATATTTTGAAAATAATAATGATACACCGGCCGTTCAGACTCCTACGATTATTTCAAACCCTGATGACAGCTATGAAGATATTGAAGATATCGAAATTGAAGAAAACAGACCGGAATCACTTTCTCTTCAGAATAATGAAAAAGATTTGATTATCAAGGCTTTGGAGAAGCATAAGGGACGTAGAAACAGAGCTGCAGATGAACTGGGAATCTCACAAAGAACTTTATACAGAAAAATAAAACAATATAACCTGGAAGATTAGCACAACATAAATAATGAAAGTCAATTTAACACCTAAGCCGATCAATTTTAAACTCGGAGAATATATTAATAAAGGTTTCGAACTTTTAAAGAAAGATTTCGGAAATATTTTTGTAGCATTTTTAGTGTGCTTTATCATGTCGATTATTCCGTTCTGCGGATTATTAGCGATGGGTAATTTATACAAATACCTTCAAAGACTGAACAGAAACCAGCCGGCAAGTCCCGGAGATATCTTTGATTTTAAAGATTTTATGCCTTATTTTATGCTGCAGTTAATTGTTTTCGGAGGTGTTTTACTGCTTTACATTCCTTTATTTGCTGTGCTGGGAATATCAGGTGCATTATCTGAGGGTAATGAGCCTAATCCAATGGTAGCATTTTTTGTGTTTCCCTATATGTTTTTATTGATTGGCGCGATATATTACTTTGTATTAAAAGGTTTTTATATCATACCATTAATCAGTCTTAAAGGCATCAGGGAAGTAAAAGAAGCCTGGGCTATTTCAAAAATAATGACCAAAGGTAATCTATTGTCAATCTTCCTTTTCTCAGTGGTAGTAAGTATTTTGGCTCAGATTGGTATTATTGCCTGCGGGATAGGAATTTTTATTACCTTACCATTCTTATATACAGCAAATTATTTTGCTTATGAAGATGCTATTCAACAAATTGAGTATGATGAAATTACGGAAATCGGATTTAAAGATGGATTTTAAAATTAAAAATATAAGCCTGAAACAATCATTATTCACGGGAATGCTCTTTGCGTTGCTGGGAGTTTTAAATTCATGCTACAGCTTTACGGGATCGTCTCTTACAGATGAGAAAACAGTTCAGATCAATGAATTTCCCAATAATGCACCGCTGGTAAATCCTGCATTATCACAACAGTTTTCTACAGCAATACAAAACAGATTCCTTCAAAGAACAACTTTGAAGGGAACGAAAGAAAACCCGGATATCCTGATTGAAGGAGAAATTACAGACTATTCCATTACGCCTACCACCATCAGTTCCAATACCCAGACCAACCCTTCTGGTGGAGTGATTCAACAGGCACAGAATAAACTTACGATTACGGTAAAGGTACATTATGAAAATAAAATCCATCCGGATGCAAGTTTTGACAGAACGTATTCTGATGAAGCCGCTTTCAACAGTGATGTATCCTTAAGTCAGATCGAAGACCAGCAGGTAAAACTGGTAACAGATAGAATTATTAACAAGATATTTAACGACATTGTAGCGAACTGGTAAGATGAATCCGAGAGTTTTAGAATTAATAAAAAATCCGAAAAATATTCAGTCTGAAGACCTTGGTCTTTTGAAAGAAGAGATTCACGCTTTTCCTTATATTCAGAATATCAGGGCACTTCACCTGTATGGCGTGCATCTGTACGAAAAAGAAAACTATCAGAAAGAGCTTTCTACAACAGCTGCGTATACTACTGATAAGAAAATTCTGTATCAGTTGATTAACGGGAAGATCAAACAAGAGCCCAAACCGGAAATTGTTGAAGAGAAGAAACCTTCTGCAACAATCGAAAAGCCTGCTCAATTAGCTCCAAAGGCAAAATCTTTCCCTATTAAAAGAGAAGAGGATATTTCTTTGGAAAAACCATCGGAAGAAAAGGAAAACACTTGTGTATTACCAACCTCACAGGAAGCGAAGCCTATTTATGTAAAAGGTGAACGAAACAGAATTTTATTTGAAGGAGAGGAAAACTTCCTGGATGAAGTAAATTCTGAGACCATAGATATTGAATCTACCCTTGAATCAGGTACTCTGGTAACACAAAAGACAGATACTGTAGTTGAAGAACCGGTTCAAGAGGAAGCAGCATCAATACTAGCTCAGAGTGATGAAAATGGAGGAGAGAACTTTACACCGGAAACCATCATTCACGAAGAGCAGATTTCTTCAGAAAAAGAGGAAGAAAAGATTGAGGAAGAAGAAAATGTCAGCTTCCATGAAGTAGCCTCTTTGGCGCCGGAAGTACATATTGAAGAGGCAGTAGCAGAAGAACCTGTAAAAGCTGAATCAACAGCACATGAAACGGAAACTGTTTCTGAGGAAGAACCTGTTCAGCAAGAAGAAATACAAGTTGTAGCAGAAGAGAACGCCGGAGAAAACTTTACACCTGAAACCATCATTGATGAAGATCAGATTTCTCTTGAAAAAGAAGAAGAAAATGGTAATGAAGAAGCGCCTTCAGCGGAATTGTCTGGTGCGGAAGTAAGCTTCCATGGAACAGAATCTTTTATGCCGGAAGTTAAAATCCAGGCCAACAACGAGGAGATTTCTGAAATAGCTGAAGTATCTCAATCCAATGTAAATAAACATGAGGAAGAGATGAGACGCCTTATTGAGGAAGTTGAAAAGAAAATGAAGGAGGCTAAGCCTGTTGTTCAGGAAGAAAAAGTCGAGCCGGAAGCTTCTGAAGATCATGAAATTAGCTTCGCTGATACCCAAAGTTTCCATTTCTGGTCAACCAGTGAAGAAAGGCCTGAAGAAATAAAAGAAGAGCCTGTAAAGGTAGAAATTGTTGAAAACCAACCGTCTGTTGTCGAGGATGTTACATCAGAAATTGCAGAAGAAGAATTACAGGAAACACCTGAAGTGCAGACTGCATGGAAGCCAATGAGTGTGGAATCTCATTTACCCGATTCATTGATCAGTAAAGCAGAAAAAGCATCAACCCCTGAAATTAAAACTCAGGAAACAGAAGCTGCAACTGTTGCAGAGCCGGAAGTGACTACCGTGGAGTCAAAATCAGGTGAGACAAATGAAATTATTGAAGAAACTGCTCAGGAAGAAGCTTTACCAATAGCAGAAAATTCTGAAGTTGAAAAAGATCATTCTGCTCCGGTTGAATCAGCTCAGGAAGAAAAAACGGAAACAGAAACAGTAAATGAAGATGTTCCTGTAATGAATGTTTCTTTCTTTGGAACCGATATTTCTACCCTTAAGGTTGAAGAAAAGAAACAGGAACCTGTAGAAAAAGTACAGGAGGTTACTATGAAAAATACCACTCAATCATCAATAGACAGTAATGTTCCGGGTTTTATCAATACATGGCAGAGCTGGCTTAAGATTGACAGAACAGAAGAAACAGTAAAGGACAAAGCCGAAATCAAAGAAAAGGCTATTGAAACCTTTATTGAGAACAATCCCAGAATCAGTCAGCTAAAGGAAGAAAGTACCTATGTCGTAAAAGAAAAGAACGATGATATCTCGCATTTGATGACGGAGACATTAGCTAATCTTTATTTCGAACAGAAACTCTACACAAAGGCAATAAAAGCGTTTGAAATATTAATCAAAAAGAATCCTGAGAAAAAAGAATATTTTGAATCCAAAATTCAGGATATCAAGGACTTCAGAAGTAAAAACTAAAAAATAAAAAGGTACTGATAAAAACAGTACCTTTTTATTTTATAATTTCTGAGAAGTACTTTTACTGCTTCTTATTTTTTTCCAGGCCTTTCGTCCGAATACGAGAACAATAATTAATGTAATAATGGCAAGTATTGCGGCGATAACCGGTGCTGCCATCGCAAGAACAGACATTATACCGGCACCTGCCGTCTCCGTTGTGCCGACCATGGAATTTCCCAAACCTCCGGTAGTAGCAGTAGAAGCAGCCCTTATTCCTGCAAATCCGGAGCTGATCGTAGCAGCGGTACCTCCTCCGGCAATCAATGCCAGTGCCCATTGTGGAAAAGTTCCAAGTTCAGCAAACTGACTGGCAAATAATATGGAACCAGCAACAGTTGCCATAGGTATGGAAACAGTATCCAGTAAATGATCAACAAAAGGGATGTAGTAAGCGAGGATCTCAATAACAGTAGCTATTCCTGTTGTAATAAGCGTAGGGAGACCAGCAAGCCATTCAAAATGCTCATTCATCGGAATCCAGTTAAAATAAGAAGCAAGACTTACAACAAACATGGGAAGGAATACCCGGAAGCCTGTAGCTGCCGCCAGTCCAATACCGATAAAAGCACTGATTATATAAGAAAAATAGGGAACATTGTCTAACATATTAATTTTCAGATTTATTGTTTTCCCTAAAAATACAAAAACTATATGATATTTGAAGTAATGTTAATGTCTGAGTTTGGGGTGAGTGATACGTGATCCGAGTCTCGAGCTTTGCAATTCGTGATTTAGCGTAGAGTTAAAAATATTTTATTCATACTTATCTGTGACAATCTGTGCGATCTGTGGGAAATAAAAAAGAACTGTAAGAAAATGCCTCACAGTTCTATATTATTTCATGGGAATAGATGATTACTTTTTCTGAGCTTCACAAAGCTTGATAAACTGTGCCTCCACATCCTGGAATTTCGGTGGCATCTCAGAAGAAACCCAAAACAGCATTGCCATAGATTTTTCTCCAAAGGCCTGCCTGAAAAGATCTTTATTCAGGCGGTAACATGCTCTCAGCAGCCTCTTGATGCGATTCCTGTGCACAGCTCTTTTAAAGTATCTTTTTGAAACAGAAACTCCGAATCTTGCAGCTTCTACCGGAAGGTTAGGTTTATCTTTCAGAACAATGATCCTTAGATTTCCACTCGTTCTCCATTTGCCTTTCTCAAAAAGCAAACTGATTTCCGTGTTTTTTTTGAGCTTTTCCGCTCTTGGATATTTGAAGTTCTGCATTAATCTTTCATCTTTTTCACTAAATGATTAATCACTTCAGCGGCTGCATACAATCCGAAAATTGCAGGAATAAAGCTAATGGTGCCATAGAATGATTTTTTGAAATTGCTTCCGTCAGTCATTTTTAAGCTTTCCTCCTTTTGAATTTCATTGGAGAACACACATCTGATTCCTTTATTGATTTTTTCTTTCTTAAGCCTTTTTCTTACCTGCTTTGCAAGGAAACAGTTGTGGGTTTTACTGATATCCCTTACCATCACCATGCTCGGGTCTGTTTTTCCTCCGGCTCCCATAGAACTTACAATCTTGATCTTTCTTCTTCTGGCAGCTTTTATTAAACAGATTTTTGGCGTTACACTGTCAATACAGTCAAGTACATAATCAAACTTTCCGGAATCAAGGATTTCATCCATTCTCTCAGGATTCAGAAACTCATTGATCCTGATTAAATTAAGTTGTGGATTGATATCAAGCAGCCTTTCAGCTACAACCTCTACTTTATGTTTGCCAACAGTAGAATGTAAGGCAGGAAGCTGTCTGTTGATATTTGTAATATCTACGGTGTCTCCATCCACTATGGTCATATTTCCTACGCCGGCCCTGGCAAGAAATTCTGCGGCAAAAGAACCTACTCCTCCTAAGCCTACCACAAGCACATTGGCCTTGATGAGCTTATCCAATCCATCTTCCTTTATCAAAAGTTCAGTCCTTTCCAGCCAGTATTTATCCATTTTTTATTGTATGTAAATTTTCTAAAATTTGTTCATTAAGTTGCTCCAGAGAAATTTCTTTTATTTCCGAAACTTTAAGGTATAATTCTCCGATATTAAAGTCTTCATTGTCAGTTTCTAAAAAGAATTTGTTTAATGGAGTGTTTTTCACAATATCCTGCAAAGATAAATTATACAAAACAGCTTTTCCAAAACTCAGGTAAAAATTATTGGCAAGAAGATCTTCTGCAATTTGACGTTTTTTATTAAAACCATGAATGATCATGGGCTGTTCGGCCTTCTTCCCCAAAGAAATGACCTCATAAAATTTTCTGACACAATGAATGATCAAAGGTTTTTCGACTTCATTGGCCATCTTTATCTGTCTTAAAAAAACTTCTTCCTGGATTTTCTGATCAATAGAAACCAAAGAATCCAAACCACATTCACCGATAGCAAAACAGTTTTGAAACATCGTGTCTTCCATCCATGAAAACTGTTGTTCGAGATGGGTAACATCAATATCCTGGGGATGAATTCCGATAGAATAAGGAGAATCAGGAGGAATTTGTTCTATGTTCAGATTGTAAATTCCGTTTCTGATATATTTCTTATGATGATGAAAATCAAAAAAATCCATATTCAAAAGTAAGCAATTTCAGATTTAATCTAAAATTATTAAACGATCGTTTATAAATGTGTTAAAAATTTCTTAACTTTACTCAAAGTACACTTCATGAAAAAAAAATTTACAGAAAAACAGATTCACATACTGGATATTGCAGAAGAGCTTATCGCGAAGAAAGGATATGAGGGAACTTCTGTAAGAGATATTTGTTCTAAAGCGAATATCAACGTCGCCATGATCTCTTATTACTTCGGTTCTAAAGAGAAAATGATGTCTTATCTCTATCAGTACAGAGTATTGAAAACAAGAGAGAATTTTTCAGAATTTGCGGATACCATCAAGGAAGGTAAACCTGAAATGCAGCTGCGGGAAATGATCAAGTACATCGTTTCTCAGCTTTTCAAGTATAATTATTTCCATGGTTTTGTAACCCAGGAGCTTCGTCATACGGAGAATCTTAAAGATGAACTGCTGGATTTCTATCAGCTATTCGTGAAAAAACTGGATGAAGTCATTAAGAAAGGTGTTGCATCAGGTGTTTTTACTTTTACACCCAAACCTGAAGATATTCTTACCATGATCATCGGATCCACTTTATTTGTCATCAGGAATAAAAATTTCTATGAGCTCTATGTTCCGAGCAAAAATGAGGAAACCTATGCCAAAGAAGCTGAGAAAAAGGTGAGAATGAATCTTTTATTAAGTGTTTTTGCAATTTTGGGATACGCTGCAGACTAAAATTACGTTAAATATTCATAAAAAAAAATCTATTGGCAAAAAAGTTATATTTTTGCAAATTAGTAAATCGGCTGTATAATCCGAAAACTGTTGAATTTTATATATGAAAAAATATATTTTAGGTCTTTTTGCTGTAGCGGTGATTACATCTTGTGTAAGTCAGCAGGAGAGAGCAATGAGAAGTGCTGATAAAGAATTTATCTTAAAGGCAGCTAATGAAAATTTTGCCAAGAAAAAATGGAAAAATGCATTGGCTCTTTACGACAGGCTTGCCAATCTTGTGGCGGGAACAGATGATTTTCCTAACGTAGGTTTCAATACAGCTTATGCCAACTATTACGACAAAAGTTATAAGCTGGCAGGACACCAGTTTAAGAATTTTGCAGTAAGTTTTCCAAAAGACCCGAGAGCAGAAGAAGCAGCATATATGTCTGCTTTATGCTACTATGAAGGTTCTATGGACTATAACCTGGATCAGTCGAGTACAGAATTGGCCATTAATGAGCTTCAGGAATTCCTGAACAATTATCCCAACTCTGAAAGATCTAAGAATATCAGCCAGTTAATTGATGAATTGTCTTATAAGCTGGAATTTAAAGCTTATGAAAATGCAAGACAATACTACAAAATGGGTGAGTATAAAGCAGCAAACGTAGCATTTGATAATGTGCTGGAAGATTTTCCAAGTACAAAGCTTCGTTCAAAAATTTACGATTATATCATGAAAGCACGTTATGAACTGGCGATGAAATCTGTTTATAATCTTAAAGATGAACGTATTGAGAGCGCGCTTACGTATACAAAGCTTGTAGAGAAAGAGCTTCCTAATACAGAATATTCTAAAACTGCAACAGATCTTAGAGAAAAACTGGAAAAAGAAAAACAAAACTTCGCAGTTGTTAAAAAACAAACTGAAGCCAGAATGGCGGCTTTAACGGCAAGACAGAAAAAAGAAGCTGAAAAACTGGCTGATAAGGATAAAGCTGACCAGCAGATCAAAGATCAGATCAGCAATGAAAAGAAAGCAATGCAGTTACAGAGGGACAGTGCAGCACTTAAAACACCTCCGCCGGCAGCGACTTTCAAAATTCAAAGATAATTCGTAAATTTGCCATCTTAAAATAAAAATAATTTTCTCAAAATGAGTGTAAAAGATACAAAAGCAGAAGTAAATACAATTACTTACGATAAAGATAAGATTGAAGATAAAGTAGGTTCAATCTATGAAGCTATTGTTATCATGGGAAAGAGAGCAGAGCAGATCAATGCGGAGATCCGTACGGAGCTTCACAACAAACTGGATGAATTTGCCGTTCACAATTCTACATTAGAAGAGGTTTTCGAAAACAGAGAACAAATTGAGATCTCTAAACATTACGAAAAGCTTCCAAAGCCAACTTCAATTGCTATTGAAGAATGGTTAAACGGAGATGTTTATTTCAGAAAAACAGAAGAAAGAAAGTAATCTTCTGTGTTTTAATAAATCAAGGTCATAAAGGAATTCACTTCTTTTATGACCTTTGTTGTTTTAAAACCTCATTGTGTGGGAAAAAATAAGTACTTTAGTGTTTCCAAAAATTAGAACTTAATGAGTGTTTCCGGTAAAAAAATACTTATCGCTGTCTCCGGAGGAATTGCGGCATATAAAATCCACTTTCTGATCAGGGATTTTGTGAAAAAAGGTGCCGAAGTACAGGTTATTATGACTCCTGATACAGAAAACTTTGTGACGAAACTAAGTCTGTCTACATTATCCAAAAAACCGGTGTATTCGGATTTTTACAGTGATAACGGAACATGGAACAGCCATGTGGAAATGGCTCTGTGGGCGGATGTTATGATTGTTGCCCCATGTACGGCCAATACGCTGTCTAAAATGGTTCACGGGATGTGTGATAATCTCGTTATTGCAACCTATATGTCTGCAAAATGTCCGGTATTCATTGCGCCTGCAATGGACCTTGATATGTATGCACACCCTTCTACCCAAAAAAATCTGGAGCAGGCGGAAAGCTTCGGACATATTATTATTCCGGCGGAAAACGGAGAGCTTGCCAGTGGACTGATCGGGCAGGGAAGAATGGCAGAGCCGGCAACAATTTTTAATGCTGTTGAACATTATTTTAATTCGGATATCCAATCCCGAAGCCTTGAAGGAAAAACGGTTTTAATTACTGCAGGACCTACCTATGAAGCGATAGATCCTGTAAGATTCATCGGAAACCATTCATCCGGTAAAATGGGATTTTCTCTGGCAGAAGAAGCTTCAAAAAGAGGAGCAAAAGTAATCCTGATTTCAGGGCCAAGCGCGCAAACCCTCAACGATCCGAATGTTGAAGTTCATAAAGTGACTTCAGCAAAAGAGATGCTGGCCAAAGTATTTGAATTTTATGATAGAATAGACATCGGAATTGCCAGTGCTGCAGTAGCAGACTATGCTCCCAAAGAGGTGGCTAAGGAGAAAATCAAGAAAAACGATGAAAACCTGACGATAGAGCTGGTTAAGAATCCCGATATTCTTAAAACAATGGGTGAAAAGAAAACCCATCAGTTTTTGGTAGGATTTGCCTTGGAAACGCAAAATGAAGAAGAAAATGCCAAAGGAAAACTTGAAAAGAAAAACCTGGATATGATTGTTCTGAACTCTCTGCGTGATGAAGGAGCCGGTTTTAAAAATGATACCAATAAAATCAAAATATTTACCAGAACAGAGAAGAAGGAATTCAATCTGAAATCCAAGGATGATGTAGCGAAAGATATTCTCAATTTTGTTGAGACTCAACTTTTAAAATAATTTTAATAAATTTCCGTTCTCAATTTTTAATAGACAATGAAAAAAATTATAAGTTTATTTTTTCTGTTTTTTCTATACACCCAAAGTTTTTCTCAGGAGCTGCTGGCAACGGTGCAGGTAAACGCCAATCAACTGGGAGGAAGTAACCAGCAGGCCTATAAAGCATTGGAGAAAAGTCTCAGGGATTTTATCAATAACACCAGCTGGACCGGTAAAAGACTTCAGAATTTTGAAAAAATAAAATGTGCTTTTTCTATTGTTATTTCGGAAAGAGATGTGAATAAATTCAAAGGAACGATTGTTATTCAGGCAGTAAGACCTGTGTACAATACAACCTACGAATCACCATTAATTAATCTTCAGGATCAGAGATTTGCTTTTGAATATATTGAGAATGAGAGTCTTATTTTTAATGAGAGACAGTTCTCCGGCAAGAATCTTACGGATGTGATCAGCTTCTATATTTATGTTGTTTTGGGTCTGGATGCAGATAGCTTCCAGTCTATGGGAGGATCACAATGGTATGCGAAAGCGCAGCAGATTGCACAGAATTCACAAAACAGGAACTATGAAGGCTGGAATACTATCAATGAGCCAAGAAGCCGTTCTATTTTGATCAACGAAATTATGAACCCTAACTGGAATCAGCTACGTTCCACTATTTATACCTATCACAGAGCAGGATTGGATAATCTTTTCAACCAGGATCAGACTGCCGGGAAAAAAGTCATTTTCGATGCACTGATGCAATTAAAAATGTATGAGAATAACTTCCAGCAGGCATTCTTCTTTAATCTTTTCATGGACACCAAAAGCGATGAAATTTTCAATATTTTCAATTCCGGGAATAATGGAGGGCTGATTCTTAATGATCTTAAACAAACAATGATCATCCTCTCACCGAAGAATATAGATAATAAGTGGAATAAATGGAAGGTCTAAAAATTGGTGGATAAATTGAAGATGGACGGTTGATTATTCAAGAGTCAGCAAAAAACATTTTGTTCCTTCACTAACAACCACTGCCTGTTAATTATGCTTTAATTTAATCGGAGAAGAATGGAAAAAAAACTTATTTTTACAGTTCAAACTCAAATTGGATTATAACCCGGATTATCAATGCTTTCGAGAATTTACATTAAAAACTTTGCCCTGATTGATACTCTTGAAGTATCATTGAAGAATGGTTTACAGGTCATTACCGGAGAAACGGGGGCGGGTAAATCGATCATCTTAGGTGCTCTCAGGCTTATTTTAGGTGAAAGAGCAGATGTAAAATCAATTGCCAAAGCTGAAGAAAAAAGTGTGGTGGAAACTGAGTTTTCTCTTAACAATCAGTTTAAGAAATTCTTTATAGAGAACGACCTGGACTACGAACTTCAGACTATTATCCGAAGAGAAATACTTCCTTCAGGGAAATCGCGGGCATTTATCAACGATGTGCCTGTAACGCTGGATATTCTTAGAGAGCTTTCCTCACAACTGATCGATATCCATTCCCAATTTGAAACATCCAATCTTTTTACTTCAGAATACCAGTTTAAAATTATCGACGGGCTTTCTGAAAATAAAAAAATCATTGAAGAGTATCAGCAGGAATTTTCTGAGTTTCAAACGCTGAAATTGTTGTTGAAAAAATTAAAGACCCAACTTTCGGAATCAAATAAAGAAAGCGATTATAAAGAATTTTTGCTCAACGAACTGGAAGAGCTTAAGCTTGATGATGTTGATTTTGAAGATGTTCAGAACCAGCTTTCCATTCAGGAAAATGCGGGAATGATCTCTGAAAATGTAGGCCAGATCTTATCCAGATTTCATCAGGAGGAAATAGGAATTCTGTCATTCTTTAACGAAGCGACCAACAAACTGTCAAAAATTTCCGAAGTTTCTACGAGTTTCGCAGAGCTTGATGAAAGACTGGAAACCACTTTTGTAGAGCTTAAAGACATCATTTCCGAACTGGAACATGAAGCGGAAAGAGTGGAAATTAATCCTGAAAACCTGATCTACCTTACCGATCTTAATAATAAAATCAATGCCTTATTCCTTAAACATAATGTTTCAGATCTTAATGAACTGATTGAGATCAGAAATCAGCTGGCCGGAGACCAGAGAGGAGCTTCGGATCTGGAATTACAGATTGAAGACACAGAAGAAAATATCTCTCAAAAAGAAAAAACACTTCAAAGCCTTGCTGCAAAACTTTCAAAGAACAGACACAAGAATGTTCCTGTTTTCATCAAAAAAGCAGAAGAACTTCTTAAAAAGCTAGGTCTCGAAAAGGCAAAAGTGGATATAGAATTACACGATGCAGATGAATTCAACCCGTTTGGAAAAGAAAATATCCAGCTGTTGTTTCAGGCCAATTCAGGTTTCCCTTTAAAGCCGATCCAAACGGCCATTTCCGGAGGAGAAAGATCAAGAGTAATGCTTGCCGTAAAGAAGATTATTGCAGAAAGCGATGAACTTCCAACCTTGATTCTTGACGAAATAGACACAGGAGTTTCAGGAAAAGTAGCCGAAGAGATCGGAAATCTGATGCGCGAAATGTCTGAAGACATGCAATTGATTGTTATTTCCCATCTTGCACAGGTTGCTGCTAAAGGAAACGATAATTATAAAGTAGTAAAACAAGATATTTCCGGCAGAACACAATCTACTATTATTCCATTAAGCAGTGAAGAAAAACTGAACGAGATTGCCCAGTTGCTTTCCGGAAGCAAAATTACGGAAGCAGCGCTGGCACAGGCTAAAGAATTAATAGGCTAATTCAGCCAGTTATAAACCCGATTTCTCATCAAACTATTAGTATTAGCGATGTCATCCTGAGGCTGTCGAAGGATTTACTATTTCCCTAACTCTTCAATTCTTTTTCAGAGCTTCTATTGCTGCATCTTTTTGCTGGATTTCATTTTTTCAGCATCTCAATGTAACGCATAATTAGCAGGTCGCTACTTCGGTGTTATAATTTTAAAACAAATATGTCCTGTTAACTGTTAGCTTCCAGTGGAGATTAATCTGGTCCCATCGGGATCTGCTGTTAATAAAAAAATGAAGCCCCGTAACCCATAAAGCTCCGGAGGAGCGACCTGTTAATTCATGCCGGAAATATTGCAATTTTCAATGTATTGATACTTTTATCACACAGTCATGTTTCAATACTATATTTTTTTGCCGTGGTGAAAATGGATTTTTAATACGACATGTTCTGTCGCTTCAAGAGAATATTTTTGTATTAAGTTAAAGCAATATTCACATAATCATGTTAAAAAATGTTAAATTTGCCAGGTTTTTATAAACAGGTCCATTATAGCTAAAAAACAATAACTATGAAATTTTTATTCGATTACATCCATTCGGTGTATATTCTTCAATTATTTCTAAATATTTAAAAATCAAATTCGTATGTACAAATTCAGATAGATTTTTATGCATGTGAAATACACTAATTTTGCATCCAAAGAATATTATATTTGAAATATTCTTTATCCTGTAAAGGGATCTGATTCTCAGGAACGGATAAGGATTAAAAAGAACCGGATCTAACCATGATCTATCATAATAACAATGTTAACTTAAAATAAACACAGGAATGAAAAAAATCTCTCTCAGTGCATTCATTCTATGCACAGCATTGGGCGCATCTGCGCAGGAAGTGGTGTGGCAGAAAGACATACAATCCTCTACCCAGGATTTTCTAAGCCAGGTTACCACAACAATCGATCAGCAGTATCTGATCACAGGAAGCTCTATACAGTCTAAAAGCCAATCGCCAGCAGCCAGCAGCCAAAAGCAAAACAAAGGCTATGATTTCCATCTGGTAAAACTGAACCAGCAGGGACAAGAAGTTTGGGAGAAATATTTCTCAGGACAAAACCATGATTATCTGTCTGCTACAGTGACGACACAGGATGGCGGATTTCTTTTGGCAGGAACTTCTTATTCTGGAAAAGGATTGGATAAAAAAGAGGATTCCAAAGGAGGTTCAGATTTTTGGCTGATCAGAATCAATGAATTTGGTGATGAACTATGGCAAAAAACTCTTGGAAGTTCTTCTGATGAAGAAGCCAGAGCGGTAATTCAAACTACAGACTTAGGATTTTTTGTGGCAGGGAATGTCCAAAACTCATCAAAAGGCTATGGTTCTAAAGATGTTTTAATCACCCGATTAGACAAAGACGGAAAAGAACTTTCCCAATTGATCTTAGGTGGAAAAGGTTTAGACGAAGTAGAGAAGATGATTCCAACTAGAGACGGAGGAGCTTTATTAGGAATTTATTCGAGAAGTTCATCTGTTAAAACGAATAATCAGCAATCAAAGATCAACACTAATACTTCGACTGATGAACCTGCAACCTATAACCTGTTATCTGCAACCTCAAAGCAGAGCGACAATTTCGGTGAAGGCGACTACTGGATTGTCAAGTTGGACAAAAATGGAAAAATTGAATGGGAAAAGAACTTTGGAGGCAAAGGAGATGATCATATCAGAACGCTGGCATTAACTTCAAATGGTTTTATTATCGGCGGAGAATCCAGATCAGAAAGATCAGGGAATAAAACTGTTGGATTGGAAGAAGGAACAGACCTTTGGCTGATTTCTTTAAATGAAAGAGGCGATGAACAGTGGCAGAAATCTTACAATTTCAAGAACCGGGATATTCTGATGAGTATGAGCGTTCTTCATTCAGCAGATGATAAATCATCCAAAGGAATTTTATTGGGTGGCTATACGCAGGCAGAAGGAAGAGTAGAAACCGATGACGAAACCTTCTGGATGCTTTATCTTGACCAAGACGGAAATGAACAGTGGAGAAAACATGTGAAAGGTGAATCCAGAAAGAAGGAAGAAAGGCTTTCTGATTTAAAGCTGAACAGAGACGGTTCTATTGTTCTGGCCGGAACCAGTGCTGAAGAATTGGGTAAAGAAAACTGGAAGATTGTGAAATTGGGAGACAAGCAGGTTGATCAGCTGATTGAAAAATATGATATCAAGATCTATCCGAATCCTGTCTCTGATTATGCTTATGTGGAAATCGGTTTCGATTTCAAAGATGCAGAGATTTTACTCTACGATATGTCAGGGAGACAACTTCAGAGTATTAAAACCAAGAATAAAGTGACTAAGATGAATACCCAGGCACTTGTGCAGGGAGCTTATCTGGTGACGATAAAAACTGATACGAATAAAACGGCGAATGCTAAATTGATTAAAAAATAAAACTAATAATTATGAAGAAAATATTTTTATTATTGATTTATATGCTGGGATTTACTTTATATAATGGTCAGCAGCAAAGTCAGAATACTGAAATTGTCCGGCCAGCCCCTTCTGTGGCTGGTTTGTCTACTTACAACAGAGTTCCTGTTTCTGTACAGACAGGAATACCCGATATATCGTATCCGTTAATTAATGTTGAAACAGGAAACAAATCGGTAAATATAAATTTGGGAATTAGTTATCATGCCGCTAATACTTCAAGCAGAGATGGCGTAAGTGATGTAGGTAAAGGATGGATGATTCTGGGAGCAGGAGTTGTTTCAAGGGAAATACTTAATGATTTTGATGAAGTGCTTGATGACACTAGTTATATTTATTATCACAAAAACGAATTTGATGATATTTATAATTTTAATATTCCTGGAGAATCTGGGAAATTCAGGTTTATAAGAGATACGCTGAATAATACTTTTCAGGTTGTAAAACTTACTCCTTTTACATCTAAAATTGAATATCAAAGATCAGCTAATCAGGCTACTCTTATTTTAGACTCCTTTACGATAACAAATGAGTCAGGAATTAAATATGTTTTTAAGGATTATGATATAAGCATGATGCATGTATGGCTCTATTATAATGATCCTAAAGATAATCCCAGACATGGAGACAGAAAGTACAGAAGTACTTTTTATCTATCTTCAATTCTTGATGAAAACGGGCAGGAACTGGTAAAATATACCTATTTAAGGGATTTAAAATATCCACCCGGAGTCAATCAGGTTGCCAGTACAGAAACTAATAAACTAACCCGTATCGAAGTAAAAGGACATGGAATTATAGAATTAAATTATGACAAAAATGAGAACGAAAATGAGAATAAAAATCAGGATATATTCTCCATCAATAATATTATTCTTAAAACAGCAAATAATGCTTTTATAAAAAAATACGTATTCAAATATTCATATATTTCTGTCAGCAATCCTATGGTGAATTATAGAACATTAGCTTCATTCAGTCAGGTTGACCAGAATGCGAAAATAATTGAAAATTACGGTTTTGATTACTTGGGTACCGGCTATGAAGAAGGTGATGAGTATGTGATGCTCACGAAAGTAAAATTACCTACAGGAGGGGTTATCAGATATGATTTTGAGATGATACCCTACGCTTATAACGGAAAAGAGATACAAATACCCGCACCCAAGGAAGCTTTAGCAGATATAGCTTTTACCAAGGCAAATGGAGTAAGGAAATACGCCTTTACCCTTACTGAAACCAAGACTGTGGAAATAGATGCTACAGGTATTGGGGATCTTGCATCCTACTCATGGGCTGCACAGTTCTGGAAAAAGAATGGAAGTTCATATGCAATCTCCCATAGTATTGGAGTACCGGTAGATCCAAACACTAATTTCGAGTATGTTCAGAAAAGAATATTTGATCCTGGTGAATATTATCTTGATTTATATTGCAATGATATAGGCTGCAGTAACATAACATTTGATCCTCCTGCAGTTATTAGCCTATCAAAAATAGTAGGAGAACCCAGTATAGACGTCCAGTGGATTCCAAAGTCGGGGTTACCAAGGATTAAAACTATTAAATATTTTAATAGTACACCCGATAATACTTTCAATGTAACTCCCGCAACAATCGAAGAATATGATTATAATAGATTTGATAATCAAGGATCTTCCAGTGGATATCTTGTTGAAGGGGGGTCTTTAAATGGTTTGGATCCGGCCAGCCCCGTTTTTATTTACAAGAATATAAAAGTTTCCCAGGGAAATAATAACGGATATATAAGGTATTACTTTAAGGCTCCTGATTCTTACCCTATACCTTCAGGCTCCGGTATATGGCCTAATTTTAATATTACCAGAGGAGGGCTTATTGATAAAAAAGAAGTGTATAGCAGTTCTAATCAGAAATTATCTGAAGATATTTTTGATTATACATTTGAAGAATATAACGGACCTTCATATTTAGTGGCACCCAGTTATACTATTGGAAATTTTTATCTCAAAACCACCTGGATCAAGAACAGTAAAGTAACGTCTAAAAATTATTTTGATACCGGAACGACAGAAACAAACAATGAAGTCTTCAGAAATTCCTATAACAATAAACCAAATCTGGAAAGGAATACTTCCTTCGACGGCAGTATTCAGGAGACTACGTATAAGTATGCCTTAGACAAAAACAATCAAAAACTCATTAATGCCAATATGGTAGGCTTCCCATTGGAGATCACCACCATAGCAAAGAAAAATGCTTCGGATACAGGAAAATTGCTGTCAAGAGCAGAAACCAAGTATGACAATCCGGGAAACAAATATCCCTCTTCATCTGTTTCTTACGATTCTCAGAATTCTGTGGCCTCCGAAGTAACTTTCAGCCGTTATGATACAAAGGGAAACCTGGAAGAGTATACCACTAAAGACGGAATAACAGTGTCTGTGGTTTGGGGCTACAACAAAACACAGCCAATTGCAAAAATAGAAGGAGCAGCATACAGCCAGATCGCTCCGTATGTTACTGATATCATCAGTAAATCTGATTTGGCAGTGATTTCTGAACAGGATCTTCAGAATTCCCTTGATGCTTTCAGAAACAATGCCAATCTGAGCAATTATCAGATCACGACCTATCTGTTTGATTCTTTAAACAGAATGAAAACCATGACCCCTCCTACGGGAGTTCGTGCCGTTTACCAGTATGATGCAGCAGGAAGATTGCAAAAAGTAGAAGATGCAACTGGAAAAGTACTGAAGAAATACGAATATAACTACGGACATTGATCATGAAAAATGAGCATTTAAAAACAAGAATTCAGCTTCCTGGCTTCTCATTTCTAACCTCTTGTATTTCAATTAAGATGAAAAAAATACTCTTACTATCCGGTCTTTTTTCTGCTGTCTTTTTACAGGCTCAGAAAACAACCACGGAAAACTATATATCCACTACAAACTGTCTGAATGAAGACTGCAGCAAAAAAACAGAAACAGTACAATATTTTGATCTTCTGGGAAGACCCAGACAGATTGTGAGTGTGAAAGCAACGCCTTTAGGAAAAGATATTGTAACCCCTGTTGTATATGATGACCTTGGGAGGCAGACCAGAACCTATCTTGCGGTCCCTCAGAGTTCCACTTCCAATGGAGCTGTTTATCCCCAGACTCCGGGAATGGTTCCTTTTCCTGTGGCTGATGCAACTGGTATCTACGCCGGTGAAAAGACCTATACAGAGAAAATTCTTGAAAACTCTCCGTTAGAGAGGGTCTTACAACAGAAACCAATTGGAAACGACTGGAATGGCAAAGCGGTAGTATTGGATTATGATCTCAATACCCCTGCTGATCATGTCAAAAATTATCAGGTAACAGTTAGTTGGGATCCAACGGAAAAACTTTACAAAAACGAATTACAGTACACCGCCGCAGAATATGCAGCCGGTAAGCTCGTTAAAAATACGGTTACCGATGAAGATGGTCACAAAGTGATTGAGTTTAAAGATGCCACCGGCCAGACCGTACTTTCCAGAAAAGTAATAGATGTCGTAAAAAACGCAGATACTTATTACGTATACAACGATTACAAACAACTGGCCTATGTGATCCCGCCACTCGCATCAGCTGCAGCATTGAACTCCTCAGCAGTTGATAATATATGTTATCAGTATAAATATGACAGCAAAAACAGGCTGGTAGAAAAAAAACTTCCCGGTAAAGGATGGGAATACATGGTGTATGACAGGCAGAACAGGCTGGTAGCTTCACAGGACGCTGTCCTGGGAAGTACCCAGAATAATTTTGCAGCCAAAGGCTGGATGTTCTCCAAATATGATGAGTTCGGAAGAGTGGTGTATACCGGTTTCTTTGCGGGTACAGCTTCCAGAATTGATATACAGACCACGATCAACAATATGTCTGTGAATCCGGGAAATAATGAAAAAAGAAATAATACAACCCCGATTATCCAGAATGGTGAAAGCATTTATTACACAAAAAATGCTTTTCCAACGGAGGGTATGATTATTTTAAATGTTAATTATTATGATACCTATCCGCCTCTTCCCTCCGGAATCACGACCCCTGTTTCCATTATGGGTAAACCGGTATTGAAACAACCCGGACAAAGCACGGCTTCTGTAACGACGAAAAGTCTTTTACTGGCCTCTTATATCAGAAATGTGGAAGATAATGCATGGACAAAAACCTTTAATTATTATGATGAAAAAGGAAGAACTATAGGATCATACGCTCAAAATCACCTGGGAGGATATACCAGAACAGAACTGGATATTGATTTTGCCGGGGTCACCAGACAGAGCAAAGCGTATCACAAAAGACTTTCCTCTGATCCTGAAAAAGTAATCACCCAGACTTTCACCTATGACCAACAAAACAGATTATTGGTGCATAAACATCAGGTGGATACCAATCCTGAAGAAATTCTGGTACAGAACGAGTATAATGAACTGTCACAGCTGAAAAACAAAAAACTGGGTGGAATAACTCTTTCACAACCCTTACAAAGTATCAACTATACCTACAATATCAGAGGATGGCTGACGAAAATCAATGATCCGTCCAATCTTAACGGAAAGCTGTTTGGATATGAAATGAGATATTTCAATCCTGTGAACCCGAATATTGCCCCGGGAAGATTTACAGGAAATGTTACGGAGATCGACTGGAAAAATGCTTCCGAAGACGTGCTGAAACGGTATAACTATGCGTATGACGGACTGGGCAGGCTTCAGGATGCCGTATATTCCGAGCCCAATGCCACTGTACCTTTTAATAATAATTATAATGAACACCTGACCTACGATCTGAACGGAAACATTAAAACATTAAAAAGAAATGCTTTCCCTGCAAGCGGCAGTACAACATCTGCTCAGGTAGATGACCTGATCTACAATTATACCGGAAACCTTTTAACCAAAGTGACGGAAAACGCCCTGAACGATACCGGATATGAAGGCGGAAACAACACCATTTCCTATGATCTGAACGGAAATATGAAAGATATGCTGGACAAAGGAATCCAGTCGATTCAATACAACCATCTGAACCTTTCCAACGGCTATAGCATGCAGCAGATCAACGGATTGGGGCAGCTGCTGAACAGCACGATGAGTTATCTTTACCGTGCAGACGGAACCAAGCTCCGTAAAACTTATTCCAGTACTCCGCCAAGAGGATCTACCACCACCCGTATTACAGATTATCTGGATGGCTTCCAGTACAGCTACACGGAAGGAGGTGGAATATGCCTGGAATGCAGAACAGAAAGTGCCTATGAACAGCAGGCCTATAAAAGTGCATCCTTCGTATTTCCGGGAACACCAATACCGGAGTGGAAACTGGATTTTGTAGCCACCGCAGAAGGCTTTTACAGTTTCACGGAAAACCGCTATATTTACCAATACAGAGACCACCTTGGAAATGCCAGGGTAACCTTTGCCAAAAACAGCACAGGCGCTCCTGAAATTATCGATACCAACAATTATTATCCTTTTGGGCTGAACCATATCTCAGGGGCGTTCAGTACTTCAGGTTTTGGAAGTTTTTACAGCTACAAATACAACGGCAAAGAACTTCAGGAAACCGGGATGTATGATTATGGCGCCAGGATGCTGATGCCGGATCTGGGAAGATGGGGTGCCATAGATGCCATGTCTGAGAAATACAGTGCATGGAGTCCTTATAACTATGCTATTAATAATCCTGTGATGGTGATTGATCCGGATGGGAATGATATTTCTTATTCAGGGGAAGCAGCACAACAGGCTTTCAAAGCCTATGTAGCAACAATGTCTACAAGTACCGAATCTTCGGGAGGTAATATTTTTACGGGGTTTGGTGGAACTCTTGGAGAAGATCCAAAACCTGGTTTCTGGGGAAGAGTAAGCAATTGGTGGGATCGTTTGTTTGGCAGAAATAAAGGGGCTGATATTTTAACGCTTACAAGAGGAGCTGAGGTTTCCAGGGCAGTTGAAGTTGGAGAACCAATACGAATTGCTGAATTTTTCTCAGCTATAGAGGTAACTTCAGTAGCCGTAGGAGCAGCAACTTTAGGAGCCGTGTTAACACCTGTCATGATGAAAGATCCAGAATATAACTGGGCAAGGGATTTACCTTTAACTGTACCTGTTACAACAACGGCTGATGAACCAGATCCAGGAGAAATGATTACATTGTATCGAGGAGTTTCATCAAGAATATTTCATAATGATAACAGCCAATACATAAATGCACATTTTGGAATTGCAATTCCGAAAGGATATTTACAGGTTAATTCACTTTATGGTCCCCACCAAGATATGCAAGCACACGCAGACAGTGATAATTATAGTATTTGGACAAGTTGGACTACTAGTAAGGAAACTGCTAGAGATTTTGCTACAGGAATAGCTTTTGGACCAGCAGTTCCTGGAATTATAATGTCAAAAAGTTTTAAGGTTGGTGTAGCAAATCCTAATCCCTACACTTTAGGTGAAAACGAGTGGCTTGTTCCTGGTGTAGTTTATGGTGCAAGAGTCGAATATGTCCTTCCTAGGCTTGGACAATAAATAATTTAATAATTTACTCTAAAATACTATCAAAATGGAAGAATTAATTTATTCTAAAATAAAAGAATATGATCCTCAATTAGATGATTTTGAAATCTCATATTCAAATCATCCTTTATTGTTGGATGATGTAATTATGTCCTATAAAGGAAGAAATAAATTAGCTAAAAGTGAAAGTATAAAAGAATTAACGTATGAGATCTTAAATAATCTTCTTTTAATCAAAAACGAATCTGTTGAATATGTAAAATTTGTTGTTGTAAGATATAATATTACGAGTAGACTGTTTGTTTTCGCAGAAGACTATTCAAAAGTTTTTTTTGATTTTACATCTCCGGCTGAAAAAAATTCCAATTAGAAATTAAAGAAATAAGCATTTGGGTAATGTTCCAAACGTGTTGGTGATAAATTAGAGTATTGATTTTCAATGCTCTAATTTTAAAAACATTATGGAGACAGTGGCTTTTCTGCAAATTCTAAACCGATTACGGGTGCTATTGATATTCCTGTTACAACTACGGCTGATGAATCAGAGCCAGAATTTGAATATTTTTATAGAGCAATGTCAATAGAGCAATGTCATATAATGAGTACAGTAAAGCAGGTGGATATTTAACACAACGATTAAATGATTCAGGAATAGAGATGGGAGAAGGACCATACGTAACACGAAGGTTAGAATATGCACAAAAAGCAAGTTTCAGCTTTGGATATTCTGATCAATATGATATTATTGTTCAATATACTGTCCCAAGAGGTACTTATGAAATATTTAAAAATATTTCTCTTCCTGCCAGAGGAACAACAATGAGGCAAAGTGAACAATTAGGATTACCTATTAAAAAGAGAGAAGATGGTGATTATAACTTTTCCTTTTATGGTCGAAACACAGCAATTTTTAATTCAACCATTATAGGATTACCACAAATTATTTCAATAAAAAAATAAACATGCAAAATTTTAATTTATTTATTTCAGCAATTGATAATGATAATGATGATCAAATTGAAGATTATAAAAAAATATTATTAAATAATCCTAATAATTTTTTTTCTGAATTATCACATTTTGTTGTTGATAATTCAAAAGAATATGATAGACTACAATATATTGTAGATTTATATAACATATTTGATAGTTCTCAGAAAGAGTTAGATATTGTGAAAAAAGTTGGAAATCTTATATTTTCATTGTATTTAGAAATAATTGATGATCTTATTAAAAATAAGGAAGAATATTCTATATACAGTTATATAGACTTTCTATACACTAATAATTCTTTTTTAAAAAAACACGAACAACTTTTCTTTGAAAAAAGTTTTAGTGTTCTAAGATCAAACTTAAATAAAGAAGAATCAAGTTGGTTTATTATTTCCTGCTATAGATTAGTTGATTTATATTTTCAATTTGATAAGGATAACTTTTATATTGAAAAATATTTAAATGTTGGTGATAACGAATTAATAAAAAAATATATACGACTTAATATCCACTAGCTAAAATATTTTAATTTTTGCAATACATTAAAATATTATTATCAAAGTTTTTAATTAAAAAGATAAGCATGATAACCACTGAAGAAGTTTTTATTCTGATTAAGCAAGAAAGAAAATTTTTGGGAGATATTAAAAAATATAAAATTAAGATTAGTAATAGTAATAATTTCGAAAGAGAAAATCTGATTGGAGTATATAAAATTAGACAATATACTGCTACTCGAACAGGAAATAATAAGTTGTCTGATGAAATGGGTACTCTGATCTTAAACCTGGAAAATTATACTGGAAATAAATTAAGATTAGTGAGCTTATTAGGAAAAACATACTATGGAATATATTATTTGAGTGAAAATTTTGATAAAGTTATTGGATATTTAGATAGAGAAATTGATGATAACGAATTTAATTTAATGAAATAATAATCGTTACTCCAAGCTGATTTTTGTACAGCTTATCTCCAAATTAATAAAAACCACTGTTTTTCAGTGGTTTTTATAATCTGAAAATTATAAAGTAGTGGCAAATATGAACAAGAAATGTTGATTTCTGGAATAGTAATAGGAGGAACACCAATAGTTGTAAAATAAATGGAAACAAGTAATTTTCAAAAAATATTAAATTTATTTAAAAAGCAAAGTGATAATTATTTATGTGCAACCATATATAATTATTTAAAGTCCATAGATAAACTTGAATATATTCTTATTGATAAAAATAAGGCAAATTCTATATATACAGTAAGAAATGAAATCAATAATACTGTAAATGAAAGTCTAAAAATTCAAGGCTATGATGAGTTATTAAATAATCTTAATCAATCTAATAGTAAAAAAGTAATTATTAGCAACTTTGATTATAACAAAAAGGATTTCACCATATTTATCAATGACAAAGAGACCAAAATATTAGGAATATTATGGCGGGATATCAATCAATAAAAATAATATCCTTTGTTAATGAAGAGCATATTATTTGTGTCTTTAAGTATAATAGGTAATGTTTCAGATATGTTGGCACGCAATATCCTCGCTCCCGCACGATTGTATCGTGTGGCTTTATATTAATAATTCAGTAAACTATTCTTTGGAGAGGATAGTATTATTTTAGAATGGGTATAGAGAGTTTTTTAACCACACGAAAGGATTCGTGCGGGAGCGGGGGTTTTTTTGATGGAAAAGGATGGACTGAAAGCAACTCCGAAATTCAAAAAAGAGTAATTAGCCCAACCTCAAAGAACGTTTTTAAACAAGCTATAACACCACCATCTATACTAACAAGTCCTAGATTTTAAATCGAACAACTTAAATTTAATAAATATGAAAAAATGTATAAGTTTAATTTTATTACCACTTCTATTTTCATGTCAAAATATTAGTAGTGAAGATATGTATGGAAAATATTCGCCAGTATCATATAAAAATACATATGATACCCTGACAATTCACAGAGATGGAGTGTACAATAGGGTTATTTATAATAGGGAAGGGAAAAAGTTATTGGATTATGATTCAAAATATAAAATAGATAATCAATCTATAACACTTTCAAAATTTTATCTAAATTTAGACAAAGATTTAATTGCTTTTCCAGAGGATGTAGAAGACACTAATACAACTTATATAACTTCTTTCAAAAAAAAAGATAAAAACATTTTTCTCTGCTTTGGTCATTATGGAGAAAATTGTTATCAGAAAATTATAGAATAAAAAAACACTGAGCAAAGTCCCCAATAGTGCGAGCATCTCGTTCGTTTTCAGATAATAAATTAAAACCATTGCTTTTGCAGTGGTTTTAATACTATTCTTTTATCCAAGGATAGCACAGGCGCTCCTGAAATTATCGATACCAACAATTATTATCCTTTTGGGCTGAACCATATCTCAGGGGCGTTCAGTACTTCAGGTTTTGGAAGTTTTTACAGCTACAAATACAACGGCAAAGAACTTCAGGAAACCGGGATGTATGATTACGGCGCCAGGATGCTGATGCCTGATCTGGGAAGATGGGGTGCCATGGATGCCATGTCTGAGAAATACAGCGCATGGAGTCCCTATAACTATGCCGTCAACAATCCTGTGATGGTGATTGATCCGGATGGGAATGATGTTATAAATACGGGGCTGGGATGACTGCTACAGGTGCTGATGCACAGTTTGCTTTTAAAGCGTATGTAGCAACAATGTCTACAAGTACTGAATCTTCAGGAGGTAATATATTTACGGGGTTTGGTGGAACTCTTGGAGAAGATCCAAAACCTGGTTTCTGGGGAAGAGTAAGCAATTGGTGGGATCGTTTGTTTGGTAAGAATAAAAATAAAGTAGAAGTTGGGCAAGTGGAGAGGGTCTCAATGAGCTATGGACAAACAGCATTATTTGGACTTATTAGAAATGCTAATGTAAATGCCAATGATGAAAGCCCATTAGAACAATATAGAACATGGAGAGATAATCCCCTCTATCATGAAGGAGAAAGCTGGCTGGACAGATTCGCCAGAAATGTCAACAGTAGCCACATGGAAATTCTTCAAGATGAAGGAAGCGGTGGGGGATTGATGTTTGGTGGTTATGGAAAGACTATAGCTACTGCTGAAAAGGTTTCTATGACGTCAAGAATTGCTGCTGAAGCAGAAGCAAATGGTATTTTAAGTACTCAAAGAGGAATTAATCCTGCAAAAGTTGCCGAATATTTTGAACAAATGTCAAATGGTACTTACAAACCTACAGGAGGTGCGGGATATATCTATGAAGGGAAATATATCTTAACAGATGGGAATCATAGAATGAATGCGGCTATTCAGCATGGAATAGAAAGTGGTAATTTTAAATATGTTGAGGAAATAATCAATAAGGGAAATTTTATAAGAAGAAATCCTTTGATAGATAATTATAAAGTTTATAAACTACCTGTAAAATAAAAAATAATGTATAAACAAATAATGCTTTTCAATAAAAATATCAATTTGGAAATTGGAAATGTATATGTAATTTTTAATAATTACTTATTACAAGAAGACAAATTAGATCAATCAGAAAAAATCTTTTACATTAATTTACCTTTTTATAATTCTATTAAAATTCCAGAATATATAAATGATAAGGATTTATCTATTGAGAAA
>NZ_SCNC01000024.1:0-73257 GCF_005503635.1 Chryseobacterium sp. 2VB
AGAAGTGAGGACATTTCTAAAGCACAATATACTTCCTGAGTTATTTAGCCAAAACTGTTCTCTCACCCCTTTTGCTTTGTATGTAAATTTATTCTTTTGCAAACATAGGAGCCGAAACCTAAAATTAAGTTTTTGATAAAGCCATTTAAATAGATAATTACTACTCTCAGGATTATAGCCCGTTCCTATTGAATGAGTTCAAAAATAAAATAAAAGGGAGCTGTTTTAACTTCAAAAACAGCTCCCTTTTATTTATCTTACACTGATATTACTCAGCAATTACTCTTACCATTCCTTTTACCTGTACAAGCTTTTCCATAAGCTCTTCTCTGGAATCTGCAAGAACGTTGATATGTCCCATTTTTCTTCCAGGTTTGGTTTCCGTTTTTCCGTATAAGTGGATGTATGTTTCGGGAAGCTTAAGAACATCTTCCATTCCTTCATAGACTACTTTTCCGGCATATCCTTCTGCTCCAACCAGATTCAGCATTCCACTGTAAGTGATGGCGTCAGTATCCGCTAACGGTAAATTTTTAACCACGCGGTACATTTGCTCAAATTGGGAATTGGTATTTCCTTCCTGGCTCTGGTGTCCTGAATTGTGCAGCCTTGGAGCAGTTTCATTTACCCATACTTTTCCTTCTTTATCAAGGAATAATTCGATGGCAAATAATCCCGGAGAGTTCACTGCAGCCAGAAATTTTTCAGTAATGGAATCAATCTGGTTCTGAACATCTTCCGTCAGAAGAACCGGACATACATTGAAGTCCAGAAGATTCAGCTTTGGATCAGCTACCATTTCCGTTACCGGAAAAATATTGGTTTCTCCTTTTTCATTTCTTGCGACAATGACAGAAAGTTCTTTTTCAATATCTACAAGGCTTTCAATGACAGAAGCTTCGGTCCACAGATGCTGATAATCTTCTTCTGTTTTAATCACCTGTACTCCTTTTCCGTCATATCCTCCTGTATTCATCTTCTGAACAAATGGCAATGGCATGATGATCTTCTCATCACTGTTCCATACCACCTGAAATTCCGGACTTGGAATATCATGAGCTTTATAAAATTCTTTCTGAAGGATCTTTTGCTGAATTGTTTTGATAATATTGGCATTGGGAACCACTTTTATTCCCTGCTTTTCAAGTTCTGCCAGTGCATCAGCATTCACGTGTTCTATTTCAATGGTTACAACATCTTTATCTTTTCCGAAGTTTAAAACCGTATCATAATCATTGAAATTTCCCTGTGTAAAATACGAGATATTATGACATGGCGCATCAGAAGCCGGATCCAGAGTATAAAACTCATCATCATACTTCAATGCACTTTGTATTAACATTCTTCCCAGTTGTCCGCCTCCCAGAATTCCTATTTTCATTTTTTTATTTTATTAGATTTACTCTTATTGAATTTTATCGATTTTTAAATAGCCAAGCCCCATTGGGTTCTCCTGATTTTCTTCATCAGACTTATGAAGAACGATAGAATATTTTTCTTTCATAGAGGCAGGAAGGATATCACTTACATTGAAAATATCATCAATATCCACTCCATGCTTATCATCAATATGGCTTACAGCACCTTCAAACCCCATGGTCTGATAGAATTCGGTAGCTTTTGCTCTCTTCACAATTTCACCCATAGACTGCCCTACCATCAGGTGCTGCTCATGAAATTCTTCAAAGAAACCAGGTTTGTAGCCGCCTAAATTCAGAAAAAATAATTGATCTTCTGAAGATTTCTCTCCCTTTTCTACAATCTCCACCTTGTACCCATCCGCAAATTTCACTTCCTGATAACAGTCCAGGTGAATTTTTCCTTCTGCTTCCTTCCAGAAGTCTTTCATATCGGGAACCAGATCCTTAAGACTTTCCGCGATTCCGAAGAAAACATCGTGCTGTTCAATATTTCTTCCTTTGGGTGTTGCCCCAAGGATGACATAAAATAATTTCATTACATTTTTCATGCATACAAAAATACGTTAAATTTATCTTTTTCAAATGTTTGGCAGACTATCACAATAATTTTATATTTGTAGTATTATTTGTAGTATGTCAGAAATCATCATACTCTTCCTTGGCGCAATTTCGGCGGGTCTTTTAGGTTCACTTACGGGTTTAGGAGGAGGAGTTATCATCATTCCTTTATTAACGCTGGGATTCGGCGTTCCAATGCATTACGCTATCGGTGCTTCACTTATTTCTGTGATCGGGACCTCTTCCGGTGCGGCTGTAGCCTTTGTAAAAGAAGGTTTTACCAATATGAGAATCGGAATGTTTCTCGAAATAGCTACCACAGCAGGTGCTATTATTGGAGCCCTTGTTTCAGGAATGCTTAACCCAAATACAATCGGAATTATTTTCGCAAGTATCCTTCTTTTAACAGTTATTTTAAATCTTAAAGGGAAACCTGATCACCAGGAACCTTTGGTAAAAGGAAGTCTGGAGGAAAAACTGAAATTGTACGGAACATTCCCTGATAAAGGGGTATTGAAAAGCTATTCTGCAAGAAATACAGTTCCCGGATTTTTGATGATGATGTTTGCAGGAGCCATGTCCGGACTTTTGGGAATAGGTTCCGGTGCATTGAAAGTATTGGCGATGGACAATATGATGAAGCTTCCTTTCAAAGTATCTACAACCACCAGTAATTTCATGATCGGAGTAACGGCAGTAGCCAGTGCCCTGATCTATTTCCAGAGAGGTGAAATTATTCCTGTGATTGTAGCTCCTGTACTTATTGGAGTTGTGATCGGAAGTTTTATCGGTTCAAAAACGCTGATGGTATCAAAGACCAAAAAATTGAAAGTATTTTTTGCCATCGTGATTACCATTCTTTCCATTTATATGATGTATAACGGTATCAACAAAAGTTTCAGATAATGAAAAAGAATTTTACAGATGTAGATCTGAACCGTTCGGTAGGAAATCTTCTGAGACTGGGTGTTATTCTGTCTGTGGCTACATCATTGATTGGTTTTGTCAAGTTATTTATTGAAGGTTTTAAAATGCCTGAAAAATATACAAGCCTTGTGGTAGGTACTTCTTCTGAAAAAGTATGGGGACATTTTTGGGATTCCCTGTGCAAAGGAGAAGGAATGGCTATTATTCAGCTGGGTATTCTTTTGCTGATCTTCACTCCTCTTATGAGAATTGTTTTCGCTTTAATAGGCTATTTAAAAGAAAAAGACTACGTATATGTAGTCATTTCTTCTATTGTTTTAGCGATTATGGCGGTGAGTTTCTTTGCCGGTTACGCGCACTAATTTTTTACATTTCATAAAACTCTAACGGCAGCTGGTCTGGATCCTGGGTAAAGAAAAATTCTTTTCCGGTGAATTCGTCTATGCGGATTTCTTCACAGCTTAATCCTTTTCTGATCAGTTCATTTCTTTTTTCCGTAACATTTTCTACCGAGAAAGCAAGATGCCTTAAACCACATGCTTCGGGACGTGACGGACGTTGGGGAGGATCGGGAAAGGAAAACAGTTCGATCACATAGTGATCTCCTATAGCAAGATCAAGTTTATAAGACTGTCTTTCTTCGCGGTATACTTCACGGATGATATTCAGATCTAAAATTTCCGTATAAAACTTTTTTGAAACGGCATAATCTGAACAGATGATGGCAATATGGTGAATCTTCATTTTTATTTTAACCTGATTTTCAATTGAACTTTATTATTGTATTTCTTTACAGTTATCCTTTCTTCTCGTATCAATAATATACTGGATCTTCCATTCATTATTCTGTTTTACCAGCTGAAAACTATTTGCCCCGCAGTGTGATAATTTTCCTTTTAAATAAAAAGAATAAGGAGTAAACACAGTTGCAAGATTTCCATCCGTATGAATGGCTTCCACTATAATTCTTTCATCCAGATCTCCTTTTGTAAATTTTGAAACCGAAGTGATGAAATCCGAAATACCATCACTTTTTACAGTACCGTCCTTGGTGATGGTTTGAAGTACTGCATTCTCTGCAAAAGCGGATTTTACCAACTCAGGATCTGCATTTTTCATACCAAGGAACAGGTTTCGGATAGGTTTTTCAATATCTGTATTCTGCTGGCCGAAGCACGAAATACTAATCAGAACAAGAAATGCCATTATTTTATTCATAGTATAGATTTAGATAATTAAAAATAGATAAAATAAAATTTAAATTGATTAACAAATTTTAAAATTCATTTTCCTTAAATTGTAACCCAATTATTTCAGAGCTATTATATGTGGATTATTTATCTGATTCTGGCCATACTTCTTATGGTCATGACAATACTGCCGAAAATTCAGCATTCCCACTGGATATTCAGAGTTCCTGAATTTGCTAAAATACAGGTTACCTACCTTATCTTCTTTACTTTTTTATTAGGCTTTTTCACAGATTCTACAGAATATTTCTGGTATTATCAGGGCCTTCTGCTGATCATGTTTATTCATCACGGTCAAACACTCATCAAATACACCCACTTTTATCCTGTAAAAAAACACAGACAACTTCACAGGTCTTCTGATAAACTGCATTTTATTTCGGCCAATGTCTATCAGTTCAATAAAGAGCATGAGAAATTCATCGGACTCGTTAAAAAGTACAATCCCGATTTTTTCATGACGATGGAAAGCAACAGTGACTGGGAGAAAGCAATGAGACCTCTGGAAAAAGAATATTCCTACCAGCATAAAGTGACTCTTGAAAATACCTATGGGATGCATTTTTATTCAAAAGTTGAGATTAAGGAAGCGAAAACCCATTATTTCGTTGCTGATGACATCCCGAGCATTGAGATCCATATGAAAACCGCTGATGGTTTTTCTTTTGTTTTCTTTGGGGTTCACCCGCCGCCACCAAGTCCTACGGAAGAAGAAACATCAAAGGAAAGGGATGGCGATCTTTTGAGTACTGCCAAGCGTGTAAAAGATATTAAAAAGCCTGTTATTGTCGTGGGAGACTTCAATAATGTTGCATGGTCGAGATCATCTGTCTTGTTCAGAAAAACAAGCCATCTGATAGATCCGAGAATCGGACACTCTTTTGTTTCTACTTTTCATGCCAAATACCGTCTTTTAAGATTCCCGATCGATCTGATGTTTCACAGTGAGGATATTTTTATCCAACAGCTGAAAACATTGGAAAATTTTGGGTCAGACCACCTTCCAGTATACTGCGAGTTTTTCATAGATCATCACAACGATGAACAGGAAGAACTGATAGAAACGGCAACTGCTGAAGAGAAAGCTGAGGCTGAAATCATGATCGAGGAAGGAAAGAAAGAAGATGGAGAACGCGAAGCTGTTGTTACTGAGGATTAAAAAAGTGGGCTTTAGCCCACTCCTATTGATTTTTTAAATTTAAAATTTCATCACATCCTTCACTACTCCATTATTCTGGGTGTGTTGTAATAATTCAGCTTCAATGAAGGTTTTAATCTGTTCTTCAGATCCGTTACTCGGGAACAGAAGGTGAACATTCGCTCCGGCATCCAGTGTAAAGAATAATGGAAGACCGGTTTCTCTTCTGAAATCCCAGATTTTATTGATGACTTCCAATGTTCCTGTTTTCATCAGGATAAAAGCAGGATCACTCATCATCATCATGGCATGCAGGGTAAGTGCTTCATGTTCTACCAGCTTGATAAAACGTTCCATATCTCCGCTTTTCAGGATATCTTTTATGGGGACAAAGTTTTCCCTCGCTTCCTGAAATCTTCCTTCTGCATAAGGATTCGTCTTCATCAGGCCGTGTCCTACTGTTGAAGAAACACTTTTCTGCCCTTCATGGATCAACAGAACCCAATCATTAAAATTTTTGAATACTTCATGAATTTCAGCATCGGGATACTGTACTCCGAATAAATCTGAACTTCCTTCTACCTCATCGGTTTCACCCCACACCACAAGTCCATTATATAGACTTCGGCATGCGCTTCCACTTCCTAATCTTGCTAAGAATGAAGCTTTTCTCAAAGATTCTTCTTCAGAAGTTTTTCCTGTAAATGAAACATCCAATGCCATCAGACATTTTGCAATCGCTCCAAATCCTGAAGCAGAACTTGCGATCCCGGAACTATGCGGGAATGTATTCTCTGTTCTGATTATATATTTCCCTTTTAAAATCCATGGAAGATACTGTTCTATATTTCTGAAATATTTTTCAATTTTTTCGGCAAACTTCACTTCTTCATTTCCAGCCAGAAAAGTTTGTACTGAAAAAGGCTCATTCGCAGTAAATTCCATTGAAGTATTGGTCTTACAATGGTTTAACGTGTAGCTGATGCTTGGGTTAGCAGGAATCTGATCAGCATATTTTCCCCAGTATTTAATCAGGGCAATATTAGACGGACAGCTTTCCGAAACCGTTTGGGTATAAATATTGAAATTTTCTTTTCCTATAAAATCCTGTGTTGTCATAGTTTACTTTAAGTCATTATTTTGAACCACCCCGTCAAAAATTCTTTGAATTTTTGCCACCCCTCCAAAAGAGTGGAATTTTCAAATCTTCAATTGTAATTGACATGAAAAGGGAGGTTAAAATTTTTAATACATCTTCTCTATAATATCCGCATATTTTTTGATCACCACATTTCTTTTGACTTTCAGAGTGGGAGTAATTTCTCCTGTGTTGATGTCAAATTCAGCCGGCATTAACGTAAATTTCTTCACTTTTTCATAATCTGCCAGGTGGCTCTGTAATTCTTTGATCTTTTCTTTGTAAAGATCGATTACTTTCTCATTTTTTACAGCATCTTCCCATTTGGTAAAAGGAATATTATTTTTCTTAATATAATCCTGTAAAAATTCGAAATTAGGAACAATCAGTGCTGAAACAAACTGTCTTCCTTCCGCAATCAGCATAATCTGCTGGATAAAATTATTATTGGTCAGAAGGTTTTCAATCTGTTGCGGAGCAATGTATTTTCCGTTGGAAGTTTTCATCAGGTCTTTGATTCTGTCTGTAATGATCAGGTTTCCTTTCTCATCAAACTTTCCGGCATCACCGGTTTTGAACCATCCGTCTTCTGTGAATACTTTTTGGGTTTCTTCAGGTTTATTGTAGTATCCTTTCATGATTCCGTTCCCTTTGGACTGGATTTCATCATTTTCTCCGATACGCATTTCTACTCCCGGAAGAGGCTTTCCACTGGTTCCATGCTCAAAGTGAGTTAAAGGGAAAAGGGTCAATGTTGCCGTAGTTTCCGTTAATCCGTATCCAACAGTCACGTGAATGCCCACTGATTCAAAGAAACGGGTAACCTCTGGCGACAATGAAGCTCCACCGCAAGGTAAAAACCATAATCTCCCACCCATTTTATTTTTAATTTTACTGAAAACCAACATATCAGCTACAGATTCTTTGAATTTTAATCCAAAAGGAACCGGTCTTTCATTTCTTCTTAATTCTGCGGTTTCCCATCCGGTTTTAAGCGCCCAGTCAAAGATTTTCTTTTTCAGAGCTGAACCTTCTTCCGCTTTTTCAAGAACTCCGGCATATACTTTCTGGAAAAATCTTGGTACAGCACACATGGCAGTAGGTTTTACTTCTTCCAGTGCTTTGGCAACATTTTTCGGATCTTCAAGGAAATACACACGGGCACCACCGTACAAACAAAGTAAACTCCAGCTTCTCTCAAAAACATGGCTTAAGGGTAAGAATGCCAGTGAAAGTTCTTCTTCAAAGTTTTTAAACTTAAAAAATTCAAAATGAGAATCGAATGCCTTGATGAAATTTCCATGGGTAAGCATTACTCCTTTCGGGATTCCGGTAGTTCCGGAAGTATAGATCAATGTGGCCGTATCATCATTTTCTTTCTTACAGATCTCCAGCTCCGGCGAGGCTTTTGCGATAAAATCTTCAAGATAAAAACTATTGAACTCTTTCTTGATCCACACTGCTTTTTTAGAAACAATAATGGTTTCAAGATTGTTTTCTTCTTTATGTAAAAACTCAAGACAGGCATCATATTGCATCTGGTTTCCTACCAAAACGGCTTTAGCACCGGAATCGTTGATGATATGTTCTGCCTGTTCAGCATTATTCGTGGAATAAATGGGTACTGTAACTGCCCCGATAGCCATTGAAGCCAGATCCATGATCATCCATTCTGATGAGTTGTCTGAATAAATCGCGACTCTGTCATTCTCCTGAACACCGGATTCTTTTAAAGCATTGGCTGTTTTAAAAATAATTTCACTGAATTTTTTCCAGCTCAGCTCTTTCCAGGCATCTTTCTTTTTAAATCCGATGGCCGCTTTTATAGGATGTTTTTCTACATTTTTAAGGATAATTGCCTCTGCAAGATTCATTTCTTCAGCTTTTTGTCGTTAATATAATTATTCAGGTGAAAGTCTATACTTTCTTTTACGGGAATAAACTGATAGTTCAGTTTTTCTTTGACTTTGTGATTGGAAATGGTGTTGAATGAAGAGATGGCCTCAATATTTGATTTGGTTACCATCCTTAGTTTGGGAATCAGCCATCCGAAAAGGGTGTTGGCTATTCTTCCGATATTGAGTACAGATTGTGAAAGAATTCTCGCATCTTTAAGCCCCAGACGGGTTCTTACCTGTTTGGCAAGGTCTGCATATCTGTTATTTTCAGCAACAATAATAAAGCGTTCTCCGAAAAGGTTATTTTCCATTAATCCTATAGCTGTATTGGCTACGTCCCTTACGTCGACATAAGCAGAGCCTCCTGAAAAGGTAAAGCTATTGTCTTCAAAGGTTGAGAAAAGCTCGCCGCTGCTTTGGTTCCAGTTTCCGCTTCCTACGATCATGCCGGGATTAATGATCACCACATTCAGTCCTTCTGCTGATGCTCTCCATGCCTCCATTTCGGATAAATGCTTAGAGATGGCGTAGGCAGAATGTTCCAGTTTTGGATTAAAGTCAGAATCTTCATCCAGTTCTCCTTTTTCATTAAAATTATCAAGAACGGCGACAGAACTTACATGGAGAAATTTTTTAACCTCCGATCCTTCACAGGCAAACAATAGATTTTCCGTACCCTTAATATTGGTATGGTACATTTCTTTTTCATCTTTCGGATGAAAACTTACTTTGGCAGCACAGTGATACACCTCATCTACGCCTTGCAGTGCAGTTTTTAAAGAATCGAGATCATCAAAATCTACGTTTACCCATTCAATTTTATTGAAAAAATCGTCAGGATTCTCCGTATAAAAGCTGTATGAATGCTTTACTTCGTTTAAATTGCTGCCCGGCCGTTTGGAAGCACGTACATTTTTCCCTCTTTTAAGAAGTTCCAGTACAATTATTCTTCCCAGAATTCCGGTAGCCCCCGTTACAAAAATCATTAATTATTTTACTTGATTGCTGACTAAAATATAACAATATTTTCTATCCGGCAATGCTTCCGGATCGGTAAAAATTATTTGGAAAAACCGTTTTTGCAAATTTGCGATTTTTAAAGCATAATTCAACTTAATTTAACCAATATTATCATTCGAAGCGCAACAAAGCTGAAAATTTCAACTTCAACAGATTACCGAACTGAAAAGTCCTGAAAGAATTAACAACTTTCAGGACTTTTTGTATTTAAAATTCTTTATTGCTTACGCCATTACCTCATTATTTCTTCTTGGCGCTTTGTCGCAGAGAACATCTGCAATGCTTTTGGAAATAAGATTTCCTTCTGTAAGATTATCCAGCCAGAAGAACTCTCCTGCCGCATTGATCTCGATAAAATAATATTCGTCTTCAGGAGAAACAATCATATCTATGGCTCCATAGTCAACATTATAAATATCAAGCAGTTCAAGCAGTTTTGCTTCTACATCTGCCGGAAGTTCTGTTCTGCTCCATTTATCAATCAAATTAACGCCGTCTTTTCTCCAATCAATTTTGGCATCTTCAGACTGCTGGGAATCTATTTCGAATGCATACACATCTCTTCCCACAATGGTAATACGAAGTTCTTTTTTCTTCTGAATCATCTGCTGGAACTGCATCGGACAATACAGCAATGAATCCAGTTCTTCCAGTTTATCTTCGCCAACAACGTTCGTAAACACTACATTTTCCACTCCATCTTCATAAATGGCAAAACCAGTCTGCATTTTAGCCACTACATTCTGATGTTTTACAATAAATTTCCTTGCTTCATCAGGATTATTGGTAAGACAGGTTGCCGGAATAGTGAGACCTAATTTATCTGCAATTTTCAATTGTTCTTCCTTGCTGTCGAGTCTTCTGTAAACACTTGGTTTTCCCAGAGAATAAGCATCCACAGATTCGAAGAAACCAAAAAGGGTATTTCTGATCTCTCCCATAGCCGCACCGTAAAATTTAGAGTCCATTTCTTCCTTTAATCCTTTTCCGATATTGTAGGCTCTTCTGTACCAGATGGCTGAAATATCATCCAAACGATGTTTTGTTTCAGGCGTTTCAAGGTAGCTTACCCATTCTCCATCCTGGAAAATAGTAGACAGTTTGTTTTGTAATGGATAAACGTCTACATCAAAGCGAATGACTTCACAATTATTTTTTTCAATGTATTCTGTTACTTTTTCAATGGAAAAGTTATCTGCGGTATGGGTAATTATTAAAATTTTATTCATGGAAATTAATTCTTTTGATAAGGTTATCGGCAATTTTTTCTGCAATGGGAAATCCCAGTTCTTTCTGAAGCATACCCCATTCTCCCTGAGGATTGACTTCAAGGAAATAATACTCCCCGTTTCTTCCTTTGATCATATCAATAGCTCCTATATAAAGTCCCATTTCTTTCATCATGGAAGTGAGATTGGCTCTAATGGCATCAGGCAACTCGTAGGCTTCCCAGAAATATCCTTCGCGGGCTACTCTCCAGTCCGCATTTTCACTGTTATTGATTTTTCCTGTGAAAAACTCACCATCTACATACACGATTCGTAATTCATATTCTTTTTCAATATAGGGCTGAAAAATCATCGGACAGTAAGCAATATCTGAAAGATGCTCCAGAGATTCTTCCTCAATGATGGTAGTGGAAATCATATTTTCCCCTGACATTGTTTTTGCGGTAACTCCATGAAGCTTAGCAATGGCTTTTCCCTGGCAGTATTGATAGAAAAATGTGGTTATTTTTTCTGCATCATTGGAAAAAATGGTTTTGGGAATGGTTAAGTTATTTCTTTGTGCAATTTTCAGCTGAAAGATCTTGTTTCCATCAACTTTTTTTTCGTTTTCATAAGGGTTGATCCAGGGAATATGTTCTAAAGCCGTTATCAGATTATACCTCAGGCTTCCATATTCGTTGAGAAAGATTTTTTCATAATCCTGATCCAGTTCTTCGGGAGCACTGATCTTCCAGGCTTTTCTGTGCCATACGCCTTTGATATCATCAGAATGGATGGTATTTCCTGCTTCGTCAGTCAATTCAAATGAATCTTCATGAATACTGATTTTCTGAAGATGGTTCAGGCGGTCAGAATTCAGTCTGAAAAAAGGAATATTTTTGGAGCTGAGATATTGGAAAAAAATGTCAATATTATAAAAATCCTTTGAGTGGGTGATGCAGAGAATCATTTGCCGGTTTTATTAAAAAGGGAAACTTACTATTTAAGTTTCCCCTATTATTTTATTGAATATTCTACTTATTATAGTGGAATAGTGATTGTATCATCATCACCGTCAGATGGATATTTCAGCGTGTGCATCATATCATCTTTTGGAGAGGTTACCGTGTCTATTGTCGGCTTTGTAATCAAATCTGTTTCAGCAAGTGTGATGTCACTTCCTCCTTTTACTGTTTCTGGATCCTTCACCTGTTTTTCCAGGAATGATGCGAAAAACGGCTTCTTCTTTGAGTTGTTGCTTTTCATAATGTTTTAGTTTTGGTTGGATTATAATTTAGGTTATGCTTGACATTATCATACTTCTAAAACATCCTCATCACCGTCAGAAGGATATTTCATCGTTACATTATCATTATCAGGCTTGGTAACATTATCCTTAAGAGGAGTCGTGATCTGATCCTGCAGGGATGTAGTAATCTGATCTGCCAATACGGAAGTAATACCTCCACCTTTTACTGTTTCAGGATCTTTAACCTGTTTTTCTAAGAATGATGCAAAAAATGGCTTCTTTTTTGAATTTTTGTTTTCCATAAGTTAATATTTTTATTGTTTTTTGAAAATCCAAAGTACAAAAATTTCAACTCATGGAGAAATAATATATATTTTTAATAAAATTTTAACACTATGATGAAAATCAAAGTATAAAATTAATTTAAACTAAGAAACTCTTTAACAACATTTGCAAAATCAACCGGATTTTCTGCCTGTACCCAATGTCCGGCATTCTTTACTGTTACTATTTTAGCTTTAGGAAATTGCTGCCTGATACCGAATTCATCCTGTGGCAGGATGTAATTGGATTTTGCCCCTGCTATAAACAAGGTTTCACCTTCAAAAACTCCGAATTTAATGGCATTGGAGACAAATTCAGTATATCTTTCAGATAATGTTTTAAGGTTGAATCTCCAGCCCAGTTTTTTATTGTCATCCCAATACAGATTTTTCGTCAGAAACTGTACGGTAGATCTTTCGGGAATATATTGATTCAGGACAGCTTCCACCTCGTTTCTTGAAGTTACCGTATTGAAATCAACCGTTTCCAGTGCTTTGATAATCCCTTGATGATGTGGTGGATATGCTTTAGGTGAAATATCTACAACAATCAGTTTTTCAACACGTTCAGGGTATTTTATGGCAAACTGCATGACTGCTTTTCCGCCTAAAGAATGCCCTAATACATGAGCTTTTTGAATTCCGTAATGATCCATATAACGGGCAATATCATCTGCAAGGTCATCATGAGACATACTTTCTGAGTGAAAACTTCTTCCGTGGTTTCGAAGATCGATCAGGTGTACCGGAAGATATTCTCCCAGATCCTTCCCGAAACTTCCCCAGTTGTCGAGCATTCCGAATAATCCGTGAAATACAAGAAGCGGCGTATTGGTCACATTTTCGCCGAATATTTTTGAGTTTAAAATTTCCATATTTTTAGAAGTTAGATGTGAGAAACTAGAAGTTAGATAAATCATGCATAATCTGTTTATGCTATTTTTAACATGATTAAAGTTGTACTAACTTCTCATCTCTAACTTCTGATTTCTTGTTAATTACCATTTTGCCAGTCTCTTCAGATAAGCCTGAACTGTATTTTCCAATCCCATATAAAGTGCTTCAGAAATCAAAGCATGCCCGATAGATACTTCCAGAAGGTTCGGAATAGTATCTGAGAAATACTTCAGGTTTTCTAAGCTCAGATCATGTCCTGCATTAATTCCCAACCCGAACTTTGTCGCTTCAACAGCAGTGTCGTAATAAGGTTTTATAGCCTGTTCTTTATTGGTAAGATAGTTTTTTGCATAAGCTTCAGTGTACAGCTCTATTCTGTCTGCTCCTGTTTTGGCCGCATATTCTACAAGCTCCGGTAAAGGATCCAGGAAAACAGAAGTACGGATTCCCGCTTTTTTAAATTCTGCAATGATTTCTGTAAGGTAATCGAGATGTTTTTTGGTATCCCAGCCGGCATTGGATGTAATGGCATCATCAGCATCCGGTACAAGCGTCACCTGTTCAGGCTTCACTTCCAATACCATATCAATAAAATCCTGATGAGGATTTCCTTCAATATTAAACTCAGTCGTAACCAACGGCTTCAGATCATAGACATCTTTTCTTGTGATATGCCTTTCATCAGGTCTTGGATGGATGGTAATCCCCTGCCCTCCGAATTCCTGAATTTTTACAGCAGCTTCTGTCACACTTGGGGTTTCTCCTCCTCTTGCATTTCTTAACGTCGCAATTTTATTAATGTTTACGCTTAGTTTTGTCATTTTTTATTGTAGATGTTAGATATAAGATGTTGGAAGCTGGAAGCATGGAGCTGGAAGTACATCCAGACTTCGTACTTTATTGGTCTTCCACATTTATGATCATTTAAAAATTTAATTTAAAATTTGGGTTAAAAGAGACTGGAAATATCCACTTCCCTTTTCAATCTTTCTGCTTCTATACTTTCACACTGATCTGCATCACCTGAAGTTCAAATTCTTTTGAAGCTACCAATAAATGGTCAAAAATATCGGCCTGAATCTGCTCAAAACGTTCCCATTTGGAATCATTGGTAAAGCAGTAAACTTCAAGGGGCAGCCCTTGCGGAGTAATGTCCAGCTGGCGGACCATCCGGGTTCCGTTTTTATCAATATCAGGATCATTTTCAATATATTTCTGTGCATAATACCTGAAAACACCAATATTGGTAAGCTGCCTTCCATTCACAATTTTATCTTTATGTACAAGGCTTTCCTTTTCTTTTTTGATCTCTGATGTCCTTTCATCCAGATAATCTGAGATCAGATTAATCTCCTTTAGCCGCTCAACATCTTCATCCGTCAGAAACTTAAAAGAATTGATATTAAAGTAGATTGATTTTTTTATTCTTCTTGTATTGGATTCAGACATCACCTGCATATTCTTGATCTCAGTGGTCATCAGATCATAGGTTGGAATTGTGGAAACCGTTTTATCAAAATTGGTGATTTTAGTTGTCAAAAGGTTGATCTCCGTGATATTCCCTTCAATACTGTATTTGGGAATACTTACCCAATCCCCGACTTTTAAGTTTTTAGAAGTGGCAACGTGAAGACCTGTGACAAACCCGAGAATAGTATCTCTGAAAACCAATACCAGAACAGCTGTAATAGCCCCCAGACTTCCTACAATGGTGGTTCCTTTGATCCCGAAAATCACACAAAGACCCACCACTGTAAATATGAAGAGTCCTAAAATCTTTACAGTTTCTGAAATGGCATTAAGTGCCATTATTTTGTAGAAATCCTGTTTAATACTGAAATAATTCCTGAAAGCGGTCAGCGATCTGTAGAGCATTCCCGCTACTATCAATACCAATCCTAGATTGATACATCTTATAATAAAAATAGTGGTCTTCGGCAGTGCATTTTCCGGAAATATAGATCCCTGTATCCCCGCAACCGCAATCAAAGCAGCAAAATGGGCTACAGAATTGGTGATTTTCGACTGATAAATAGATTTTACGATCGCGAACTTCTGTTCATTATGAAATAACCTGAATACTGAATTGATAATGAATTTAAAAATAAAATCAGTGATTAAAAACAGGACAAGAAGTAAGCTCAGTTTGACAATGATATGAAAAACCCAGTCGAGCCCGGCTGGTGAAATCCGGGTGATATAGATGTAAAGCTGCTCGCTCAGCTCCTGTATAAAGTTTTTGGTTTCTTGTAACTGGTCATTCATTACAGCAAATTTATGAAATTAAGAATCATCATTTTACTATTCACAATCAATTTTCATCCCAAAAGGTATTCATCAGAAAATATTTAATAAAAATTATAAATCTTCTACAGCCCACCATTACAATTGAAAAATAAACCACAAATAACATATTTAAGTAAAAAAAATTAAAATAAATTTCAATTTTAATGAATTAATATTAAAAATTCATTAAATTTGATTAAAACTAAACCCATCAAAATCAATTAAATATGAAACAAAACTACCTGTTGATCATGCTATGCAGTCTTTTGCTCTTAGCTAATTGTAAAGGAGACGACTCTGCTACTCCCGAAGAAAATCCCACTAAAGTAATATCCACAGGAACAGTGGAAGGCAGAGTATTTGCAAAAAACGGAACCAAACCGATTGGAGGAGCTCTTGTATTTACTACTGACAGCCAGAGCAATATTTACCATACCTATTCCAATGCTGACGGAAGTTTCAGCTTAACAGCTCCTGAAGGCAAGACAACCCTTCACATTCAGACAGGTGACGGTAAAAATTTCAGAACAGAACTTCCTCTTACCATTAAGAAGAATGAAACAGTTACTGTAGCTGCCACAGATTCAAAATTGGATCAGATAGCAAAAATGGCTTATATAAAAGGAAGCTATGATGAAATTGAAGCCATTATAACCTCTCTCGGATATACTGCCACTGAAATTACGTATCAGGATTTAAAAAATATCAATACAATTTCCCAGTATGACATTATCTTCCTGAACTGCGGATCCCGTACTTACGCACAAACAGGAACTTCAATGCCGAGCAATGACAACACTGTATATTCCAATCTTTCTACTTTTGTAACCAATGGTGGGAGCCTTTACAGCTCAGACTGGGCTTCGGCTTATCTGGTAGGAGGAAATACCAATACTGAAAACTGTAATGCTCCGGGAGGTTTTATCAATGATAACCTTCTTTGTCTGCAGGATACAGGCACAGCCACTACTTATATAGGCTGTAACGTTTCAAACACGGCTTTGGCAACTGCATTAGGATTTAATACCCTGGACATTCAATATGATATGGGCGCATGGGAAAAAATTCAAAACTATGATCCTTCATTCTGGGATGTTCTCGTAAAGAAAGGCAATGAACCGCTGATGATAAGAACAGGACATTATACCAATCCTTCTGCCCCACAAACTCCTGTAGGAACTTCTTTAAACAACAATCACATCACCATCTGCCATCACACAGCCAGTGGAAATAACATTACCATTACCATCAACCAGAATGCCTGGAACTCCCACCAGGCACATGGAGATACCATGGGATCCTGCACAGGAAACTCTACCAGCGGAAATATCTACTATACTACCTTCCATAACCACGCAAGCGGAAATATCGGTAAGGCAGGACCGATTCTGGAATACGTAATCTTAAATTTGTAATAAAATTTTATAACTCAGTTCTCAAAGTGGCTTTTTATAAGGCCACTTTTTTTATATTGCATCTTTAATTTTTAAAAGAATGGATACAACGATTATTAATATTTTCTGCCTTATTTTATTATTTATAGGAATATTGGGAACTTTTCTTCCTGTATTACCTGGTCTTTTACTGAGTATCTGCGGACTGTTGATCTATAAATTCGGGACAGATGCGGATCTTCCGATGATTTATATCTGGGCCTTCGGAATTCTTACGGCAGCTTCTGTAGTGTTAAGCTATGTGATTCCGGCAAAGACCAACAGAAAATACGGGGGCACACGTTGGGGAAGCATTGGTTCTGTTATCGGAACCATTGTGGGAATATTTATTCCGATTCCATTGGGATTTCTGATAGGAATGTTTGCAGGGGTATTTATTGGTGAATTACTTCACGACAGTAAGGATATGAATAAGGCCTTACAATCTACCAAAGGAGCGCTGATTGGATTCATTTATGGAACCGGATTCAGCTTTGTGGTAGGAGTGGCAATGTTTTTGGTAGTATTACTTGATATGTTTAACGTCATTTAATTAAATATAAGAAACTATGTTCCATAAAGCTATCATACTCAGTCTGGGGATATTTGCATTAACAGGATGCGATGCCCAAAAGAAATCCAGAATTAATACAAAAGCCCCTGAAATGTCTGCAGGCACAAAATCAACAAATCCTGATAATCAGAAAGATGGTATTATCTACCTGAGTGAAGGCGAGAATAAGTTTTTAAGAGAATACCAGATGAATGTTACATTTAAAGGGGTTTCTGAAGACAGCCGTTGTCCTGAAGGAGTCAATTGTATCTGGGCGGGCGTTGCTCTTGCTCAGGTGGAAGTTATGGGAACTTCTACCCGGCCAATGATTCTGAACCTCGCCAGCGGAGATTTTCCGGCAAGAAATTACCACCAATCGGCAGAATTTAATGGTTACACTATTACATTACAGGATATTGCTCCGTATCCGAAATCACAGGACGGAACAAAAGCACTAGCCGGAAAATATAAAATCGGAATTACAATAAAAAAGGCTGAACCATCAGCTGATTCTACCACGAAATAGGCTTCTTCCCTTTGGAAACAAGATATTCATTAATTTTTGAGAAAGGCTTGCTTCCAAAAAAACCTCTGTGCACAGAAAAAGGTGAAGGGTGTGCCGATTTCAGAATAAAATGTTTAGCCGGATCTATGAGTTCGGCTTTTTTTTGTGCAAAAGCGCCCCACAATACAAACACTACATTCTCTTTTTTATCTGAAATCTCCTTAATAATAAAGTTGGTGAATTTTTCCCAGCCAAGGTCTTTATGGGAATTGGGTGAATGAGCACGAACCGTTAAGGTAGCATTCAACAGTAAAACGCCCTGTCTTCCCCAATCATCAAGTTCTTTGGAAGTTCTTACAACTCCCAGATCATCTTTTAACTCAATAAAAATATTTTTAAGGGATGGCGGTGCTGCAACCTGTTCGGAAACAGAAAAGCATAAACCATTCGCCTGATAATCATTATGGTAAGGATCCTGCCCAATAATCACGACTTTAACATCATCAAAAGCAGTAAGTTCCAATGCTCTGAAGATCTGATTTTTTGGTGGAAAAACTTTGGTTGTTGCATATTCATTCTTCACTTTCTCCCAAAGGGTTGTAAAGTATTCCGTACTTTTTATCGGGGCTAAAATTTCTGTCCAGGTCATAGTGCAAAAATAATAATATTAAAATAAGGGCTTACATTATACCTTAAATATCTTCACTTTTCTTTCAATCAGCATATAGGAAAAGTAAGACAGTAATAATGAAAAAGAGATTAACAACAGATTATTAAGATGATAATTATTCACAATAACAAAATCCTGTTTCTTCACCATATAATGTATAATATATAATGAGTAAGAGATATTTCCCAATAAATAGATGGCTTTGGTTTCTAAAAATGCTTTTAGGTGATTTGACTTTCCTTCATAAAGGTATTTGATCATCAATGCTGATAGCAAAGGAATAAATAATAATCCTTTTTCCACAAACAACATGGATGCAAATAATATGAGAATGATATACATGATCAGATTTTCTTTCTTCATTTTAAATTGTGGTAAAAGGGCAGCCCCAATACCAAGAAAATAAGAAGAAATTGTCCTTATAAGAGAGACAAGGCCGTATGGAAGATCAAGGTATCTTGGTGATTCTCCTACTTCCATGGGATGCTCAGAACCTATATATAAATGGCCGGGTAAATACGGAAGTGCAAACCTCAAAACCAAACTGGTAATAATTAAAATTTCGCTCCGTATTTTATACTGCAGAACAAACCATAACATAAAGGGGAATACCAGATAGCAAATCCATTCTGTGCTCAGCGACCAGTAGACAACATTCAACAGATAATCCGGATTAAAAAAGCATTGTAATAAGGAAGCATTAATGAGAAATCCTGCTACAGAAGTCTTCACTAAAAACAATGCAATAAAAATAACTGATACAATATACACAGGATAAATCCTGTTGATTCTTTTTTTATAAAAAACCTCAACTCCTTTGTAGTTCAGATCCTTCAACTTTCCGGAATAGGAAACCGTCAGTAAAAAAGCGCTTAATACAAAAAAGATATCAACCGCTACATATCCTTTTCCTACTATATCCTGAATAAATTCGTTCCTGAAAAAACTAAAATGAAAAAAAGCTACCCATAATGCAACAACTCCTCTAAGCCCCGTTAAAGATTTTACTTCATTTTTCATATGTACTTTCAATCGGCAATAAAGATAGAGAAAAACCGGCTAGATTTGATAAGGGCTGCGAGAGGCTTTTTGCAGTCTGAAAATAATATTATCCGGAAAACCTTCATCCTGCTTTCCTTCCTGCAAAATGAAATGATGTTTTAAAAGAAGTCCTTTTGAGCTTTCATTGAATTTGTTGGTAATGGCTACAATGTCCTGTAAATGCAATTCGTTAAATCCAAAATCCAAAACGGTCTTCAAAGCTTCAGACATGATTCCCTGTCTATGATAGTCTGGCAACAGTTCATAACCAATCTCTGCTTTCTGCCGGTCTTCAGAAAAATTCCAGAGACAGATGGTTCCGATAAGGTTCGGCTGATCTTTTAAAGAAATTCCCAGATAGATGGTTTGGTTATTTTTAGTTTTTTCTTTAATCGTCAGAATAAACTGGAGCGCATCGTAGTTATTTTCAGGAGATTTCCTTATAACGAACCGATTGATCACCTCATTGCTTCGGATTCGCAAAATATCATCAACGTGGCTTTCGTTGATATCTCTCAGTACTATTCTTTGGGTTTCAAGTTTCATATCTCAAATGTAATAAAAGAACGTTTAAGAAAACATTTTTTCGATATTTAAAAATTTTCAATAAAACATAACACTAAAATCATCAAATTCAAAGGTAATTTATTCTGTAAATCTCTCAGATATACGTAATAATCAAAATTCTCACTAAATTTGCACTGTGTATATAGATAAAGAAGATTTAGACGAATTAGAGTTTCCGCAATTGCTCGCGGAAATCTCCCCATTTGCGTATTCTCCGAAAACAAGAGAAAAAATTCTTCAACTTCGTCCGATGGAAATTGACGAGGCGGAACTTTCATTAAAAAAAACGTCAGAATATCTGTCGAGTTTTGAAAGTTCAAATGCGATTCCGTTTGATGAGTATGAAGATATTGAAAGTGAGCTGAAATTGATGCTGATCGAGAATTACCGTCTGGAAAATGCTGCTTTCATCAAAATAAAAACCATCACGGAACAGATCGGAAGACTTCAGAAATTCTTCCCAACCATGCCGGAAACGTTTCCTACTTTATTGGAAGAAGTTTCTGTACTGGAATTCAGAAAAGAGATCATTGAGAAGGTGGATAAGGTTTTTAACCGTTTTGGTGAAGTAAAAAACGAAGCTTCCCCAGCTCTGAAAGGGATAAGAACCGAAATTCAGCTTGCTAAAAAAGCAATTCAGGAAAATTTCAACCGTGCGCTTACTACGTACGGACAGAGTGACTTTCTGGATGATATCCGGGAAACGATTATTGACGACCAGAGGGTTCTGGCGGTAAAATCAGGATTCAAAAAAAGAGTTGCCGGAAGAACATTAGGAATTTCCAAAACAGGTTCCATCACATATATTCAGCCGGACAGTGTTGTAAAGCACTATTTCAAACTCCGTGAGAATGAAGAGGAAGAGAAAAAAGAAATTGATAAAGTTCTCCGTAAGCTTACAGCAGAACTAGCGGAATTTCAGCCTCAGCTGTGGAGATATCAGGTGTATATTTTTGACCTTGATCTTACGAGAGCTAAAGCGAAATTTGGTGAACTGATTAACGGCGTTCTTCCGAAAATCAATCATCATAAAACACTGAGATTAAAAGATGCCTATCATCCTCTTTTATGGTTAAGAAACAAAGTAGAGAACAAAATCATTCACCCTCAAACACTTACCTTAACAGAACATAACAGGATTATCTGTATTTCCGGTCCGAATGCCGGTGGAAAGTCAATTACCCTGAAAACGGTAGGATTATTACAGCTGATGATTCAGAGTGGTATTCTGGTTCCGGTTCACCCAAAATCTGAAATGTTTTTCTTTGAAAAAATTATGACGGATATTGGCGATAACCAATCTATTGAAAACCACTTATCAACCTATTCATCGAGATTGAAGAAAATGTCAGGAATCATCCGTGAAGCAGACGCCAATACGCTTTTGCTTATTGATGAGTTCGGTACAGGTTCTGATCCGGAACTTGGAGGTGCGCTGGCAGAAAGTTTCATGGAGTTTTTCTATGATAAAAAGAGTTTTGCCATTATCACAACGCACTATACCAATATTAAACTGGTGATAGAACAGCTTCCCAACGCCCAAAATGCAGCTATGCTCTTCAATGAAGAAACACTGGAACCGATGTATAAGCTGGAAGTGGGACAGGCAGGAAGTTCATTTACTTTTGAAGTTGCAGAAAAGAATAAAATTCCAAGATTTATCATCCATTCTGCCAAGAAAAAGGTAGAGCATGATATTGTGAATCTTGATAAGACGATTGTAAAACTGCAGCAGGAAAAATTTGAGGTTGAGAAACTGAAATCCGATCTTGCCGAAAGAAAAGAATCCGTAGAAGATAAACGTGATAACCTTCAGAAACTGAATGACCAGCTTCAGCAGAAACTTTTCAATTTCCAGAAGCTGTATGAAGAGGAACACCGCAAACTTCAGTTCGGAAATAAGATTGAGGCATTCATCGACAGCTATACCAAAGGAAAATCCAGAAAAGATGTTGTGAAAGATTTTGTAAAGCTTCTTGAACAGGAAAAATTCCGAAAACTGGGAACAGATAAGGATGAATCCAAGCGCCTGCAGGTTGTCAAGAGAAAAATCACTCAACAGCTGAAAAAAGAAGAAGTAATTGAAAAAATTGCTGAAACCAATGAAAAACTGGAAGAAAAGCGTAAAACCGATCGTGCCGTATGGATGAAAATCGGACAACGTGTCCGTATTACAGGAAGTACCAGTGTAGGAACCATTGAGAAAATTTCCAGAAACAAAGTGATTGTCAATTACGGAACTTTCAAAACCACGATTGATGCAGATGAGCTTGAGAGAATTTAATGAATAGAAATCAAATTAACGCAAATACAGAGAGAGCACTTTTCAGAGCTCTCTCTTTTTTATTATTTTTTAATGAATTTTAATCGGGTTATCTTTTCTTTATCTTTCAGCTGGATAAAATAAACTCCTTTTGATAAATGGTTAAGGTTTAAAAGGTGTTTTGAAATTTTTCCTTCGTCAATTTTCTGTCCTGCTATATTATAAATTTCATAATCGGCGGCTTCTGAAATTCCGGAGATATTTAAAATATCAGATGTGGGATTAGGATAAATTTCAGTTTTTACAGACCTTCCTGAGTCTTCCACTCCAAGGGTGAGATTGATTAAATCTACTCCATAATCTTCAACTTCCCCATAGGTAAATGTACTGCAGGCATCTAAAGGTATTGTTTGACTGGAAATAACCCTCATGGTAACGCCACATAGTGTCACTGCTGCCAAACTTGGAATCGTAAACACAGATACAGCCGGAGCAGCCTGAGTAACATTATTGGCTACCATCACTCTTTCGTTGGATTCAAAAATTCCGTTGGCATTAAGATCAATCCACGCCGTTACTGTTGTTGTCCCAGGTGTCCCCATCCAAGTATTGGTTACTGAAAGCTTATTTCCTGTACTTCCTATAAAAAATTTAACTCTACGACTCAGATCACTTCTGTAATCTGTATAATTGGAAGGTCCGGAGTCACTTACCATTGGTGTGTTAACTCCTGTAGAATTTACGGTCACATTGGAAATATGCATCATCGTGGTATCTGTAGAAGCACTTGCACAATAATTAATGGTAGTGGTAAAAAATATAGGATTAGACCATAATCCCTGTGTCGTACACACTTCCACTACCTGTACTTCATACGTTGTACAAGGTTGCAAACCTGTAATTGTGAAAGAATTTTGTCCTGGTGCAACATCAGCTGCCATCCATGTAGTACTTCCCGGTATTCTGTATCTGATCCTGTTGTTGGGTGTATTGGGATCTGCAGTCCAGGTAACTGTTCCCGTTGTAAGCGTTATATTCGACATCTGAAGCCCTGTTGGAGCATTGGTATCACAGAAAAATAAAGATTGGGATTCTTCATCTATTTTGTGAGTTGCCTGAAAGCTGGATATTCCCTACATAAAAGAGAATACAAAAAGTAGTTTTTTGGTCATGTTTATTAGTTTTAAAATTTTCTTGAAAAATAGGGTGTTTTTTCGAATATAGCTTATACTTTCTCCATATAGCATTGTATTTTTTAATATTTTTGACAATAAAGTGTAAAACACACAGAAACTCTATGCTTTAATATATGTTCAAAAGTATTTCTACTCTCTGGATTTTTTATAAAAAAATAATAATTCCCACCTTGATATTTTCTTTATTAGCTTCTTGTTTATCCTCTTTCAATATTGAGAACTTTGGATTGAGTTTTCTTTTAATATCTCCTGTCCTTCATTATTTTATATATGAACTCAGATTTAAAAGCGAATATTACTTTTATGCCAATTCAGGCTTTTCAAGGATGTTTCTCTGGACAGGAACAATAGTATCGGGGATTATTGTAAAAATTATAACATTATTTTTATGAGCAGACTGCATGTTGATAGCGTAACCAAATCTTTTAATGAGAGAAAAATTCTGCAGGATATTTATATAGGATGCGAAACAGGACAAATCATAGGCCTGCTGGGCAGAAATGGTGCTGGAAAATCAACATTATTAAAAATTATTTTTGGAACTGTCAGTAGTGATACCCAGTTTATAAGATACAATGACAAAGTTCTGAAAAGTATTTCCGACAGAAAAAACAGAATTGCTTACTTGCCACAAGATCTTTTTTTACCCAAAAATATAAAAATAAAAAACCTGGTTCCTCTTTTTTGTAATCAAAAGAATACTGAGCTGCTTTTTACATCAGAATTCGTACAGCCTTTCCTTCATGAAAAGCCTAAAAATCTTTCCAAAGGTGAACAGAGAATTATTGAAACTTTGATGATTATTTATTCTGAAGCTGATTTTGTTTTACTGGACGAACCTTTCCATAGCCTTTCTCCGAAAATTTCTGCAGCATTGAAAGCTGCAATCATTGAACAGTCTGCGTATAAGGGATTCATTATTTCTGATCATAATTATCAGGAAGTTCTTGATATTTCACACCAAATATTTCTTTTGCGTGAAGGCTATCTGAAACAAATACAAGATTTAAATGAACTGCAATGGTATAATTATCTTCCGAAAAGCATTTAATTTATATATTTGAGGGATCAAAAAATTTTCATGATGACTTTCATAAACAAAGCATTCTATTTATCCGCTTTCAGTATTTTATCTATTGCTTTTGTAAAAGGACAGACTAAAGTTCCTTTTGGAGTGGTAAAAGCTGAAGAAGGATATGCCAACGTACGTGTACATAAAGACGATTATCGAAAAATTGTAGATAAGATCCGTATGCGTAAAGGCGATGTATTCGTTTATGTAAAGCCAGCTCCTGGAGAAACAGAATGGATATGGATCAAATATCCTGAGAAACAGGATGACGACAAGCCTTTTGTGCGTTATGAAACTCTTGATAAAGAAGGAATGGTGAATAAAGGACGTATTGCCTATGTAGACCAGCTTCCCGCCTATACTCCATCCAGATCTAAAAACGGAAGATCCCTGATTTTCACAGACAATTCTGATCCTAAGATTCCTACTGCCCAAAGAAGCAAAGTGGTGATTGATATTTATCCTTCCAATGCAGGATACCGTAAAAAGGAAAAAGATGCAGATGGAAAAATTCTTACGATTGATAAAGTAAAACCATGGGGAATTGGAAATGATCTTCCTGAAGGAATGACCGAAATCAAATCCATCAGAGTGCAGCAGCCCGGAAGAGGTTCTGTTTTTGTAAGAGAGGCCATCAAAAACATGTTCCAGCCTACCATGGATTTTGAGAACATCGGAGTAACTTCTCTCGACAATGATAATATTTTCCTTTATATGATCAATGGTTCAGGAGAAAACAGATATACAACACTCTGGACAATTAAGAAGGGAAGAGTAATCAGCCAGATTATTTATCATAATCCGGAATAAATTCATTATTTTTGCATTCGAAAAGTTTTTACGCTTATTCATCACAGAAATTGGTTCTGCATCACTGCAGATTAAAAGGGAACCGTGTGAAAATCACGGACTGTCGCGCAACTGTAAAGTAACTGAAGTCTTTATCAAAGATCCACTGTGCGAGGCATGGGAAGGAGATAAATGATGTTACAAGTCAGGAGACCTGCCTTTTTCTTAAACATGTAACTTTCGCGATTTGAAGTTGTATTGATCTGATGGATTGTTTCAGGAGTTCTATCAATTCCTGTCATTATTCTGTTGTTTTAGTATCCTTTCATTTCGCTTTAATTAATAATGATATATGACTACAGAAGAAAGAATTGAAGCATCCGAAACCAGAATCTTTAAAGCGGTTTTTCCTAACACAACCAATCATTACGATACCCTTTTTGGAGGTACTGCGATGCAGCTGATGGATGAAGTAGCTTTTATCACCGCAACCCGTTTTGCCAGAAAAAGAGTGGTAACCGTGAGCAGTGATAAAATTGATTTCAAAAAACCTATTCCTGCCGGAACTATTGTGGAACTGATCGGAAAAGTTTCATACGTGGGAAAAACCAGTATGAAGGTGAATGTTGAAATTTACACTGAACAGATGTACTCCTATGAAAGAGAAAAAGCTATTGTAGGTGATTTTACTTTTGTAGCCATCGACGAATTCAAAAAACCAATCCAGATACTATAAATTATAAAAAATTCGGGCGGCCTTTGGCCGCCCGAAGCTTTAAATATTTTCATTGACATTATTTCAATACCTTTTCTGTTTCCAGACTTCTGTTCAATAAAAGTTCAAAAGCCTCTCCCATTTCGTCTGATGCTCTGCTGATTGCATTTTCAAGCATATTCCGGATCTGTCTTTCCGTCACTCCGGCTTCTGTCCAGCTCTTTCCTGTAGTATGGGAATTTAAAATAAACGGCATAATTCTATCGATTCCACAGGCAAAAATAGCATCCGGAGTTTTCTCTTCTTCAAACTCGAGCCACAGGTTAAAAAATTCTGTACGTAAAGGCTCATCCAGAATTCCAAAGATCTTTTGGGCTGAAGCTTTTTCTCTTTCAAATTTCCCTACCATAGCTTTTTCATCAAAAATAAAAGTGTCTCCGGCTTCTATTTCCACAAGATCATGAATGGAAAGCATTCTTATCACTCTTAACAAATCAATATCAGCCCGGTTTTTAGCATATGGATAAAGGATCTGGGCAAGAATAATGATCTGCCAGGAATGTTCAGCCGTATTCTCTCTCCGGGAATCGTCTGCATTATAATTTCTTCGTTGTACATTTTTAAGCGCATCTACTGCCAGAATAAAATCTATCTCTTTCTGAATTTTCATCTTACTTTTTATTTCTGTTATATTGATCTGCCGGATATACCTTTGTTCTGGTAATCCATTTATTATTGATCTTTTCTTTCGTTATAACCTTTACCTGATCCTCATTGGTCATATCTTCCTCTTTTTCCAGCACTCTATCCAGTCCTTTGTTCGGAATAACGGCATATTCTGTTGTAAAAATCCTGCAACAACCGGACTTACCGTAGGAAATAAGACGCTTTCGTTTAGCATCTGTTTCAAAAAAATCAAAACCGTTTGAGCCCAGGTCTGTAAGTTCTTCACTTTTTACAAATGCCATTCTTGTAGTATTGAATACATAAACATCATAAGAAGCCGAACTGTAATTTCCCATATTTCCGTTTCTTATCGCTACATCTTCGGTGCCGTCAAAATTAAAATCATCTACAATAATACTACGCTAATCCTTTGAAAGCGGAATCAATTTCCCTCGAACCAGTTTCTGACCCTGCTCCGCATATACAACAAGATCATCAGAAACAAAAGTCTGTACTTTGCTGTTTTTATGGTCAAACAGTTCCACCGTTCCTTTTCCTCCACATCGGTCATCGTAACAGTTTTCTGTCTGAATGACTGCATCATAGTTTTTTGATACATTTTTAATTTCAAACTGATATTGCCCGAAACAGAGCGGCCCCAAAAGAAATGTTAATAAGTGCCTGTACTTATTTAAAATATTCATGGTAATAGGAATGATTTGGGTGTTTTTTTATTTCTAACAAAAGTACGAATCATAATACCGATCTCAAAATCCATGTCTTATTATCTGCCAGAATTTCCCTTTCTATAAAACAGTATTCACAGATAAGAAGCTTTCTCCCGCTATCCGCTCATACTCCTCGCGCCTTTCTTATATCAGTGCTGCTGTGGGGTAACCGCTTCTATCGGGGCTATAATATGAGTAATGGGTAATGAGTAATAATAATTAATAAAAGTTTATTTTTTTCTCTTCATTTCCCTCAAACCCATTAAAAAAATTTAAATTTTTCAGTCATTTTCAACCAAAATTCATTTTACTTAAAAATCATAATAAAAATTATTTATCTGATTATCAATGTTTTAAATTATTTATTTTAAAAATTTCACTACTTTGTATTGCATAATACCATTTTATTTACATATCTTTGTAATGTAAAATTAGAATAGGCTCAGCTAGCTAGGGGCATTTTTCTAAAAATATAACTAATTAACAAAACTTATCAAAGATGAATACCGAAAATACCAAAGCGCAAATGCGAAAAGGAATTCTGGAATTCTGTATTCTAAGTCTCATCAATAACCGAGAAATGTATGTTTCTGATCTTATTGATGAACTGAAAAAAGGAAAACTGGATGTAGTGGAAGGCACCCTCTACCCTCTTCTTACAAGACTTAAAAACGGAGAATTTCTCTCTTACAGATGGGAAGAATCTACCGGAGGACCACCCAGAAAATATTATCAGATCACAGAAAAAGGAAAACTTTTCCTGGATGAACTTCTCAATACATGGAATGAACTGACAGCCTCAGTAAACCAAATCACCCAACAAAATTAAAAAACAAAGCTATGAACAAGACACTCTCAATAGGACTCGCAGGTTTTTCTTTTACCATAGAAGAACACGCATATATAAAGCTCAGCGATTACCTGAACGCACTGAGAAGCTCTCTGGATGCTTCTGAGGCTGATGAAGTAATGCATGACATAGAAATAAGAATGGTGGAAATTTTCAAAGATTCTTTAGGAAAACGTGAAGTGATCAACGATACCGATGTAGAAAGGGTAATCGCACAGATCGGAAGCCCTGAAAAAATCGAAGAGCAGGAAGAAGCTTATTATTCTGAAAAAACATCTGCCAGAAACTATAATTCAGGAACTCATTATACCGATAAAAAGCAGTTGTTCCGTGATCCGGAAAAACAAAAAGTTGCCGGAGTCTGCGCAGGCTTAGCTCAGTACGTAGGAATGGATATTACTACCATGAGAGCAATCTGGCTGGGAATCTTCGTATTAGGAATTTTTACAGCAGCCATTTCTTCTTCATTAATAGGTCTTCTATATGTAATCCTTTGGATCGTACTTCCAAAAGCTGAAACAGCAGCAGATTTCCTGAAAATGCAGGGAAAGCCTATGAACTTCGACAATCTTAAGAATGAGTCTAATAAATTGGTACAGTTTGCCAATGAATCTACTCAGAGGGTCGGAGAAATCTATAACGAAAACAAGCCGTACATCAACAATGCAGGAAGCGGAATCTGGAATGTATTTAAGTATATTGTAGGAGGGTTCTTCGTATTGATGGCTGTAAGCAGCATTATCGGAGTATTTGTATTATTTGCCCTTTTCGCAATGGACACAGACTTCCCGGGAGCTAATGAGATCAGATTCTATATGGATGATCAGGGATTGGATAAAGTACTGGCTGCGATGATGGTGATCGGAAGTTTAATTCCGGCAATCCTTTTCAGCTTGTTAAGCATCAAAATATTCTCTCCGAAAACAAAACTGAGAAATATCGGATGGGTAGTAGGAGGTTTATTCCTTCTTCTGATCGGACTTGGAACTTACTTCGGTATCAGCATGGCCAAGAAAGATATGATCTACAGAGGAAGTAAGGAAGATGTAGAGAATGTTGCCATCAATACTACTTCAGATACTGTTTATGTGGATGTAAAACAGATCAACATTCCTCAGAGCTTCAAAGCGTATGACAATGATATTTATTCTGATAAAAAATCAGTGTATGAAGAAGATTATATTTCTGTAGATGTAACCAGAAAACCGGACATTAAAACACCGTATCTGATCATCAAAAAAGAAGGAAAAGGGTATAACTTCCCTATCCAGCTTACAGTTCCTGTAGAAGTGGTAAACAATAAAGTATTACTTCCGAACTACATCAAGTATCCATATGAACACAGATTCAGAGATTACAGCCTTGATTATGAACTTGTAGTTCCTCAGAAAATGGTGGTTATATCGATGAAAAAAGACCGTATCAACATGGATGGAGACTTAGACGGAGACGGAATCAATGATAATGATCAGGACAGTGATGAAGACAGCAACGGTGTCAGAATCGAAAAAAATAAAATCACGGTAAACGGTTCCAGCATTGAGTACAACTCTGACGACAAAGACAGCATCATTGTAAACGGTAAAAAAGTTCCGAACAATCAGGCAAAGAAAGTAATTGATTCTGCAGTGTCCAATATTAAAAAATCAAATAAAGATATGGACATCAAAATCAAAGACGGAAAAAACGAAATTTCCATACAAACTAAATAATTAACTTCAGAGAGTGGTAGAAGGTGTGGGTGGATGGCAACCGTTTGAAATTCACACCCTTCTTCTCTCAGAAAAGTGAAAATAAAGCTCCATTTAGTTTCTTATGTGAAAAAAAAGTTTTAATTTCGTAAAGCTAAAATTTAATAACCAACCAATCAAAAACGCAGCCTTATCATGATACAATTTGCAATGGAATTCGTAATGAAAATCGTAGATTTAATTAGCGGTTTGTTTTAAGAGCGATAATATTTCAATATATTTGTAAAGTATAACCAAAGTTTGGTTATACTTTTTTGTTTTTAATCCGGGAAATCTATGAAAAAGCTATTAGGCAAAGCAATGTTAAAATTATTAGGTTGGAAGGTCGTCCTGCAGGGCGATGTCAACAACCTGAACAGGTGTATCCTTGTGGTTGCACCACATACTCATAATATGGAGTACATTTTAGGAAATTTCGCCTACTGGTCCTTGGAAAAACCTTTAAAAATTATCATTAAAGATGCACATACCAAAGCTTGGTATGGAAGTATCGTAAAAGGACTTGGAGGTATCGGAATCGACAGAAGCCAGAAAAACGACCTTGTGAATTTCGTGGCCAACCAGTTTTCAAAGGAAGATTTCAGTCTTGTTATTACTCCTGAAGGAACCAGAAGCTGGGTACCGAAATGGAGAAAAGGATTCTATCATATGGCTTTGGCTGCAAAAGTTCCTATCGTTCTGGCAGCAGGGGATTTTAAAAGAAAAATTGTGTACCTGGGTTACACCATTCCTTATGAAAGAATAGCCTCAGTACCTTTTTCAGAAATCATGCAGGAAATCCAGGACTATTATGTAAAAAATGACATTGTTCCAAAAGTTCCGGCCAACTGGAATCCCAATATTATGGGAACCGAGCTGGAAGCTAGAAGCTAGAAGCTAGAAGCTAGAAGCTAGAAGCTAGAAGCAAAATTAATCATCATTTATCAACTATTAAAATGAAAGGTCAGACAAAAGAAGAAATATTAGCATTCATCAATAATTGGGGAGACGTAACTCTTGCTAAAACGCTTGAAATCAAATTCATCGACATTGATCTGGAAAATGAAACCCTTACAGCTACAATGCCCGTTCTCCCAAGAACCCACCAGCCGTTTGGCATCATGCATGGAGGAGCAAGCTGCGTTTTAGCGGAAACATTAGGGTCAAGCCTGTCTAATATTTTTATCGATGGTGAAAAATATTATGGAGTAGGAACCAATATCAACTCCAATCATTTAAGAAGCAAAAAAGATGGTATTGTAACCGCCACGGCACGTTTTATCAGAAAAGGCAAAACCATGCATGTCTCTGAAATTGAAATCCGTGATGAAAAAGGCGTTTTGATCAATCATACTACAATGACGAATAATATCATTCACAGATAAGTTGCAACAACATAAAATAAAAAGAGCTTAAACTGAATTTAGGCTCTTTTTATTTTGACATCTTTAAGACTAGTAATACCTTTGTAAAAAGGAAAATCACAACGGGAATTTCTATGTATTCCATGATGATTTTTCAAAATCTTTCATAACTCATGATTTATTTCAAACTTCCTTTTGACGAAAGACTCCTGTCTGCTGATGAAAATAATACAAAAAATGCTGTCAATTTTTTTTCTTATAACGGTCTGGACCAAATAAGCTTCAGCGGAGAAATTTGTGAAATTGATGCTGCTGAATTTGCTCATACTTCTATTACCAATGAAAACCTGATCAGTGATTCTACAAATTCTTCTGCCGAAACAAAAGAAGAATACTGCGAAACATTACAGAAAGTGATCGAAGTGATTAAAGAAAATCACCTGCCAAAGCTGGTTTATTCCAGAAGAAAGATTTTCAAAGACTTTAGTTCCATCGATTATAAAAAGAGCTTCAAAAATGTATGTGATACTTACCCCAATGCTTTCAGATATCTGATTAATGATGGAAAAAATGCATGGATGGGAGCTTTCTCAGAAGTATTAGGGAAGTTTAATAAAACGACTCACGAATTTGAAACCATGGCTCTTGCCGGAACTCTTCCGGTATCTGAAGAATGGTCTGAGAAAGAAATTGAAGAACAAAAGCCGGTTACTGCCTACATTCAGGATATTCTTAAAAACTATTCTGACAAAGTAGAACAATCGGAAACCTATGACCATATTTCCGGTAATATCAAACATTTACGAACAGATTTTAAAACCAGTATACAACCTGAAGATCTTGATAAAATTATTCAGGATCTGCACCCTACTCCAGCTGTGTGTGGTATTCCAAAAGATTTTTGCAATGAGAATATCCGTAAATATGAAAAATTTCCCCGTGAATTTTATGCAGGTTATATCAAGGTTGAAACGGATGAGAGTATTCTGTACTTTGTCAATCTTCGTTGTGCAAGACTTTATAAAGACTCTGTACATGTTTTTGTAGGAGGCGGAATAACAGCTCAAAGTGACCCGGAAAAGGAATGGAGAGAAACAGAACTGAAGTCTGAAGCGATATTGAAAAACCTGGTTATTTCCTGATATTTTTAGATTCTCCCATAAATTCCGCAGATTTTCAAGGATAAAATATATTTCCTTCTCTTGAACGGGCTAAAGCCCACTCATTTTGAATTAATCAGGTCAATTATTTATGTAAAATAGGCATTGATATTGATAGATTTCCCCACAGATTGTACAGATTTTCACAGATGTTTGTATCTATTTTCTTTGTTGAGTGCAACGCCTTTGCGAACAAATTTTAAAGCCATTTATCGTCCTTCTGCGGGCTTTGCGTGATAATATTAGGATTTGGCTGAAGTCAATTGAATCATATGTTTTATTTAAACGGACTAAAGTCCGTTCCTATTGATACAAAAAAACAGTATTGCATTTAAGACACCTAATTTCTAATCCCTTATTCCTAATCGCTGCTACCTAATTCCTATTATCTACCACCTAAAAAACAAAACCTCCTTCAAAAAGAAAGAGGTCTATATCTATATTGAAATAATCAATTTATTTCTTTACACCGATTCTGCTCCAGGTATCCATTACAAAAAGCAGGATAAGGCCTATGGCAGCAGCGCCAGCAGAGAATACAAACTTGATATTATCTTCATCTCCAAGGATATCTGTCGCTTGCCAGTTGATAGCATAAAGATTGATGGCGATGAATACGATAAACAGTACTAAAAATACTTTATAAAACTTCTTCATGACTCTTAAAAATTAATATAATTCTGCACGAGTTGAGCAAAATTTGCGGTGAATAATTTAATTGAAATTGCCAAAAGGATAATTCCGAAAACTTTCTGAAGGATCATCAAAGTAGCATCCCCAATTTTCTTCTCCAGCCATTTTGCTGATTTCAGCACCAAATATACGAAAATTGTATTAAGAATGATTCCGCAGATAATATTAATATCATGAAATTCAGCTCGCAGAGACAGTGCGGTTGTTAGGGTTCCAGCTCCTGCAACCAGCGGAAATGCGATGGGTACAATGGATGCAGCCTTTGCTTCAGTGGTTTTATTGATTTCAATTCCTAAAATCATTTCCAGGGCTATGACAAAAATCACAAAAGCTCCGGCAATGGCAAAGGAATTTACATCAACTCCGATAAGCTTCAGAATCTTATTTCCTACGAACAGGAAAACGATCATAATTGCTCCCGCAGTAATGGCAGCCTTTCCGGCTTCAATCTGTCCAAACTTCTGCTGAAGGCTTACGATAATAGGAACTGAGCCGATGATATCGATAACGGCAAAAAGAACCATAAAGCTGGTAACAATTTCTTTAAAAGAAAAACCATCAAAAATTTCCATCTCTTTGTAATTAAAAATTTCGCAAAAATATGAAAATAAACTGATTATTTGCTAATTTGTGAATATAAATTAACAATAGTTTTCAAAAGTTCTTCCAAAGCTTCAGCAGATTTCACAGGATTGTATTTTTCCATCTGAACTTTCTGCTGCAGTCTGCTATATTCTTCCGCAACTGAATACCCTTTGTGCTTTTCAAGAAAAGTTTTAAACTCGGGATTAGAGCCTTGGAAATACTGGCTTCTTACTTCCTCGTCCAATTCTTCCAGCGTTACAAAGAACTTTTCATACTCTCCGTTATCTTTAAGATTTTCCAGATATCCAAAATAATCATTGATATCTGTTTTCATCAATTCTCTGATCTCCTTTTCCGTTTCGGCCACTGAACCTAAAGGTTTTGAAGGTACAGTTTCCCTAACTAATGTACGTTTTTTTTGCCAATTTTTAAATAGCAGATACGCAACAAATAAGCTGATCAGAATAGCAATATTGGTCAGAAGAATATTCCAATGGAATTTGCTTTTTTCTTTTACTTTAAAAGAAGTGGTTTTTAATACCGGAGTATTTACCGTCTCCAAAAGGTTATTGGTATATTCATTTACTTTCTCCACTGTAGAACGTGCTTCCAAAATCTGGTCGTGGGAAAATGCATTCAGATCCAGTGTTTTCTGTCCAAGATCTACATATTCTTTGCTTGCTGGATCAAAGAAAGCAAATTGTTCCGTTTTAATTGAAATTACTCCTGATTTTTTAGGAATAATCACATAGTTAGCCAGGATTTCACCTTTCATTCCGGAAGTTCCCGGAGCAACTTTTGAGGTAATTTTCGGGGCAAAAACTTCATAATCCGGGGAGGCGGCAATCTTAGGAAGTTCCATATCAGGTAAATTACCTTCTCCTGAAACTTTCACCACTACATTCAGAGGTTTTTTGGCTTCCGGTTTTTCTTTGGAAGCATTGTATACGTTTACATTAAAGTTTCCAACAGCATTTTTAAAGCATTCTGGAGCTCCTTCAGGAAGCTTTCTTACGTTGATTCTGACTTTATTGGAAACAATTTTTGTTTTATTGGAATAGGTACTTACTGAAGCAGATACTCCGGGAACTTCCACATATCCTGCTTCATTAGGAAATACCATAAACATGGCCAGAACCTGCGAAGGCATATTTCCATATCCGGACGGATCTATCTCAGACTTATTAAAATTAATAGGATGCACGTTGATATTGTCCTGCTGCGGAAGGTGGATATTTTTCACCTTTCTCAGGTTATCCATATTTCTGGAATAGACTCTCAAAACAGCTACAGTAGGCTGATCCTGATATACATCCCTGTCATCAATTTCCATATTCAGATACACATCATTGGAAGTATTTGCTGCCAGAGATCTTCTGTCGACAATATCACGGATATTGACATCAAAAGGTTCTGTTTTATAGATTCTGTTGTTGACGGTAACGAGAACGGAACCGATTTTTATTTTTCCTTTTTTCTTAGGTTCCAGAGCAATTCTGGAAACTTTCTGGGTAATTAAAGTATTGGTAGCAGGATCAATCACGGTATTCGTAACAGACCCGCTTCCTATGATATTAAATTTTGAAAGATCCGGAAGCTGGAAACCTGTCTGCTGTACAAGGTCACTTCCGTTAAGTTCAAGAACGATGGTCAGGTTGATGATATCCTTACCAGCATATTCCGTTTTATCTGCATCCATAGATAGATTTACCTGTCCGTAAGTAATTACGGATGCCAGCGTTAGCAATATGTAAATCAATTTATGCTGCATCACCAATCTTTCTCGTTGCTTTCAGGCATCGAATAAGAATTTTTGTTTAAAATTCTTCTGGCGGTTTCTTTTTCTTTTTCGTTTATTTTATCTAAGATCGCATTTTCAAGATTCTTTGGCATTCTGCCTTCATTATTTTGATTCTGCTTAGGATTGTCACCCTGGTCACTTTTACCTTCGTTTTGCGGGCCATTACCCTGATCCTTTTTTTTGTCCTTGTCGCCTTTCTGATCATCTCCTTTGTTCTGATCATTTCCGCCGCCACCTTTTCCTGAGTTATTCTGTTCGTTTTTTTGCTGTTGTTTTTCTTTCTCTTTCAGTTTGGCAATCTCATAATTTTTTCTGGTTACCTCGCTGTGGGGGTCCTGCTTCAAAGCTTTTTTATAATAGTCGGCCGCTTTTTCCGGCTGATTCATCTGCATATAAGCATTTCCTAAATTATGAAGAGCAGCGGCTTTATCAGGCAGGGTCTGTGAAAGTTTTTCTGCTTTTTCAAACTCAGCCTTTGCTTCTTCGTATTTTTTACTTTTATACAATGCATTCCCCATATTATAGTGAGCGGTAAAATCTTTATCATTGGATTTTATCGCTTCCATATATTTTGAAGAGGCACCTTCATAATCTTTACCGTCAAATTTCTGATTGCCTTCATACACTAAATTCTTATAGCTTTCCTGCCCAAACATGAAGCCTGAGAAAGAAATGGCAACAATAAACGATAAAAATATGATTTTAGTATTCATCACTTGCAAAATTATTCCTTTATATGTTAAGAAACAGAGTTTTAATTGTTAAAGTTCGGTTAAAGTACTTGTAGAATTTCTTCTATAAATAAAGGAATTCTACAGATTAAAATCTTTTTTAGGATTAAAAATATAAATTAAAAAGAAAAACAGAAGAGATACTGCAAGAAAATACTGATAATAATGATTGGCATTCTGTGATTTTACCATAGTTTCCGCACCGGCAGATTTTTTATTTACTGCATCTACAATCCTGTCTGGAGCTTCATTGATATTATTTCCGTCAATATAAGTTCCGTCTGTAGATTCCGCCATTTTCTTTAATGCTTCTGTCTGCCTTTTTGAAATCACCGTACCTCCGTTGGCATCGGTTTTATACCCCATCAGCTGTCCGAACACATATTCAGGAACCGGTGCACCTTCATCTGTACCTACTCCTACAGAAGTAATGCTTATTCCTTCTTTATTAGCTAATCTGATGGCAGCATTATCATTTCCTTCATTATCTTCACCATCACTCAGCAGGATTACTTTCCGGGATCCTTTGCTTACATTTTTAAATTTTTCAGCAGCAGCCTGCATTCCTTTCAGAAAATCTGTTCCCTGAATCTGCATAGAGCTGGTTTCAATACCGCTGATATAAGTTTCCGCAGAATTATAATCCGTTGTAAGAGGCATAATAGACATGGCATTCCCAGCAAAAATCACTATACCTACTTTGTCATTATTCATTTTCTTCATGGTAGCCAGCATCAGGTTTTTAGCCTCTGTCAGACGGCTTGGATCTATATCTTCAGCATTCATAGAATTGGATACATCCAGGATAAAAATGACATTGTTCAGTTTCTGGGTACTTTTCACTTCTTCAGAACCGTTCAGAAGATCAATGATAGAAAATATCAGAAATAATGTTCCCAATAAATATAATGCAGGAAAAAACTTTGTAAATCCTGATTTTTTTTCAAATAAATTCTCATGAAACTGGCTCGCAGCAAAAATTTCTCTTTTTTTATTTCTCCATTGTAAAAAACGGATTAAAAAAGAAGCTAACAGCGGCAGAAGCAACAGTAAAAATAAATACCAATAATTTCCTAAGGACCAACTCATCAGCTTAAAATTTTATAAAACACCCATCTCAACAATGCATCCAGCACCAACATAGCAAGCCCAATCCAAAGGAATATTTTGAAATACTCTTCATAATTGTACAGCTTGGAAACTTTCACATCAGATTTTTCCAATTGGTTGATTTCATTGTATACTTCTTCCAGGCTGCTGTTTGAAGTAGCTCTGAAATATCTGCCTCCCGTTGTCTGGGCTATTTCTCTCAAGGTATTTTCATCAATCGTCACCTCTGTTTCAGTAAAAATAAGATCACCAAAAATATCCTGCGATGTCGGCATCAGTGCGTAACCATTGGTTCCAATTCCGATTGAATATACCTTTATATTATTATTTTTTGCCAGTTCGGCAGCAACCTGTGGAGGAATTGCATTCTGAATATTGCTTACCCCATCCGTCATCAGGATCACCACTTTACTTTTGGCCTTGCTTTTAATCAAATGATTCACTGCTACAGAAAGGCCTTCCCCAATGGCTGTTCCAGGTTCCAGACCTGCAGAATTCAGATTTTTAATTTCATCAATAACAACCTGGTGATCTGAGGTTACCGGAACTTTAGTAAAAGCTTCTGCAGCATATGCTACCACTCCTATCCTGTCATTCGGGCGTTTCTGAACAAATTTTACGGCAATATCTTTCAGGGCGGTAATTCTGTCCGGGCTCAGATCCTTCGCCAGCATACTAAGAGAAACATCAATTGATAACATAATATCGACTCCCTTTGTATCATCTCTATCCTGAGAAATGGTAAACGTTCTCGGCCTTGCCATGGCAATAATCAACGCAGAAAGAATGATATATTTTGATATTTTCAGCAAAAAAAGCACACCCTGGATACTGCCGCTGTGATCCATATTTTTTATGGTAGGAACTTTTATACCTTTTCTTTTATTTTTTCCAATATCTTTAATTAAAAGTGGAATAAACAGCAGAAAAAGCAGCAAAAACCATGGGCTGTAAAACTCAAAATTAAACATCCTTTCTTAAGTTTTCGAATTCTAAATCTTTGGATGATCTTTTCACAAAATCCCTGATATTGGCAAAATCTCTTTCCATGGTTTCCTGATCCGGGAAGGTTTTGGCAAATTTCACCAGGTCTCCCCTAAGAAATACGTCTTCTATTATTTTTTCGTTGTCCTGCGAGATGGTATTATTTTTTTTCATAACATCAATAAGATCATCAGTAAGAAGTACATCTGCAGGAAGGCGGTATTGTTTTGTAATGAAGGTTCTGGAAATATCGATCAGTTCCACATAAAACGAACGGAAGTTTCCTCCTTCAATATATTTTTTCTTTTTAAGAGAGTCGAGCTCTTTTAAGGTCTGGTTGGTTGCCACTACAGGAGAACTCTTTGATTTTCTTCCCCATTTTACAAACATAATAATGGCAATAACCAGTGCAATACCAGCCAATGCTGCAAGAATATAAAACTTATAAAGCTCCCAGTAATCTTTGGGTTCAAGTTTCACTTGCTTATTATTCATGATATCATTAATCTGATCTGCTTTTTGAGCCGTATTAATAACATCTATTTCGTAAGGAATTGTTTTAAGTATTCTGTCACCTACTTTGAATTCCAGTTCCGGAATGGTAAATTTCCCTTCTTCAAAAACAGCAAATTCTATCTTCCTTTCATAGGTGTTAGCCGTTTGTCCGATACTGTCTTTGGTTTCTTCAAAATGAAAAGGGAGCAGCTCATTTTTGGCTGCTGAAGTTACCTGCTGCTCATTAAGGTTATCAATCTTTATGGTAAGATGATTGATTTCTCCGAGAGCAAGGGTTTTCTTTTCTACGTTAGAGGATAATATCTGTGAAAAAGCATTTGCACAGATCAGAAAAGATAATATTAAAAGTATTTTTCTCAATGTTAAATAATAAGGCAAAACGCCTGATGTTTTTTAGTTACGGGCTCAGCCCGATGTTATTTTTTCTGAAAGTAATTATACAATAATTTTGAATAATCCGAACCGGTATTGATATTCATAAAACTGGCAGAACTGTTGGCGAAGTCTTCTTCCAGCGCTCTGAGTTTTTGTTTTTGAGCTTCTGCGAAGGTATACCGCCATCTTGCACTGGAAGTATTGGCCCAGATCTCTTTTCCGGTTTCTACATCAAGTAAACGGGCATATCCGACATCAGGAATCTCATTATCTTTTTCATCATAAATCCTCATTCCCAGCAACTGATGCTTCTTTGAAGCTACTCTCAGCATTTTGGAATCATAGGCATCCTCAAAATCTGAAAACAGAAATACCAGAGATTTTCTTTTAAAAATTCCCATCATATATTCCATTGCCTTGTCTATTTTAGATTCTGCCGGAACATAATCTGCAGTGAGAATATTACTGATAATGGAAAGAATGTGTTTTCTTCCTTTTTGAGGAGGAATGACTTTATATACTTTATCAGCAAACAGAATCAATCCTACTTTATCATTATTACCAGCTGCTGAAAATCCTAAACTGGCGGCAATTTCAGCTACATATTCCCTTTTCAGCTGGACTTTTGTTCCATAATCCATGGAAGCGGAAATATCCACAAGAATCATCATTGTCAGTTCCCTTTCTTCTTCCATTACTTTTACGAATGGTTCACGGAAACGTGCGGTTTTATTCCAGTCGATTCTTCTGATCTCATCTCCAAACTGATAAGGACGAACTTCAGAGAAAGTCATCCCCTGTCCTTTAAAAGCGCTGTGATATTGCCCCATCAAAGCAGCCTCCGTCTTTTTTCTGGTACGGATTTCAATCTGCTTTACTTTTTTTACAATATCTTTTATCTGCATAGACGAGTTCAAAATTCAAGGTTTAACATTCAAAGTTTAATGTTGGGTGAGGTATCCGGGTTTTGGGTTAGTCATTAAACTCAATGGATACATTCGACCACTCATTATCAAACTTTGTGTTGTATTTTTTATAAAAATTGATGGCTGGCTCATTCCAGTTCAATACCTGAAACACCATTCCACTGTAATTATTGGTTTGACCATATTCCAGTGTTGCATCAAATAATTTTTTTCCAATCTGCTTTCCTCTTAGCTTTTCAGTTACTACAAGATCTTCAAGATACAGCCTTCTTCCTTTCCAGGTTGAATATCTGTCGTAATACAGGGATATTCCAACTATTTCTCCTTCATATTCCGCTACAAAAGCTCCCCACACGGGAGAAGTTCCAAAACCATCCTGAGTAAAATCCTCTAAAGTCACGGTTACTTCATGCAGTGCTTTTTCATATTCTGCCAATTCTTTTATCAAATCCAGCATAGCAGCACAATCCTGCTGAACTGCTTTTCTTATGATCACATCACTCATTACGGCGCCTGTATTTTTGCTAAAATCCTGTTAATAATTTCTTCCGTTGAAATTTCTTCTGCTTCAGCTTCAAAAGTTAAGCCTATTCTGTGCCTCAATACGTCTTTTGCCAATGCTTTTACATCTTCCGGAATGACAAATGCTCTTCCTTTTAAGAAGGCGTAGGCTCTTGAAGCAATAGCAAGGTTGATGGATGCTCTTGGAGAAGCTCCGAAGCTGATATAATTTTTAAGTTCAGGGAGACCATAATTTTCCGGATAACGTGTTGCAAACACCATATCCAGGATATATTTTTCAATTTTCTCGTCGAGATAAATCTGATTGATCAGTTCTTTTGCATCTACAATATCCTGAAGAGATATTACAGGTTTTACTGTTGGCTGGTGTGAGGTTGAAACCATTCTCATCACCTGTCTTTCATCTTCAAAAGCGGGATAATCGATGGTACACTTCAGCATAAAACGGTCACTTTGAGCTTCAGGCAGCAAGTAAGTTCCCTCCTGATCAATCGGGTTTTGTGTTGCCAGTACCAGGAATGGTTTTGGAAGTTTCATGGTTTCATCACCAATGGTCACCTGTTTTTCCTGCATGACTTCCAGAAGCGCTGACTGTACTTTTGCCGGCGCACGGTTGATCTCATCCGCCAACACAAAGTTCGCAAATACAGGTCCTTTTTTTATAGAAAAATCATTGTCTTTGATATTGAAGATCATCGTTCCCACAACGTCTGCAGGAAGTAAATCCGGCGTAAACTGAATCCTTGAAAAATCTCCATGAACAGCATCTGCCAATGTTTTTATCGCTAAGGTTTTAGCCAGTCCCGGTACTCCTTCAAGAAGAACGTGTCCATTTCCCAAAAGCCCTACCAAAAGACGGTCTACCATGTATTCCTGCCCAATAATAACTTTGTTGATTTCCTGTCTCAGAAGAGTAAATAAGTAGTTTTTTTCTTTTACTTTTTCCGTCAATTGGCGGATATCTTCAGCTTGATATATCTCTGACATAGCTCGATTTAAAATAAGTGGTAAATTTCTGATAAATACTTGCATTAATCAACATAATAAATGCCATTTTTGAGTTAAAGTTTGTTAAAAATTCCGGCATTGACGAGATATTCAATGCTATAATGTTGAATTTCTTATCTATAAACAAATCCAGAAATTCAAATTCCCTTCATAAAACAATCCCGTTTTTTCTTCTCATTATCCATAAAAAAATGTCACAAAATCACTTTTGCAACATTTTTATTTTTAATCAGAAACTTGATTATTTAATTTTAAAGCTTGGTTATTGTAATGGTGAATATATTTTCAGGAGCATCAGTAGTATCTTCATACGCTCCGACATTTACAAAATATTCTGTTCCTGATACTGTGGTAATCGTAAGGGTTTCCGCAGCACCTCCGCCACCATTGTCTACAGTTCCTGTACATGACAAATTACTACAGCTGCCACTATATACACCTATCTGCGGATCATAGCTGCTGCCTGAAGGCATAGTCACTTTAATAGTGTACTGACTGCCATCACCAGTCAGTGTAAACCATGTCCCATCATTCATTCCTGTGTCTCCATTACTTGTACATACGCTTATATTTCCGGCATTATTAGTGGTCGATACAGCATCATTCTGAGTATAAGAATAGGGAAATACCAATGCCTGCAATGCTCCAGTACATGCATCGTTTACAGGTATTGGAGGAACAGTCTTAAAAACAAGTTCAGAACATCCTGAGGATTCTGTATTCCCCGACACTGATGTTACTTTTAAATAATAAGTTGTTCCGGCTGTAAGTGCCATGGAAGGGGTAAAGTTATTTCCGGATACGGTTTGCTGATTAATAATATCAGAGCTTCCAGAGCTTGTTCCTAACGAAACTTTGTAGGATGTAGCCCCTGAAGCCGGAAGCCAGCTGAAATTGGGAGTTAAAGAAATATTCTGACTACTATTTACCGGATAAACGACAAAAGGACATGCCGGTCCGGCACTTGGTATAAGGCCTGAAATGGTAACTGACGATTTATAATCCGCCCTGATTCCTCCGGGAGGAGATGCAATATCCACTACTGCACGATCTCCTTTATAATACAGCGTTGAGTAAGGGATATGTGAATAAACATGAAAAGCTTCATCAAAATTATTGATATCGATATTCGGAGAATTCTCTTTTGCTGCAACAATCAGGTTATCAACATTATTATAAGTAAATGGTGTTGTAAAAACAACTTCAACTTTATTATTATTCTTGCTTACGGCTCCTGTGAACACCTGAGTCAACTGTGCTGCAGGAATCCAGTCTGTACCGGAAGCAAAGGCAGTTTTTGACGTATGTCCGAGATATACCGTCCAGTTTGAAGATTCAGTAATTGTAGAGGAAGGATCCACATAAAATGTAAGCCCTGTAATATTGCCTGCAGCATTGGCGTTAATTTCCTGCTTAGGATATATCTGCTGTACATAAGAATAGGAAAAAAAACTGCTTATAGGAGCAACACCAACATTTGGACTCCCAATATTGATATTGATTTGGGCATTAATCACCACCACTACAAAAAACAAAGCTAAAAGTAAAAATCTTTTCATTATTAATAACATTAATCTGGTATACCATGCTAATTTAATAATAAATACTATGATTATAGCAATAAAAAAAATATTTCATTATTTAATTCAACGCAAAAAAAAATTTAAACAAAAACACATCCGATATTAAAAATAATACATATTTAACAACAAAACAATAACAAGACATAAAAATAAAATAAATTAAAAGTATTTTCAATACATATTTCATATATTTACACTAAACATCAATAACATGTATAAAAAGCTATTCTTTTCCAGTTTTTTGATTACCCATCTCGTTTTCGCCCAAACGACAATGACCAATATAATTTCAGATGCAGTATACTACGATGGCTATGCTACTATGGTATCCAACCCTGTACCTGCCGGTTTGACAAGACTGACGAATGCCAGGTATACCAGAAAACTTACTGATGTAGAACTAGATGCTTTTAAAGCTAAAATTGCTATGCGTGTAACCATTGCTCCTTTATGTGACAATTATGACCGTCTTGGAGAAGTCTTCTTAGCAATGGTTCCTAAAAACCAAACTACTTATACAATCAATGACACTAATGTCAAAAGAATTGAAATAGGCAGATATATTACTCCTTTCATGAATAAAAACAGGACTCCTTCTGAAGTTCCTTATACTTATGATGTCAGCAATTTATACAGCATATTCCATGACACAACATTGCGCAGCATGTATGATCTCTATATGGAACTGGATGTTTTCGGGGTTCCCTATGCAGCACAAACGCAGGTTTCAGGCTGTGCAAACAGAATTGATGTTTTTTCAGGAACTCTTACCTTTTTCTCAACGGATACAGGAGCCACTCCTACAGACACCAACAGCATTGTACCTATATTAAGTTATAACACCCTTAACAACTATAACAACACTGATGTTACCGGGGAAACCGTTAGAATTGTCACTTTTAATCTTCCAGACCCTGTTACCAATGCCCGCTTCTTCGTAATATCAACTCCTCATGGCGCTAACAGTGGTGGTGAAGAATATATCAGAAGACAAAATTACACCTATATAGATGACGTACAAGTACTCACCTATACTCCCGGAGGTATTTCATGTGAACCGTACCGTGTATACAATACTCAAGGAAACGGAATCTATGGTTCTACTCCTAAAACTTTTGCTGACTGGACTTCATGGAATAACTGGTGTCCCGGAAATTCTGTTCCCATCAGAGAATTTACATTACCCAACTTAACTGCAGGTAATCATACTTTGAAACACACAATTCCAACTGCAGTTTTCAACCAACAGCAGGGATATGTCATGCTATCCGTTTATATGCAAGGAAAAAGCAATACAGCATTGAATGTAAAAGAGATCAAAACAGTGGATGTGAATATTTACCCCAACCCTACTGCTGACTTTGTGAATGTAAAATCAAAAGTAGAGGTCAGCTCAATAAGCCTTTTCAATATGGAAGGAAGAAAACTTTCCGAAACTTATAAAGAGAACAGAATAGATCTTTCCTCATACAGCACAGGAGTTTATTTTTTACATATTGTTTTAAAAGACGGAACTGCCTTTAAACACAAAATCATAAAAAAGTAACTTTAACACATCTTTTAAAAACAAAATAACAAAACCCTCTCTGAAACTTCCCTCAGGAGGGTTTTTATATTAACCATCCTGCACAGCTTAATATAAAAACATTCCGATTTCGATAAGAATTTGTTAAAAAACCACCTTAATTCACTCTTTTTTTCAATAGTTAAAAAATTTTAACTTCAATCCTCTACCCAAAAAAATTGTCATTTCCAGTTTATTAAACTATTTTTGGTGATTAAAAATTTTGCAAAATGAATTATCATTTTCAAGCACACAGACAGGTAAGAAAAAACCTTTTAGATATCCTTCAGAACACATCTCATGAAGATCTGATCCTGATTCCGGATGGTTTCAACAACAATATTTACTGGAATATTGCCCATACTGTTGCCACACAGCAGCTACTGCACTATTACCTGAGCGGAAATCCTTTCCGTATAGACAAGTATTGGATTGAAACCTATAAGAAAGGGACTTTGCCCAACTTAAATGTTCAGAAATCAGAAGTGGAAGATTTAGAATTTTTACTTACCGAAACTTCAAAGATTTTAATGAAGGATTATGACAGTGATTTCTTCTCAGACTACACTCCTTACACCACAAGTTTCGGAATGGATCTGAAAAGCATTCAGGATGCCATCATCTTCAACAATATGCACGAAACCCTTCACTATGGATATGTGATGGCACAAAAAAGAGCAATTTTAGGAGAGAAAGGGAGATAGTGAATCTTGCTACGCAAGTCAATGGTCAGAAGTGAATAGGCATCCAACCAATTGACTTACAAAGTAAAATTCACGATTGACCATTCACTCTATAACTATATAATACATTTTCAATGAAAGACGATTTTATTTTCGGGCTACGTCCCGTGATTGAAGCAATTGAAGCGGGAAAAACGATTGACAAGATCTTTGTGCAGAATGCACTTCAGGGTCCTATTTATGCTGAATTAAAAGCCATTTTAGCGAAAAATAAAATCCGTCCCAATTATGTTCCGGTTGAAAAACTGAACCGTTTTACAAGAAAAAACCACCAGGGTGTGGTTGCTTTTATTTCGGACGTACCGTTTCATAAAGTGGAGGATATTGTTCCACAGTTATTCGAGCAGGGCAAAACACCTTTCCTTTTAATTCTGGACAGACTTACCGATGTAAGAAACTTTGGAGCCATCTGCAGAACAGCGGAATGCGTAGGAATAGATGCAGTTATTATTCCTGAAAAAGGAGCTGCTCCTATCAATTCCGATGCGATAAAAACTTCTGCCGGAGCAATCTATAATATCAAAATATGTAAGGAAAACAATCTTGCCCACACGGTAGACTTCCTTCAGCAAAGCGGAATTTCCGTATATGCAGCCAGCGAAAAAGCTCAGAAGTTAATCTATGATGTAAATATGACTGAGCCATGTGCTATCGTTATGGGAAATGAGGAAACCGGAATTTCTAAAGAAGTATTGCATCATGCTGATGAAAAAATAAAACTTCCTATTGAAGGAAAAACCCAGTCTCTGAATGTTTCTGTTGCATGTGGAGCGATTTTGTATGAAGCGGTAAGACAGAAAATGTCAGTGATACCCAATCCATAAACCATGAAAATACAATCACTTTTACTTTTATTTTTTGTCCCGTTGGTTTTTAATGCCCAGACAAAAAAAATAGCAACAGACAACCGTCTTACCACTGATCTTGATAAGATGGTTCAGAAAGAAGCTGTTGCTTATATGCAGGATCCTGCACGTGTAGGAATTTCAATAGGCATTTTTAAAGATGGTAAAAGTTATTTTTATAATTATGGGACAACAGAAATAGGAAAATCAGAACTTCCAACCTCTAAAAGCCTGTACGAGATTGCATCCATCACCAAAACATTTACAGGAACACTTCTGGCTCATGCTTTAATAGATGGAAAAATCAAAACGGATGATGATATTCGAAAATATCTGGATGGAAATTATCCTAACCTTGAATTTGAAAAACATCCGATAACGATCGGTAATCTAACCAATCATTCATCAGGATTGCCTCAGTTTTTACCGGATCAGTCTGAAACATTCAAAAAACCGATGGACTCTGTCGCTCTCGCACTGTCTGATTTTTATAAGAACTATTCAAAAAAGAATTTTTATGAGGATCTTCATCAGGCTAAAGTGGATTTTGTACCCGGAACAGAATATAAATATTCCAATGTCGGAACACAAATTACGGGGGATATCCTGGAAAAAGTGTACCATAAAAGCTATGCAGATCTCCTTTCAGAGTATATTACAAAGCCATTGGAAATGAATCAGACCATTGTTGGTACGAATTCTGCACAGCTATTGACTTGTTATAACGAAAAAGGAAAGATAATGCCGAAAAATTTCACAACAATCTTTGCTCCTGCCGGTGGAATTATGTCCACCACGGAGGATCTCGTGAAATATATGCAGTATCATCTGGATGAGGGTAATATGTATGTAAAAGCATCCCATACTCCTCTTGTAAATAGTAAAGGAGATGGCATTGGATTGTATTGGAGGCTGCACACTTATGAAGACGGAACGCAAACTGTTTATCATACAGGAGGTACATTTGGCTTTTCAAGCGTACTTCAGATATATCCATCAAAAAACATGGGAGTCGTAGTACTTTCCAATGAATCGGATGGAGAATCCCAGGGGAAACTGCATGATATTGCAGATAATATATTAAGAAACAGTAGTAAAAAATAAAGTTAAAAAAATCAAATGAAGAACATTGCAGCGCTTGCGCTTATATCATCAATAGCTCTTGTATCTTGTAAAAAAGAAACAGCAAAAATAACGAAAGTAGATCCTAAAACCGGAAAAACAGTAACGGTAGAAGTTCCTGCTGATTCTGTAGCGAAAGTTTCAGAAAACCCGGCTATCAAAGATTCTGCGGGAGTTATTACACAGACTTTCAAGCTGGAAAAAGGTAAAACATATCCTCTTACCACTTATCAGAGAGATGTGAAGACTATGACTGACCCTCAGGGGAAATCCATCACCGCTACCAGCGAATCTACAGATGAAATGAATTTTGTAGTGGATGACATCAAAGGAAACGTATATGAAATGACCCTTAACCTTGTAGCAAAGAGAAGTTCTCAGTCGGCACAGGGAAAAACGGTAGTAGTAGACACCAAACTTCCTCTTCCTAAAGAAGATGATCTTAAAATGATCTGGAACGTCAACAAAGCGCTTACCGGAAACAAACTTCAGATGAAGATGGATACAAAAGGGAATGTGATTTCTATTACAGGATTTGATGCTGTTTACACAAAAGTAGGTAACGCAGTTGGTACACTTATCAAAGATGCCAATGAAAAAGCAAGCGTAGTAGCAAGCCTTAAGCAGTCATTCAACGAAAAAGTACTGAAAGACCAGTTCCATAAAAACCTGATGATTATTCCTAAAAAAGGAGTTAAAATCGGAGAAAAATGGTCAACTTCTGAAAATGCTGACGCCAGCGGAGCCGTTAAAGTAACCTCCAATTATGTAATGAAAAGCTTAGGAAACGGAGCTGCAGAAATTGCAGTAACCGGAGGTATTCCCAAGAAAACAGAAAAGAAAACTCAGGGACCTATCACCCACAGCCTGAGCAGTGAGCTTGTTCAGAACGGAACCATTAAGTTTGACGAAAGCACAGGATGGATAACCAACCAGAATATCAACGTAAAAACCACTCAGATAGAAACCATTTCCGATGGAAAACAGTCTCAGTCTATGAAAAGTATTTCCAATTCTTCGGTAATGGTCAACCCATCTGCTAAATAACTTGAATAAACATTCAGGGTTTAAAGTTCACATGTTAAACCCTGAACTTTAAACAAAAAAATTATGAAGTACATTCTTGAGTTAGTACTCACTGCCATTATTATTTTCTTTGTCTGGAATATTCTGAAAAGAATTTTCTTTAAGACATTCTATAGTTACCGTTTTAATAACAATAATCAAAACAACGGGCAGCAGGACATCAACAACTCGAATAAGAATAACAAAAAGAACCTTAAGTGGGATGCAGAAACGGTAGACTACGAAGAGGTGAAAGAGAGTAATGACAAAAGGTAAAAATTCCAAGAAATAAAAGATAATAACCAGCATGGCAAAAAATAAAAACTTAATTTATATTGCAATTTCATTAGTAGTATTTATAGTTTTAGCATTTTTATATTCCACTCCTGTATTTTCAGGAAAACAGCTTTTCCAGCATGATATCGTACAGTACAGAGGAGGAGCAAAAGAACTGCTCGACTATAGAGCCAATACCGGAAATGAAACCTATTGGAGTGACTCCATGTTTGGGGGAATGCCGACTTATCAGATGGGAAGCCAGTTTAAAGGTGATATCATCAAAAAAATCGACAGCAATCTGAATTTCCTGCCAAGGCCGGTTAATTATCTCTTCCTGCTGTTTGCAGGTTTTTTCCTTTTGGGAATGGTAGTGGTCAGAAACTGGAAATATGCTCTTTTGGGAGCTACTTTCTTCGGACTTTCGACTTATTTTTATATCATTATTGCAGCCGGACATAATGGTAAAGTAAATACCATTGAATATTTCGCACCGCTGTTAGCCGGAATTTTACTGGTGTATATCAGGAAACAATACATCTGGGGATTCATCGTCACTACCCTTTTTATGGGGCTTCAGATCGCTGCCAATCACCCGCAGATGACCTATTATCTGTTTCTTGCTTTAGGATTCTTATTCCTTTCTGAACTGATCAGAGCCATCCAGAAAAAAACACCGATGAAGCACTTCCTTATTTCATCAGGAATTATCGCAGCGTCATGTGTTATCGGGGTTGGAATGAATTCACAAAGAATCATGGCCAATTCAGAATATGTAAAAGAAACGGTTCGTGGAAAGCAGATTTTAAATTCCGACAGCCATACTTCAGGAAAATCCGGAATGGACAAAGAGAGTATGCTGATGTGGAGCTACGGGCAACTGGAAACGTTAAACCTTTTCATTCCAAGATTAATGGGAGGCGGAAGCCAGGAACCCGAGGGAAAAGAAATCATGAACAGAGTTCAGGAGCTGGTTCAGGAAAATGTGGGTTCACAGGCTGAAATGGACAGAATTTCCAAAGGTTTCAGCGGGGTTACTTACTGGGGAGACCAGCCGGGAACTTCAGGACCTGCCTATCAGGGAGCAATTGTTTGTTTTCTTGCTTTATTGGGATTCTTTTTTGCCTCGAAAAAATACCGTTACTGGATTTTAGGAGCTTCCATCCTGACCATTTTACTGGCCTGGGGAAGTAACTTTATGCCATTATCGGATTTCTTTATCGATTATGTACCGTTCTATAATAAATTCAGAGCTCCTTCTTCAATCTTAGTGGTAGTAGAGTTATTATTCCCATTAATTGCCATTTTGGGATTATACAGATTCTTTACAGATGAAAAGTTGACTGAAGAATATAAGCAGAAAATTCTGATGTATGTAGGAGGTGGAACGTTAGGATTTTTATTGATTCTTTTAATCTTTGGAAAATCATTGTTAGGTTTTGCTACAGAAAACGAGAAAACCTACTTCCCTCCTTTCCTGCTTGATTATCTTGTAGATGAAAGATATAAATTATTCAGAATAGATGCCATAAAAGCATTCATTTATGTAGCGATTACTGCGGCAGCTCTATTCTTAACTTTAAAGAAAAAGCTTAATCAGAATATTGCTTTGGTAGTGATTGGGCTTGTAAGTTTATTTGATCTTTGGTCGGTAAACAAACGTTACTTAAACGATGAAAACTATGTAGATAAAATCTTTGCTGAAAATCCTTTCCAGACAGAAAGTTCAGATCTGCTGGCTGAAAAAGTACAGGGAAATCCAAATCTTGAATCTATTTTATCCAATGTCAACATCAACAAAACATTGGAGACTATTGCTGAGAAAGACAAAACACACTACAGAATTTACAACCAGACATTAGGAGTTACCAGCGAAACCAATACCTCCTATTTTAAGGCTTCCATCGGTGGTTATCACGCTGTAAAATTAAGAAGATATGACGATGTACTGAATGAATACATCAATAGTATTGATAGTGTAAAAACACCTAATGTATTAAACCTGTTGAATGCCAAATACATGGTTTTCGGAGGTCCTGAGCAGCCACAGGTTGTTCCTAATCCTAAAGCTAATGGCAATGCATGGTTTGTAAGTGATTTAAAATTTGTGGATACTCCTAATCAGGAAATAAAAGCGATCGGGACTATTGACAACAAGAAAACAGCTGTCATTGCTTCATCTGACAAATCATATTTTGATAACAAACCTGTTCAGGCAGATTCTACCGCATTCATCAATCTTACGAAATACCAGCCTAACGAACTTGAATTTAAATCTCAGTCGAAAACACCTCAATTGGCCGTATTCTCTGAAGTTTATTATCCTCATGGATGGAAAGTGTTAGTAGACGAGAAAGAAGTTCCTTATATCAAAGCAGATTATTTGCTTCGTGCCGTACATGTTCCGGCAGGAAACCACCATATCAGAATGGTTTTTGAACCTGAAGTGATTGAAAAAGGAAAATGGCTTTCTCTTCTTTCATTCGGATTATTTATCCTGTTGGCTGCATTTGGGCTTTTCTGGATGAATAAGAACAAGAAAAAAGAGATTGTAGCTGAACAGAATGCTTAAACAATATAAATAGTGTTGCGCAATGAGATTCTTCACTGCGCTACGCTTGGTTCAGAATGACAGAAAGTATTTAAGCTAAGCAAATGGAACAGAAAAAAATACTGATTATCACCTATTACTGGCCTCCTGCGGGAGGTCCTGGTGTTCAAAGATGGCTGAAGTTTGCAAAATATCTACCTGATTTTGGTTGGAAACCGATCATCTATACTCCGGAAAATCCAAGCTATCCATTGCTGGACGAAACACTGATGAAAGATATTCCGGAAAATATCGAGATGGTAAGAACCAAAATCTGGGAACCTTATCAGCTTGCTGAAAAACTGAATAAGAGCAATAAAAAATTCAAAGCCGGACAATTTGATGTAGGCAAAAACCAAAGTTGGAAATCTAAACTTTCAATTTGGGTAAGAGGTAATTTTTTCATTCCTGATGCCAGAGTTTTTTGGGTAAAACCATCCGTTACATTTCTGGAAAAATACCTGAAAGAAAATAAAATAGACACCATCGTTACTTCCGGTCCGCCACACTCTCTGCATCTGATTGGTTTAGGGCTTAAAAATAAAATGCCGGACCTGAAATGGGTTGCTGATTTCCGTGATCCATGGACAGAGATTTCCTACTACAAACATCTGAAATTAACTAAAAGTTCAGATAAAAAACACCGGCAGCTGGAAAGTGCTGTATTTAAGAATGCAGACATCACTTTGGCTACAAGTTACACTGATGCTGAAAACTTCAGAAAGGCCGGAGCTAATGCATTTTGTATTACGAATGGATTTGATGAAAGCGATTCAAGCAAAAAAGCAGTTGAAAATAAAAATTCACAAATTGAAAAAGCATTTACGCTAAGCTATATCGGAGTTTTGGAACAGCTGAGAAACCCTGAAAATCTTTGGAAAGCACTCGACGAACTGGTGAAAGAAAATGCTGAATTTGCGGCTGATTTTAAGTTGAAATTTGTAGGACGAATAGATGATAAAGTCCTCCACTCCATTGAAAATTCAAGTCTGAAAAATCATATTCTGAATCTTGGATATCTTGCCCATGGGAAAGCTGTTGAAGAAATGCAAAACTCGGATATGCTTCTTATTACCAATTTCCCGAACGAAGCTTCAAAAGGAATTATCCCCGGAAAAATATTTGAATATCTGGCTTCAGGAAAGCAGATTCTATCTTTCGGTCCGGACAAAGCGGATGTCGCAAAAATTCTGGAAGAAACGCAGGCAGGAAAACATTTCAGTTATCAGGATACAGAAAACATTAAAAAGTTTATTCTTGAAAAATATGAACTGTGGAAAAATGACAGCCTTATTGAAAATACCCAGCATATTGAACAGTTTTCAAGAAAAAATCTTACTCAACAGCTGACTGAAGTTTTGAAATAAAAAAGAAAGGAAGTTAGAGGCTGGAAGTTTATTCCAGTCGCTAACTTCTAACTTCTATATTGTCCACTGGTCATTCACAACGGCAATCAGATAATATTTACCCTCAAATTCTTCGAATACGAAACGAACCGTTTTCCAGTCCATATTACCGGATTTTTCGGTTCCTTTAATATAGTTTTCTGTGAAATCAGCTTTAGGGTATATCTCTTTTAAATTATTCAGGGAGTTTCCTCCGCCGATAAATTTATTCACTGAATATTGTGAAGCTGTAAAGTCTTTAGAAAAAACCCATTTGCCAAGATAATCGTTGATGGTTGCTTTATAAGGATCTCCTGAACCATCCTGTGTCCCCCATGTAAACAAGGTTTTAGTAGGCTGGTATTTTTCAAAATCTGCTTTAGAAAAATGTTTATCTTCTTTCAGATTAACAAAAGCATACATTGAAAAACGGATCCCTTTTTGCGGGTGAATGAAGGAGGCAAAAGCAGTATAATCTTTATCTTTCAGTGCTTTCAAGACCTCATCATTAGCCAGCTTTAAAGCGGCTTCTTTATCCGCATGGGTCTGAACCGTACCTGCAGTGTCTGTTTTATTTTGTGCAATAGAATCTATTTCGTTCGGAACAGGTTTCCCGGCCTCTTTCTTACAGGCTGTAACAAGGCTCAAAACGAATACCGTGATCAGTAATTTTTTCATATTTTACATTTTGCAATAGGTAAAAACACCAAAACTGATGCCAAGCGATACATAATCTAAAGAGATAAAGACGATGAAGGTTAAGAGGTTTCGGCTTCTCATTTTAAAAATTACATCGTACATTTGTTAGATGGAAATGTTGGATATTCTGATTATCGGGGCCGGACCCATCGGTTTGAACTGCGCCCTTGAAGCTCAAAAAAACAATCTTAGTCATGTAATCATAGAAAAAGGAACCATTGTCAATTCACTGTACAATTATCCTTTGTACATGCGTTTTTTCTCCACTGCTGAAAAGCTGGAAATTGATGAGATTCCCTTTATTTCTACTGCTCCAAAACCTGGAAGGCAGGAAGCTCTGGAATACTATCAGGGAATTGCCAGACAAAAAAGCCTGAATATTAACCTGTATGAAAAAGTTCTGAGCGTTTCAAAGAAGGATGAGATATTTGAGATCAAAACCACCAAAGCAAATTATCAGGCTAAAAATGTAGTCATCGCTACGGGGTTTTATGATATTCCTAACCTGATGAATATTCCCGGTGAAGACCTTCCTAAAGTTAAGCATTATTATACGGAACCTTACCCTTACGCAAAGCAGAAAATTGTGGTGGTAGGCTCCAGTAATTCTGCTGTAGATGCAGCCCTGGAAACGTACAGAAAAGGAGCTGATGTAACGATGATTGTCCGTCATGCCGAGATTTCCAAAAGTGTAAAATATTGGGTAAAACCCGATATTGAAAACAGAATTGCAGAGGGCAGCATTAAAGCTCATTTTAATGCAGAAATGATCGAGATTAAAGAAAATTCTGTTGTTTTTAAAGATGAGAACGGAGCTATTCATGAAATTGACAATGATTTTGTACTGGCCATGACAGGCTATCTTCCTGATTTTGATTTTCTGAAAAATTCAGGAATAGAACTCAATGGAGACTGCCTGAATCCTTTTTACCATCCTGAAACCATGGAAACCAATATTTCCAACCTCTATCTTGCCGGTGTGGTATGCGGAGGAAAAGATACTCACCTTTGGTTCATTGAAAATTCAAGGATTCATGCGAATATGATCATCAATTCGATTCTTTCCAGATCTTCATCGTAAATGATTACAGATATTAAAAAAAGTTTCGGGCAATTTCTACGAAATTGCCCGAAACTTTTTGCTTTTAATCAAAAGCGCTATATCATCTCTTTTTCTACCTTATTTTTATCCTTAAGCATCCATGGAACGATAAAATAAAAACCAATAGCGATAACTGCCGCCAGAACTCCTGTTCCGATCCATAATGTATTGAAACCTAATTTTTCTGCTATCAGTGTTCCTATATAAGGTGTTACAATAAACGCAATGGAAAATGACATTCCGTTCAGTCCCATGTAAGCGCCTTTATTGTTCTCTCCCGAACGTAATGCCGTAATCGTTGACATAAAAGGAAGTGTCCATATTTCTCCCACGCAAAGCAATGTCATAGACAGCACAAGGGTAATCAGACTGTAATCGAAAGCGAGCATGGCATAGGAAATACCACACAGGAAAGTCCCGATCAGCATAGTAAAAGCTAAAGTAAAATACTTCTCAGCAATCTGTACCAGTCCCATTTCGAGCAGTACAATCAGAAAACCGCTGTATCCCAGAATATATCCGATATTCTGCTGGCTCAGATGAGCTGTATCCTTATAAAATATCGTCAGGGTACTGAACAGCTGGAAGAAACATATGGAAAACAGCATACAGAATACACAATAAATAAGGAATTTACTGTCTCGGTAGGGTGAACTTTCTTTTTTAATAATAATAGCTTTTTTTACTTTTTTTGCTTTCAGTTTAGCTAATCGCGCCCGGTTTTTAAAGAACCAGATATACATCAATCCTGCCAGCAAAGCAGCCAATGCATTGCTGAAAAACAGAAATTCATAAGAAATAGCCGACAAAATACCACCCAGTGCAGGACCAATAGAAAACCCAAGGTTAACGGCCATACGATTGAGCGAGAAAGCACGGGTAATATTTTCAGGTTTTGCATATTTGGTAATCGCCACCGAGTTTGCGGGACGGAACGTTTCACTTACAATACTTTGGGCTAAAATAATTCCTGCCAATCCGGCTTCTGTTGTAAAAAGCGGAATCAAGCAGAATAAAGGAACGCTGAGCAGCAAACTCAGACTCTGCACCCTGTACTCTCCTATTTTATCCGTAATCATACCTCCAAGCCATGATCCGATAACCGAACCTATTCCAAAAAAGCTCAGTACAATTCCGGAATTTTCAATACTGAAATGCAAATGATTCGTCATATAAACTCCCAGAAACGGAAGTACCATAGAGCCGGCCCTGTTGATGAGCATTACCAACGCCAGCATCCAACTCTCCTGCGAGAGTCCTTTGAAAGAACTCGTATATACGTTAATTAATCTCACAATAATATTTTGGGGAAATTTGACAGTGCAAAATTAGATAAAAATAACCCAAAAGTCTTTGTTTAAACCCTATTTTTATCAATAACCTTCAACAGACAATCAACTTTATCTTAAAAAACAGTTTTATCTGCTATATAAAAACAATAAACTTTTATAAAAATCGTAAATTGCAGTAACAACAGATGCTTTTATACTAAATTCACTTAGAAACATAATAAAATTTTAACCAATACTGAAGAATGATAACCTACGAAAATTTACATGATACGCTATCTTTTTACAGTATTGACTGCTGCCAATCCTATTACATTTCTTCCGGAAAACCCATTTTTGAATTTCCAAAAGCTCCTTTCAGAATGGATTATTATGCACTATGTATATGTACTGCCGGAGAAATCAATATTGAAATAGACCGTCAGAAATATAAAGTAGATGCTGACAGCTTTCTTATTGCAGCCCCCTCTACCATTGTGAAATTTGGAAAAACCAGTGATGATTTTACGATGAAACTGCTGTTCTTCGACAAGAACTTTCTGATTAAAAATATTTCCAATCCTTTTATCATTGAGAAAATGAATCTTTTCTCCAAAGGCTCATACAGCATCGTAAAAACTACGGCAACCAATTCTTCACTTCTGCAAAATCTTCTGGATTACCTCGATAAAAAATCGAAAAAGCAGGGAAAATTTACAGAGGAGATTATCCGTACCATTATTTTCAATCTGCTGCTGGAGACTGCTGAGATTATGGAACAGGAAAATGCTGCAAATCCGGAAAAGGAAGAAGGAAAAAAAGACCTTTATCTCAAATTCAGTAAACTGATCCGTGAAAATATCACCAGGGAAAGAACGGTTCAGTTTTATGCGGATCAACTTCATATTTCCAATAAATACCTCATCGAAATCATTAAGAAATCAAGCGGAAAAACACCTCATGAAGTGATTGATGAAGCATTACTGAAGGAAGCGTATGTCATGCTTGGAAATCCTGAGGTCACCATATCGGAGATCGCCTTTGAGCTTCAGTTTAACTCAGCATCAGCTTTCGGCCGTTTTTTCAAAAAACATACGGCACTTTCCCCTTCGGAGTACAGAACTAAAGAAAATATTCAGTCATGAGAATTTGGGGATAATAATTCTGAACTTGAGGATATATATCGCTTTCTGAATAGAGGTACCTTTATACTGTTAATTAAAAACAATAAAAGATGAGTACGATCAATTCAAAATTCGATAAAGTTTTAAATGCCTCTGAGCAGTTTGGAAATGTAAACCACGAACCGGATTCAAGCAAAGAAGTTCAGATTAACACTCCTGAAAAGACGATGCCTTTTTCCGACCAGATCGGAAATTATCAACGTAATAAAGGTATTCCTCAGCAATCATACGAAAACAGTAAAATCTATATTGTCGGAAGCGGAATTGCCGGAATGTCGGCTGCGTATTATTTTATCCGTGACGGCCGTGTTCCCGGTAAAAATATTATTTTTCTTGATCAACTGAATGTGGAAGGCGGATCTTTGGATGGAGCCGGTAATGCAAAAGATGGTTACATCATCCGTGGAGGAAGAGAAATGGATATGACCTATGAAAATTTATGGGATATGTTCCAGGATATTCCTGCTTTGGAGCTGCCTGCACCTTACAGTGTATTGGATGAATACCGTCTTATCAATGACAACGACCCGAATTATTCCAAAGCAAGACTCATTCATAACCAGGGACAGATCAAGGATTTCAGCAAATTCGGACTTGAGAAAAAAGATCAGCTGGCGATTGTAAAACTATTGCTAAAGAAAAAAGAAGAGCTGGATGATCTTACGATTGAAGATTATTTTTCTGAATCTTTCCTGAACAGTAATTTCTGGTTCTTCTGGCGTTCTATGTTTGCCTTCGAAAACTGGCACAGCTTACTGGAACTGAAACTGTATATGCACAGGTTCCTTCATGCCATTGACGGAATGAAAGACTTCTCATGTCTGGTATTCCCCAAATATAACCAGTATGATACGTATGTAACTCCATTAAAAAACTTCCTGGTGGAAAAAGGAGTGCAGATCCAGTTTAATACTTTGGTAAAAGATCTTGATATTCATATTAATACGGAAGGAAAAACTGTAGAAGGAATTATCACTGAACAAAATGGCGAAGAAGTAAGAATACCGGTTGGTAAAAACGACTACGTAATTGTGACTACCGGATCTATGACTGAAAGTACATTCTACGGAGACAATAATACCGTTCCTGAAGTCACCATAGACAACAGCAGTGCAGGACAAAGTGCCGGATGGAAACTGTGGAAAAATCTTGCCGCAAAATCTGAAGTATTCGGGAAACCTGAAAAATTCTGTAGCCACATTGAAAAATCTTCATGGGAGTCTGCTACCTTAACCTGCCGTCCTTCTGCTTTCACAGAGAAACTGAAAGAACTGTGTGTAAATGATCCTTATTCAGGAAGAACAGCCACAGGAGGTATTATCACCATTACAGATTCTAATTGGGTAATGAGTTTTACCTGCAACAGGCAACCGCACTTCCCTACTCAGCCGGATGACATCCTTGTGGTTTGGGTTTATGCTTTACTGATGGATAAAGAAGGTAATTATATCAAAAAAGCAATGCCTCAGTGTACCGGGAACGAGATTCTGTCCGAGCTTTGCTACCACCTTGGAATAGCAGATCAGCTGGATAATGTCACTGAAAATACCATTGTACGTACTGCATTCATGCCATATATCACGTCTATGTTTATGCCGAGAGCGATGGGAGACCGTCCGAGAGTGGTTCCTGAAGGATGTACCAACTTAGGTCTTGTAGGACAGTTTGTAGAAACCAATAATGATGTTGTCTTCACCATGGAAAGCTCTGTAAGAACTGCGAGAATAGCTGTTTACAATCTTCTTAACCTTAATAAACAGGTTCCGGACATCAATCCGTTACAGTATGACATCCGACATTTATTAAAAGCGACTCAGGCTCTGAATGATTATAAACCTTTCTTAGGAGAAGGAATTTTAAGAAAAATATTAAAAGGAACTTATTTTGAACATATTCTGGTAAACCGTCCTGATGAAAAAGAAGAACATGAATCTTTCTTAACCAGATTTCAGGAATGGGTAAAAGGAGTAAAAGACTAAAAATAAATCTCATGGATTTTAAAAATATAACGATAGCGGGAAGCGGCGTATTGGGATATCAGATCGCTTTCCAGACGGCCTATCACGGTTTCAAAGTTACCGTATATGATATCAATGATGAAGTATTGGAAAAAGCCAAAGGTAAATTCACCGCTTTAAGTGAAGCTTACAAAAAAGATCTCAGCGCAACGCAGGAACAACTTGATGCTACATTCAAAAATATCAGCTATTCATCTGATCTTGCTGAAGCAGTAAAGGATGCCGATCTTCTGATAGAAGCTGTTCCAGAAGATCCAGCCATCAAAACGGAATTCTATCATAAACTGGCTCAAGTAGCACCTGAAAAAACAGTATTTGCAACGAATTCTTCTACTCTTCTTCCAAGTCAGTTTGCTGAGGCTACAGGAAGACCGGAGAAATTTGTAGCCCTCCATTTTGCCAATGAAATCTGGAAGCACAATACCGGAGAGGTAATGCGGCATCCGGGAACTTCTCAGGAGGTATTTGATTCTTTGATCAGATTTGCGAAAGCAATTGGAATGGTAGCACTGCCTATCCAGAAGGAACAGCCCGGGTATATTGTCAATTCATTATTGGTTCCGCTGCTTGGCGCTGCAGTCAATCTCTGGGTAGATGAAGTCTCAGATATAGAAACGATTGATAAGACATGGATGGTCGCTACCGGAGCACCAGCAGGGCCATTTGGTATTCTGGATATTGTAGGAATCACGACGGCTTATAATATCAATAAGATGGAAGCTGAAGAAACTCAGGATCCACTAAAGATAAAAGCTGTAGAAAAATTAAAAAAAGAATATATTGATAAAGGAAAACTGGGAGTATTGACCGGGGAAGGATTTTATAAATATCCAAATCCCGCCTATCAGGACAAGGATTTTCTGAAGTAGAATCTTAAATTTCAGATTTTTAGCTATTAAAATCAATTATTCTTAAATTCTGATTTATAATTTTGTCTGTTGGAATTCGCAAAGGCGCAAGTTTATTTTTTAAACCGTTTTTAAGACGCAAAGATTTTATCTACGATAAAAATTGATATTTGTTGATCACTGGACCTTAGAACATTTATCAATTAATTAGTATAACACTTGCCGGAAATCTTCGATTTCCTCGCGTCTTAAAATATTCAGAATGAATTTCTTTGCGCCGTTGCGTATTCCAACAAAAACAACAAAAAACAGGACTTCATTTGAAGTCCTGCTTTTTGTTTTATGATCTATTCCTGAAAATTATTCAGGTTTATAAGAATCTTTCAATGTTACTGTTCTGTTGAATACCAATGTATCATCTGTAGAATCCTGATCTTTCGTAAAATATCCGATTCTCTGGAACTGTAATGGTTCTCCCACAGCAACTTCTTTCAGACTCGGTTCAGCAAATCCTTTCACTGTAGTTACAGACTCAGGATTAATGAAGTTTAAGAAATCTACATCTTTTTCCGCGTCAGGCTGCTCCACTGTAAACAGTTGATTGTAGATTCTTACTTCTACAGGAATAGCATGTTTTGCAGATACCCAATGTAAAGTTCCTTTTACTTTTCTTAAACTTTCCTCTGTTCCGCTTCCTGACTTACTCTTCTCATCATACGTAGCGTAGATCGTTGTAATCTCACCATTTTCATCCTTCTCTACTCTTTCAGCTTTGATGATGTAAGCAGACTTCAAACGAACTTCTCCTCCTAATTTAAGTCTGAAGAATTTATTGTTAGCTTCTTCCTTGAAGTCTTCACGTTCAATATAGATTTCTCTTGAGAATGGTATTTCTCTTGTTCCTGCATTTTCCTGTTCAGGATTATTCTCAGTTTCTAACCATTCTTCCTTATCTTCCGGATAGTTTTCGATCACTAATTTCACTGGATCTACTACTGCCATTACACGCTTGGCAACCTTATTCAGGTCTTCACGCACGCAGAAATCAAGCAACTGAATTTCGATAAGATTTTCTCTTTTCGCAACCCCTACTTTTTCAATAAAGTTTCTGATAGAAGCCGGAGTAAATCCTTTTCTTCTCATCCCAGAGATAGTAGGCATTCTAGGATCATCCCATCCGGTTACGACCCCTTCAGCTACCAGTCTCTGAAGCTTTCTTTTGGAAGTAATCATATAGGAAACATTCATCCTTGCAAATTCCCTCTGTTTGTTTTTAACCCTTCCTTCTTCATACACCTGGTCAAGATACCAGTTGTACAACGGTCTGTGATTTTCAAACTCCAGGGAGCAAAGTGAATGTGAAACCTGTTCGATATAATCGGATTCACCATGAGCCCAGTCGTACATCGGATAAATTTTCCAGGCTGTACCTGTTCTGTGGTGAGGTTTATTCAAAATTCTGTACATCACCGGGTCACGCATATTCATATTAGGCGAAACCATGTCGATTTTTGCACGAAGAGACATCGAACCGCTTTCAAACTCTCCGTTTTTCATCCTTTCGAATAAATCTAACGATTCTTCAACAGGACGGTTTCTGTATGGAGATTCAATTCCCGGCTCTGCAGGATTTTTTCTTTGCTCGGTAATCACTTCAGAAGGCTGCTCATCTACATAAGCTTTTCCTTCTTTAATTAACTGAACTGCCCAATCGTAAAGCTGCTGGAAGTAATCGGATGCATACAAAACTTTATCCCATTTGAAACCCAGCCATTCAACGTCTTTCATAATAGAGTCTACGAATTCCTGTTCTTCTTTTTCAGGGTTCGTATCGTCGAAACGAAGGTTTACCGGAGCATTGTATTTTTCGCCCAGCCCAAAATTGATGCAGATGGCTTTTGTGTGCCCTACATGCAGGTAACCATTAGGTTCAGGCGGAAAACGGAAACGAATCTGCTCTCTTTTCAGACCGTTTGCCAGATCATCTTCTATAATTTGCTCAATAAAATTGAGTGATTTTTTTTCTTCTTCCATTAAAGTAGCTTTTATTTTTTAGCAAAAAAAGTTTCACAAAGTTACGGAAAAATAAGCTTTTGTAAAAGTGGTAATTCAAATGCCTTACCTGTTGTATTTCAATATTTTTCACTAATTTCGGGAAGCTAATACCATTTTAACCATTAACCGTTATGGCTGTTTATATCCTAAGCAACCGGAAAATTATCCGGCATAAAGGTGAAAGAGTAGACTCTTTTTCCAATGAAGAATACTCGATTCCTAATTTCAGAATCGCCAGGTGCGATTTTGAGAACTATAAGGAGCCTTCAGCACAAATCAAAAAGAAAAAGGATTATACCAACAGAAATATTTTAAATTACAAGCTTTTTTCTGAACCCGAAAAACAGGGTTATGAAGAAGTTCTGGAGGTCCTGCTGAGCGAAAAAGGAATTAAAAAATCCTCTCTTACAGCCAATAATCTTGGCGGAACCCAAAGAATGTTTTATGAACTGTACAAAAACATGTCTTCTACCAAAGACAGAAGTGATGTCATGATATTCATCCATGGTTATTTATATGATTTTGATGATGAATTAAAAGCTATACTTGATCTGAAAAAAATATTTATTGATAATCCAGCCTCTCCTGTGGAGCATATTTTATTTGTAAGCTGGCCCGCCTCCGGCAGTATAATCCCGTTGAGTTATTTTGATGATAAAGCTTCCAGCATCAATTCGGGAACATCTTTGATGAGATTGTTCTATTTCTATACTCAATTTTTAAAAGATATTTTTTCCAACCGGGATCTTGCTCCCTGCAATCAAAGAATACATCTTGTGGCTCACTCTATGGGAAACAGAGTGCTTCAAAGTATGTTATACAGCCTTAAAAGGGAAAATATCCTTCGTGTTATCGACCAGGTTCTCCTGTTAAATGCTGATGTGAGCTATAAAGTCTTTGAAGATGCTGAGGATTCATTTAATAAGCTGCCCTTACTGGCTAACAGGATTTCTATTTACTTAAACAGACAGGATATTATTCTGGCGGCTTCTCAGTTTACGAAAAATATTCTCACCCCACGGCTGGGTAAAAATGGTCCGAGCGGTATTGATCAATATAAAGATATTGTGTCTGTTATCGACTGTACTTTTGTAAAAGATGATCTGCTTAATAACTTTAAATATGAAGCGGGAAACCATTGGGGATATCTTTCCAGTTCGCAGGTACAGCATGATATTTTCCAAAATTTATATGGAATTGACAGAAATCTTATTTCCAACAGGTCTAAAGATAATGAAAACATTTTCACAATTATTTCTTAACAAATAATTAAAATAATCCCTGAAAAATGAATTATACGTTAAAAATTGTCTAAAAATAATCACTATGGCACAATGATTGCTAATTCATTTATTAGGGAATTACAATTTTTAATTATGGGACAGATTAAAAAAAGGTTTTCTAATATATTAAACTATATAAAGAAAGCTATTTTCGTAAAGGATGTGATTTAATTGTGTAACAACCTCTAAATCAACAAAATATTCGATCTATAACTGCCAGGTCCTCCTACAGACCGGATTAAAAAAAATTCAAATATTCTGAACAGGAAGGGATTGCAGGTAAAAACTGAAACCATACAAATCCATATTCAATACTATCTAAATATTTCAGGGGAATTGTTAAATAATATTAAATAATTCCCCACATGTTGTATAATTCAAAAAAGTTATCGACATTTACTTACCAATCAAATAAAATCAATAACATGAAAAATCTAAAGAAAATCAAAAGAGGAGAATTGAAAAAAGTCAAAGGGGGAAGACCACCGCTTGGGTGCAACAACTGGGATCCGGCAGCGATGTGCTGCAGAGCATGGGCACCTGACTACTGTGGGCAAACTACATGTCCGGATTCACCTCCACCATTATGCTAATTAATTTTTAATAGTTATATTTTGAACCACAGCAACTCATTTCTGAGTTCTAAAACGGATTCAAAATTATTGACAAATAAAGCTCCAGTGCCTAAACCTTGAGGCATTGGATTTTTTTTGGTAAAAGTATACTGAGCAATGGCATTCAATCCAATATTACTTTCTAATGCTGAAGTAATCCACCAGTTTATATTCTGATTTTCCGCAAGGGAAATCCATTCATCAGAACCTGAAAAACCTCCTACTAATGCAGGTTTCAAAATAATATATTGCGGCTTAATTATTTCCAAAAGCTGTTTCTTCTTTTCGGGATCTATAATTCCGATCAGTTCTTCATCCAATGCAATCGGAGTAGGTGTTTTTGCACATAACTCAGCCATTTCATTCCAATTTCCGGCCTTGATAGGCTGCTCAATGGAATGAATATGAAGATCAGCAAGCTGCTGTAAAACCATCACCGCTTCGTCTTTACTGAAACCTCCATTGGCATCCACACGCAGTTCCAATTGATCTTTGGAAAACTTTTCTCTTAATTTCTGAAGAATAATATGCTCAGATTTCCAATCCACACCTATTTTTAATTTGATACAGTGAAAGCCTCTGTCCAGTTTTTCCTGAATCTGTTCTTCCATATACGTTGCGTCGCCCATCCATATCAGACCGTTGATGGTAATGGCAGACTTTCCTTCAGTAAATTCACTTGGAAAATATAGGCTGCCTCCATATTTTAGATTCTGAATGGCCTGTTCATATCCAAACCAGATTGAAGGAAACTCTTTCAGTTCCTGCTTCAAAAAAACGCTGTCCTGATTAATATTTTCACAAAGCCACTTCAGTTTTTCTTCATAATCAGGCCTGTCATCAAAACTCAGCCCTCTGAAAACAGCACATTCCCCTACTCCTTTTCTTCCCTCTTCGGAAATTGTCAGAATGAAGGTCTCTTTATCAAGCAAAACGCCGCGAGATGTTCCACTCGGGCGCTTAAATTGTAATAAATATTGTACGTAAGTTGCTTCCATTATTTTACGCTGTCGATACGCATAAACTCTTCTGCTTTTTCCACCATGTCGATACTTCCACAGAAGAAAGGAATTCTCTGGTGAAGTTCTGTAGGTTCTATCTCCAAAATTCTTCTGAATCCGTCAGTTGCTTTTCCTCCGGCCTGCTCTGCAAGGAATGCCATTGGGTTACATTCGTATAACAACCTTAGTTTACCATTCGGAGCCTGTGAATAAGAAGGATAAATATAAATTCCTCCTTTCAGCATATTTCTGTGGAAATCCGCCACTAAAGAACCGATATATCTTGAAGTGTAAGGACGGTCACCTTCTTCCATCTGGCAGTATTTAAGATAATTTTTTACCCCCTGAGGGAATTTGATATAATTTCCTTCGTTGATAGAATAGATTTTACCTGTTTTTGGGAAAGTCATATTAGGATGGGAAAGATAATATGTTCCTAGAGACGGATCTAATGTAAATCCGTTTACTCCGTTACCAGTTGTATACACAATCATGGTAGATGAACCGTAAATAACATATCCCGCAGCAATCTGATTGATACCTTTCTGTAAAAAGTCTTCCAGCTGTACCGGAGTTCCCGGTTCTGTAACTCTTCTGTAGATGGAGAAAATAGTCCCTACAGAAACATTTACATCAATATTGGAAGATCCGTCCAAAGGATCAATCAGTACAACATATTTACTTAAATGTCCGTTTTCACCGCATTTGATATCAATAAAATCATCATTTTCTTCAGAAGCAATACCACAAACAACCTCTCTCTGAGACAAAGCCGTAATAAAAATTTCGTTAGCGATTACATCAAGTTTCTGCTGTTCTTCTCCTTGAATGTTCTGGTTTCCTGCAGCTCCTGTTATATCTACAATTCCGGCCTTATTTACTTCTCTGTTTACCACTTTCGAAGCCAATCTTATTGCACTTAGAAGACGAGAAAATTCACCTGTAGAATACTGAAAATCGTCCTGTTTATCTATAAGAAATTCTCCTAAAGTCTGTAATGGTTGATTTGACATATTTTTCTTTTTACGTTTTGCCCAAATTTCGGAAAATTTATCGCATTGAGAAAATTTAATTAAAAAAGAGATTAATCATTGTATTTCAGAAAGATACAAACAAAACATGACATTACACGAACCCTTTACTGAAAATTATACCTCCTAATTTGTTTAATCAGAACCCAAAAAAAATTAATTTATTTCATGAATTGTTGATTTTAAGGAAATCTTAATTCTATCTCCGCGTAAGGCTATTTCATATCTCGTTGTAAATTTATAATTTTGACGTCCGTAAAAAACTCATATAATTTTTTATCTAACAATTTTATTTTTAACAATTTAATGAAAATTTTCAAGTTTGGTGGAGCATCGGTAAAAGATGCTGACAGTGTAAAAAACGTGTCCATGGTTCTAAAAAGCCAGGGATTTGCCAAATGCTTGCTGGTGATTTCAGCAATGGGTAAAACGACAAATGAGTTGGAAAAAGTTGTAGAACTTTATTTCAAAAAAGATAATTATCAAACTGAGATTGAAAAGATAAAACGAAAGCACATTGAGATTGCGGAAGGGCTTTTCCCTGAAAATCATGCGGTTTTTGCTGAAATCAATCTTTTCTTTGATGATATTGATTCTTTTTTACGAAGAAATAAATCTCCCAACTACAACTTCGTATACGATCAGGTAGTAAGCTGTGGAGAAATGATCTCTACTAAAATCGTGAGTGAATACCTGAATGAGATCCAATTTACAAATCAGTGGCTGGATGCCAGAGATTATATAAAAACGGATAATTCATACCGGGAAGGTATGGTAGACTGGACAAAAACGGAAGAATTTATCTCCCATCTTAATCCTGAAATCTGCTATGTAACTCAGGGGTTCATCGGTTCTGACGACAACAATTTTACGGTAACATTAGGAAGAGAGGGCTCCGACTACTCCGCCGCTATTTTTGCTTACTGCTTAAATGCTGAAGCAATGACGATATGGAAAGATGTACCGGGAGTAATGACCGGGGATCCGAGAAAGTTCAGTAATGTAACCCTTCTTTCCAATATTTCTTATGAGGAAGCTATAGAAATGGCTTATTATGGTGCCAGTGTTATTCACCCGAAAACATTACAGCCGCTACAGCAAAAAAATATTCCTTTTTATGTAAAATCTTTCGTGGATCCCAGCAAAGAAGGAACAAAAGTAGGTGCTTCCGAAAAAAACCAACAGGAAGAATCTTATATTCTGAAAGAAAACCAGGATCTTTTGAAAATCTCTACAAGGGACTTCTCTTTCATCGCAGAAGACCATATGAGCCTGATTTTCGGATATTTATCCAAATATAAGATCAAAGTTTCCCTGATGCAGAATTCTGCAATCTCTCTGGCATTGTGCCTGGAGGATAAATTTAATCATATTGATGAGCTCAATGAAGAGCTTCAAAAAATTTTTAAAACCGAAGCAATTAAAAATGTATCTTTATTCACAGTAAGAAATGCGAAGAAGGATCACATTGATAAATTTTACCATGAAAAAAATGTATTATTGGAACAAATCTCCAAGAATACTCTTCAAATGGTAACACAATAATATTAATTGCGACTAAACACACATGAGTTTAATTTCGAAAAACGATCTGATCAAAGCTTCCGGCTTAAATAAAATTGGGTTTCTCAAGAACCCGGTAGCATCTGCTGTGATGAGCATTGCTAAAATAAATGAAGTAAATAAATTATACGATAAATTAAAAGACAAGGAAGGCAAAGACTTTTTCGACTCATTTGTGAGAGAAAGAAACCTAAGCTATGTAGCTTTTGAAGAGGATCTGGCAAAGATTCCGAAAACGGGACCGTTTATTCTCGTTTCCAATCACCCTCTGGGTGCTATTGACGGTATTCTGATGTGCAAGATCTTATCAGAGGTTCGTCCGGATTTCAAGGTAATGGGGAATTTCCTTTTGGAAAAGATCAAACCTATGGAGCCGTATGTAATCGCTGTAAATCCTTTTGAAAACAGAAAAGAAGCTTACAGCAGCTCTTCTGGAATGCGTGAAACACTCAAGCATTTACAAAACGGAGGCTGTGTAGGTATTTTTCCGGCAGGAGAAGTTTCCAACAAAAACAACCCTTACGGCGAAATTTTAGATAAAGATTGGGAAAAGACGGCACTTAAGCTTATGAGAATGGCTAAAGTGCCGGTAGTTCCTATGTATTTCCATGCCAAGAACAGCAGACTTTTTTATCAGGTAGCTAAACTTCACCCGAATTTACAGACGCTGATGCTTCCTGCAGAAATGATGAATGACAGGGAAAAACCTATCAGAATCAGAATCGGACGTCCTATTACCGTAAAGGCAATGGACGACATGGAAACGATTGAGGAATTGGGAGAGTTTCTGAAACGTAAGGTTTATATGATGAAATCTTACTATGAAAAAAGAAAATCTCTTGCTCAAAGCATTAATCTTCAAAATTTATCGGTCAAATTTCCTTTACTCAAGGAGGAAAATATTGTTCAGAATATCATTGATGAAACACCTCTGGAAGACATTATCAAAGATGTTGATAAATTGAGAGGAACTGAAAAAATGCTTTTCAGTAACGGAAATTACGAGATTTACTTTACGACTTACGAGGAAATCCCTTCTATTATGAGGGAAATCGGACGTCAGAGAGAGCTCACCTTCCGTGCGGTAGGTGAAGGAAGTAATCTTCCGTTTGACCTTGATGAGTATGACAAACATTACCACCATCTTTTCCTATGGGATAACGGTGAGAAAAAACTGGCCGGAGCTTACAGAATGGCATTGGGTAGAGAGGTAATGAAGAAATACGGTATCAAAGGGTTCTATACAAGCTCTTTATTTGAGTTTGAGCAGGACATCCATCCTTTTTTCAAAAAGGTGATTGAAATGGGCCGTGCATACATCTGCCAGGAATATCAGCAGAAGCCACTTCCACTCTTTCTTTTATGGAGAGGAATAGTACATGTATGTCTGAGAAATCCGGATCATAAATTCCTTATGGGTGGTGTGAGTATTTCGAACAAGTTCTCTGAGTTCTCAAAATCGCTGATGATTGAGTTCATGCGTTCCAATTATTTCGATTCTGCAGTAGCACAATATATCACTCCTAGAAATGAATATAAGGTAAAGCTTCGCGACAGGGATAAAAATATTTTCTTTGAAGAAATGGAGTCTGACCTCAACAAGCTGGACAAGATTATTGATGATCTTGAACCTGAATTGAGGCTTCCTGTCCTGATCAAAAAATACATCAAACAAAACGCAAAAGTAATTGCTTTCAACGTAGATCCAAACTTTAATGATGCGATAGATGGATTGATGTATATCCGAATCAGTGATCTTCCGGAAAACACGATTAAACCGGTATTGGAAGAGATGAGTGAACAGATCAGAAAAGAGCAGGAAAATAATCCGACTGATAATCAGTAAGTTTTTAACTTTATTAAAAAAAAGTACGATGAATACTTGCTTTGTATACTAAAACTTACTACTTTTGCATCACTTTAAAACAACGAAGTAAGTCAAACAAAAATATAATGGTTTCTTAGCTCAGTTGGTAGAGCAATGGATTGAAAATCCATGTGTCCCTGGTTCGATTCCTGGAGAAACCACTTTAAAACCTCTGATTAGTCAGAGGTTTTTTTGTTTTTATGGATTAATGATTAAGCACAATATTTGGGGCTATACAAATACCTGCATTTTTGTGATAAAATTCTTTCTTTTAAAAGGACATGAACTGTTATTTAGAATTTCCATCTTACAAAAGCTTCCATGGCAGCATAAGTAGCAAGTCCCATTTTGTGATAGGTCTCTGCCGTTTCTCTGTTTCTTTCTTCTGCTCTCTGCCAGAATTCTCTCATATCTGTCCCTTGAAATACTACCCCATCTTTTTGAGATTGATGTTTAAAAATCCCATAGCGTTTTTCCAAAATTTGATCCGGACTTAATGGTACTGCCATTTCTATTTCTTCAATAGACCACTCTTTCCATGCTCCTCTATATAACCATAACCAACAATCTTTCATGTATTCCTTCGACTTTAAATTTTTAACAGATTCAAAAACAGCATCCAGACACACTTTATGTGTTCCATGAGGATCTGCTAAATCACCAGCCGCATATATCTGATGTGGTTTTACGCTGTCTATAATATCCGTTACAATTTCTATATCCTCTTTACTCAATGGCTTTTTTTCTATTCTGCCTGTTTCATAGAAGGGCATTTCCAAAAAATGAATCTGGGTGTCTGGTATTCCCACGTAATAACAAGTAGATCTTGCCTCCCCTTTCCTTATTAAACCTTTTATATGTCTTACTTCAGGAATATCAATATCACTGTTTTTCTTATTTTGTAAAAATTTGATAGCTTTATCAAAAATCTTTTGTGCTGCATTATTTTCAATGCCAAACATTTCATTATAATCACATACAAAATTGGCAAACCGCAATGCTTCAGAATCTGCTACAGCTATATTGCCGGAAGTTTGATAAGCTACATGAACTTCATGACCCTGTTGGTGCAGTCATATGAAAGTTCCTCCCATACTGATAATATCATCATCCGGATGCGGACTGAATATAAGTACTCTTTTTTTGGCAGGAGTTTTCCTTTCCGGCCTGTTACTGTCATCTGCTCCCGGCTTACCTCCCGGCCAACCCGTTATGGTGTGTTGTAATTTATTGAAAATCTCGATATTGATATTATAAGCAGGACCTTTGTCTGCTAACAAATCGCTCATTCCGTTTTCTATATAGTCAGAATCGGTAAGCTTTAATATAGGTTTCTCTATTTTTTGGGCTAATCCCAAAACTGCTTTTCGGGTTAATGCATCAGTCCATTCTATTTTTTCTACCAGCCATGGAGTATTAATTCGGGTAAGCTTATGAGCTGCTGCCTGATCCAATACAAAAGTTGCGTTTTTGTGTTCCTGCAAATAAGAAGCCGGCACCAGGTTGGTAACAGGACCTTCTACAGACTCTTTGATGATATTTGATTTAGATTCACCCCACGCTAATAGTATTACTCTTTTCGCCTCCATTATTTTCTTCACTCCCAATGTAATAGCTGTTCTGGGGGTATTCGATAGTCCCAAAAACTCATTGCTGGCTGCCACTCTGGTGATATGATCTAAAGCTACAAGACGCGTTCTGGAATTTTGCAGGGAGCCCGATTCATTGAATCCGATATGACCATTACCGCCAATACCCAGAATCTGCAAATCTATCCCACCTAAGGCTTCTATTTTAAGTTCGTACTCTGTACAGTAATCTGCTATTTCCTCTTTGGGTAATGTTCCGTCAGGAATGTGATAGTTTTCAGGAAGAATATCTACTTTATCAAACAAAAGTTCTTTCATAAAGCGAACATAACTATGTACGGAATCCGGTTCCATAGGATAATATTCGTCAAGGTTGAAAGCAATTACGTTTTTGAAACTCAATGCTTCTTCTCTGTGCATGCGTACCAATTCAGCGTATAAGCTCTTGGGTGAGGAGCCGGTAGCCAAACCTAAAATGCAGGGTTGTTTTTGAGACTGCTTTACACGGATAAGGTCTGAAACCTCTTTTGCTACGGATTTTGAAGCTGAAAGTGAATCTGTGAAAATAACCGTTTCTATCTTTTCAAATCTTTTTTCAAATCCTGTAGAAGAATCTATTGTGCTTTTTAACATAGTAATTTGGTTTTGGAAAGTGATAAAATTAAATTATATATAGAACTTGTATTTCTAATTTCAATAAAAAACAAAAAAAAGAGATACTTCATATATACATCATATCATTATATAATTAATTATCAACACTTTAAAATTAAAAAGATAAAGTCTATTTGTGGCAATGATTCTTCCAAAAATATTTTTGATTTTTTTATTAAAATCTTCAGTACCAAGGGTATTATACCCATTTGAATTTAATAATTCATGAGCTACTATGGCTGTTGCTTCCAATTCTTTAGTCTCAAATTGAATTTTTGGTCGTCCAGCACCAGCCTCATCAATAGTGTAGGTTGATCCCTGTTTAAGTTGTTTTTTTAAGACATTTTCGACGATACTATCACTCTTATATTTTGTACCAATAGAATGAATATCTTTTTTTTCTTGCCCGTCATTATTACCACTAGCGAATAGTAGAGATACTATCAAAACATTTAGTATTTTCATCATATTAAATTTGTGTTTCACAATTAAAAAGAAGCACACCCATTTCTGACTGTGCTTGATATATTATTTTTTAGGATGTTGTTTTCGCCATTCTGCATAATCCATAGGTTGGTATCCCGAACCGCAACTTCCTTCATATTCGCACTCACCTACATAATAAGCATCATAATCCGCATTATCCCACCATTCTTTAAATTTTGGAAGACTGAAAAAATTATTTTCTTTTATAACCTTAAAATCATCATCATTCAAAAAATAACGAAGTCTAGCCATCATCTTATTATCATCATTAAATTTTTTATCATAATTATATTGTTCAGCAAAATATGCCAAGTTTGCCATTAGTTTTAATTTTTCGTTTCTTGTAAGGTCAGTGGATTTATCACGCCCCAAAAATTCTAAATAGCTTTTGATATTATCAATAATAAATCTATTTTCAGATGGGTCATTTGGTATATGGAGTTTTTGTAGAAGCTTGAATGTATCTGCATGCAGTTTGAATTTTCCATTACACACTTTAGTCCAAAAAAGCTTACCAAAATTCCGGGGATCCTTTTCATCAAATTTTGTTTTTTCTATAACCCATTTTAATAAATCAGGATCTTTTGTATATCCGAAAGTTTTAACTAAACTTTCCATGAAACTTTGATCATTTAAAATAAGCCATTTAAATTGTGGCTTACTATCATTAAAAAGGTACATATTACGTGCAATAATATATCGTGGAACTTTAATTTTAAAAGAATTATCACCATTAATATTTATTAATTCCTTTAATAAAAGCATTGGAAAAATAAACTGATTATTAGTATTGATAAAAGTATTCTGAGTAGTTGAATAAAGTTCATACTTATTTTGTTCAAGTGTGCTATAACAATACATTCGCTACAAAATGAAGTAAGCTTTTATATGATACAGAAAATTGAAAAGGGAGACTAATGCGGTTTCCTTTTTTGCATATCTAAAAGCCCATTATT
>NZ_SCNC01000025.1:0-70868 GCF_005503635.1 Chryseobacterium sp. 2VB
GAAAGTAGGGTAAAAATCAAAGACGTTCACCCTACGCAAGCTAACTCAAGGTCGCTTTTATAAATATAAATGTATAAAAAATATTTGGAAGTTAACACAGAATCTAAAGCCGATATCATCATATCTAATAAAAATAAGCGGGCTAAAGCCCGCCTCTATTGATATTACAAATTTTATATTTTCTAGTGGCTTATCTCCTATTGAAAACCGCCACTTCTAACTTCTAACTTCTAACTTCTAACTTCTAACTTCTAACTTCTCATTATGGAGCCAGTCTCGAGATTTTCCAGTCAAGATCTTCAAGCTCATAAATAATCCTGTCATGAAGGCGATTGGGTCTTCCCTGCCAGAATTCAATTTCATAAGGTCTGGCAAGATATCCGCCCCAGTGAGCTGGCCTTGGAACTTCCGTATTTTCATACTCCTTTTCCAGCTCTTTTAATTTATCTTCCAGAAATTCTCTATTGGGAATCTCCTGGCTTTGCGGAGAGACCACAGCGCCGAGCTGGCTTCCTTTCGGCCTGGAATGGAAATAACCGTCGCTAAGGTTTTCTGCCACCTTTTCAAGATCAGCTTTGATGATAATCTGCCTTTCAAGATTAGGCCAGAAAAAATGCAGGCAGGCTTTATGGTTGTTTTCTATTGCTTTTCCTTTTCTGCTGTTATAATTGGTATAAAAAATAAATCCTTCGTGGGTATATGCTTTAAGCAATACCATTCTTGTTCTTGGGCACCCATCTTCTTCCACTGTAGAAACCGCCATAGCATTAGCTTCTGAGATCATCAGGCTCTCATTGGCTTCCAAAAACCAGTCTCTGAACTGTTCAATTGGATTTTGTTTTATCTCACTTTCAATAAGTTGGGATTTCTCGTACACTTTTCTTCTGTCGTGCAGGTTTTCCATAAATATTTTTTATTAAATTTGAGTATGAATCACTCATACAAAGGTAAAATATTAATCTCGACACCCGACATTTCCGGCGATATTTTTTCAAGATCGGTAGTATTGGTTATTGAACATAATGAAAGTGGTGCATTTGGTTTGATATTGAATAAAAAGAACAGCCAGATGAGTAGCAAATTCAAAGATTTTTTTGACTTTAAAATTGAGGTATATGATGGAGGACCTGTGGAAAACGACAAGGTATTTTTCATTGTAAAAGGCAAAAGAGTTACAGAGATCTATACAGACATTACAGATGAATACTATCTTACAGAAGATATCGAACGGATCATTAATGCGGTTTTAAGCAGTGAACTGGATATCAACCATATCAAAATCTTTTCAGGATATTCCGGATGGTCTTCTCATCAGCTGGATACTGAAGTTCAAAGGAAAATGTGGACAGTAGTGGATGTTTATAATCTTGATTATACGCTTCCAAACGATCAGACACTCTGGAAATCTATCATGCAGAATCTTGGAGGAGAATTCCTTCTCTGGGCCAATTCTCCTGAGGATATTTCACTGAACTAAAAGTATATTTTTCACACCACTCTGATAATTAACAAATTTTAAGATTCTATTAACCAATTTTAAAGAAAGTTTTTCCGTTCTTTGAAAAACTAAAATCACTGATATGAAAGGTATTACACTACTTGCTTTATCAATATTTTCTACAGCGTTTTTATCATTTACTCCTATCAGCAAAAAATACATTGTCATTGATGCCGGACATGGCGGAAGTGATTTTGGGGCTGCTTATGGTGAAATTCTGGAAAAAAATATTGCATTAAGCATTGCAAAGGAAATCCGGAAGATCAATGAAAACCAGCATAAATATGAGGTTATTTTAACAAGGGATTCAGACAGTTCTCCCACTCTTGCTGAAAGGACTGCTCAGATCAATAAGCTAAACCCTGAAATGGTCATTTCTCTTCACGTTAACAGTTCTCCTCAGAAAGAAAGATCTGATAACGGATTTGAAGTTTATGTTCAGAATTCTGACATATCAAAGGAATTGGCCGGAAAAATCTATAAAAAATTTAATGCCCGTAAAGTTGAAGAACGCCAAAATCTTCACATGCTGAGAGAAACCAAAGCACCTGCTGTATTGGTAGAACTTGGCTTCATTAATAATTCTGATAACAGGAATTATATTACCAGTGAGAAAGGGCAGAAAGAAATCGCACAAAAATTTGTTGAGATTATCAACGAATATTAAATAAAGAAACAATTTCTGATTTTACTCAGAATAAAACCCGGTAAAGGACTTCTGGAACTTTGTTGTTTACCGGGTTTGTCAATTTTTATGAATTAAAACTTTTCTTCCAGCTTTCTACCCATCCGGAGAAACGGGAAGTTTCAAAAGTCTTGTTTCTTATCTTACCTACAGAAAACATACCTTTCTCATCAGAAATCATTAAAATTTCTTCAGCCTTCTGAGATTCAAATGCGATAATCTCGTGTTCCTGAATATCAGCAAGATTATTTTTATGTAAAAAAGTAACAAAGTTTTCCATCAAAGGAGAAATGTAAGCTCCTTCCGTCTGCTTTGATACTTTGATAACATCACCTTCTAAAAAGAGAAGATTTCCGGCAGTAGTACGTGCTATTCTTTTGTTTGGATTCAGAAGGATCACATCGTCAAGATCATTTTCCTGCGCATAGATCACTCCGTAAATATTTTCCGGACAGTGAACCCGGATATTGCTCAAAAGGTTGTTATTAACATTAATTTCCTTAATCAAATCCAATTCCAGAGGTCTTTGATGAACAGCAAGCACATCAGCCATTTCCGTCACCTCATAAAAATAGGAAACAGAAGATTTGGCCAATGTCATTCCATCATTATTTCTGAACACCTGGAAATTGATAATTCCATTGCTTATGCCTTTGCCTTCAATAATTTCTTTTTGAAAAAGGGTCTGGAAAAACTCCAGTGTGTAAGTCAAAGGAATATTCAGTCTCATCTTTCTCATGGAAGCCATTAGAAAAAAATAGCATTCTTCGTCCATGATCAATCCACCATTTCTTAGAAAGAAAGAAACTTTTACTGAGTCTCCCCAAAGAAAAGCTCTGTTCTTTACATGTAACTCGTCTGATGTAAAATATTGATTTTCCAAATTTTGATGTAATTTATTTACAAAAAAATAATGAACGATAAATCGTTCATCAGTTTTATCATTTCATATAGCCCGGTATTATGCCGCACCTAGTTTTATTCTAAGGTTTTCGATAAGATTTTCCCAATACATTGCATTTTCCTCTTCATCACCTTCTTCACAGAAGTCTGTAATATTTAGAGCCAGATCTTCTGTAATATCATCAATTGTGATAGTCATTTCAAAGAAATTTTTTGTTCCTTCATCTTCTTCCCATCTGAAACGCACGAAACCTTCAGGCTTATATCTGATCAAAGTGGCCTTCTCAGCAGGACCTCCACCCCAGCTAAAAAAGAAATCATCGCCTTTCTCTGTTACCTCATCCGCAAACCATTCAGACAATCCCTCTGCAGTCGCCAGATATTCATATAAAATCTCTGATAAACAGTGCATTGGAAATTCGTAATGGACTTTATGTTTCGCCATATAATCTTTGTTTTATCGTCCCGCAATATATAAATTAATTTTTTTATTACGCAAAAAAACAATTACTTTTTTATAGAATCTGCATGATATTTATCACTGGCTTTACATCCCTGTGATGGTAAGTTTTAAAGCTAAAACTACCATGTAAAACATAAAAAAATCTCTCCTTTACAGAGAGATTTTATTTTTAATTTTCATTCAGTATATCGATAATAATCTGACATCCTTCTCTTATTTCATCCAGAGATAATGTAAGAGGCGGAGAGATTCTCAGATATTCATTTCTGTACAGCTGCCAGAAAACAATAAGTCCTCTTTCCATACATTTTTTAGCTACTTCCAGTGTGTATTCAGGAGTTCCTAAGTTGACGGCAAGCATCAGCCCCTTACCGTTGATATTTTTTATTTTAGGATGAACCAAAAGTTCTCTGAACAATTTCTCTTTTTCCTCTACTTCGTTCATTAAACCGCTTTCCAGCACTTCTTTCAATGTAGCATAGCTTGCCGCTGCAATGAGTGGATTTCCTCCAAAAGTAGTAATGTGGCCCAATTTAGGAGAATGTGAAAGCGTTTCCATGATTTTTCCGGAGCTCATAAAAGCTCCCACCGGAACTCCGCCTCCCATTCCTTTACCCATCACAAGAATATCCGGAACAATTCCAAAGTGTTCAAAAGAAAATAATTTCCCTGTTCGTCCGAATCCCGGCTGTATTTCATCCAGAATCAGAAGTGCTCCTACTTCTTCACATCTTCTCTTCAGTTTGATCAGGTAGTCGTTATCCGGCACTAAAAACCCTGCTGCTCCCTGAATGGTTTCAAGAATAACACAAGCCGTCTTCTCTGTAATTTTACCAAAGTCTTCTTCATTGTTAAATTCAATAAAAGAAACCATCGGTAATAAAGGGCGGAATTCCCTTTTGTGGGTTTCATTTCCTGAAACGCTTAAAGCGCCATGGGTATTTCCATGGTAAGAGTTTTTAAAGGAAACAATTTCTTCTCTTCCGGTATATCTTTTGGCTAGTTTTAAGCTTCCGTCAATGGCTTCTGCACCGCTGTTCACAAGATAAGTAACTTCTAAAGGATCCGGAGTAGCTTCTGCAAGCAATCTGCATAATGCGACAGGTTTTTCCTGTGCATATTCGCCATACACCATGACGTGAAGGTATTTATCGGTCTGTTCTTTGATGGCATCCACAACTTTAGGATGTGAATGTCCCAGCGTATTGGCAGAAACTCCTGCCACAAAGTCAAGATATCTTTTTCCGTTTGTACCGTAAATATAGCTTCCTACCGCTTTCTCCACTTCAAAACCAGCAGCAAATTTTGTGGTTTGTGCCTGATATGTAAAAAAATCTTTATGCATTTCCATTGTCTCCAAAAATTTCAGCAAAGCTATAAAAGATTCATTAAACGTTAAAATTAATCCACAAAAAAGACCAGCACTTTACTGGTCTTTCCGTTATTTTCTGGTACGTTTAGGTTTTTTAGCTTCTTCTTTGGCCTTTTCATCATCTATGGCTTTCTGTGCTTTATCGAAGAGCTCATTATCTGCTGTATATTGTATTTCTTCATTATTCGGAGTGTCTACAAGGATGTCCTGCCATTTCCGGATCCGGTCTTTGGTATTCCAGTTAAAATCCGGGAACTTTCTTTTTGACGGCTCTATCATACTCATCGGATAGGTATCGGAAACAGCTCCGATACTGCAGGAAATAATCTGTAATGCTCTTTCTTCAAACAATGCTCCGATAATTCCGCAGGTAGACAAGGTAATCCCTATTCTTTCCGGTTTTTTGGTTTCCTGATCGGTATCATCAACATAGACGATAGATTGGGCGTTTCCAACTACTCTTGCTTCTTTAATAGCATTTTTCTCATAGTACACCGTCATGAATTTCCCTTTCACCTGATTGAACTCATCTTTCAGGTTCAGGGAGTCTACTTTACTGATGGCAAAAGCATTTCCTATTACTTTTAAGGAGTCAATATCTTCTGTCTTGGTATTGAAGTAGGCTTCTACTTTATCTCCGGTCACCTGCTTTTCACCACTCCAAAGAATCGGGTTGGTATACATATGCATGATTCCGTCTGTTTCATTGAAAGCAATGGAATCTGCTCTTCCCTGTGCATTGGATTTATAAATACGGGCTTTTTTGAAGGCTCTAAGATAGCTTTTCTTCACTTTGATATCCAGTGAGTCCGGTCTTTGATAAGAGATAATTTTTTCTGCAGCGAAATAAATGGAGTCTTTTTCCATCACTTTTACAGCATACGGACTTTTGGTCATCATTGCAGAGTCTTTTTTCTCAAAAATTTCTCCGTATCCTCCTTTTATGTATCTTCTTTCTTTAGGATCATCCAGGGTTACATTGCCTGTTGCTTTACCAAACCCTGAAATCTGATTGTAGTACATATCATCACCGGTAAGGATTTTTTCATTGTAAAATATCCTTGAGTTTTTGGTTAAATACGCCTCCTTGGAATCCATTTTATAGGTTCCTCTTTCCGTATAGATTCTGTTTCGTGGATTGGTTTTGCTGGTAATGGTTGTAGGACCATTAAAATCGGCAATTTTTGTGTTTTGATTTTGCTTGATATTTGGACCTTCTATAGTATACTGAGGGGTTTCAATCTTTACATTTCCTGTAAGGTCAACTACTCTTGTATTGAGAAAATAAGTTCCTACTTTAGCATAGGTAACATTCTGGCCGTCCGAGATCGTTCCTCCTGTATTAAAATACGCCTGATTAGCCAGCCTGTCATAATACAGAATATCTGTTTTTATGGTCTGTTTAGGATCCGTCAGGACCACATTTTTTCGGGCAATACCTTTCTGGGTATTGGCATCATATTCCATTTCTCCTGCCGTGATTACAGAGCCGTCTGTATTTTGAAGTCTTGTATTGCCTATTGCTTTTACAAAGTTTTCTTCATTATACAGAACAACTTCATCCGCAGTAAGAATGGAGCCCTGATGTTCTATCTGAACATGGCCGGTAAAATATTGATTCCCGTCGTATTTTTCAGGATCTTTCTTGATTTCGTCTGCGTGGATGATCTTTACTTTATCTTCAGGTCTCACCTGTTGAGGCTGAGTGGGTGAAGGAGCCTGCAGATAAGGATCTCTCTTCACAGGAGTTTTATCCTGCGCAAAGTTGAGCGTAGAAATAAAGAGTAACAGAAAAAGGGCTATTCTCATTAATTAGTCATTCTTAGTGCCATAGAAGTATAGCGAATGAGAATCAATTTTTACGCCAAATGCTTCTTCAATGGCTTCTTTGATTCCTTGGATTCTTGGGTCACAGAATTCAATAATTTCCTCAATCTCTTTATCAGAGTCTTTTTTGTAGATCACCAGGTGGTCATGCTGTTTGTCAAAATAAGACTTTTCATAAGACGAAGAAGTCAAGGTCTTTTCTCCGAACTGATGCTTACGGATTAAACCTGCATCAAGGAAAATTTCAATCGTGTTGTAAATCGTTGCTTTGGAAACGTGATATTTCTTCTGCATCATCAGAAGATACAGATCATCAACATTGAAGTGATGATCCATATTATAAATTTCTTCCAATATCGTATATCTCTCAGGTGTGTTTCTGAACCCTTTTTCTAATAAGTAGTTTCTCAAAACATCCTTGATCAAAGCTATATTTTTTTCTTTTTGTATTGTATCCATTAAAAAAATTATCTACAAATTTATTGAATTTTATTTAAATAGATAGTATGGTTAATACGGGTGGCTACGAGTTGTGACGGAAATACCCGGACTGCTCGATCTTATTGTCATAAACTGTTAATTCTGTGATCGGAGCAGATTCCACTTCAACATTGTGCGAAGATACTCCCCAGGCCTTAAAGTCGTCACTTCCGATATACTTCACAAAATTGTAAATGTTAAGAGTAATCTTCTGTTTAACAGTTAAAAGGATATCGTTGATATAGGTGTTATCTATGATCACATATTTAAGATCCGGCGGTATATCATGAGCTCTTAAAGATGGATGGCTGCTTCTTGAAGGAATGGTTCCGTCCGCCATTAAGTCTTTAAGGACCATATTAAAATAATCGTTGATTCTTCGGTCTACTTTAAATCCTAAAAGGAAATTGATCTTATAGACGGTTCCCGGAAGAATCTCATCTACAGTATATCTGAAAGTATAGGGATCTTCCTGGTTTACGATGCTCAGGATAAAATAATGATCTGCTCTTTTCGGCTGTTTTTTGATGATGGAATAGATAATTTTGGATTCCACTTCATCATTTCTTTTTGCCCTGCTCAGGTAAGCAAGGTTGGTAGCATATTTCGGAATAGTTTCGTCCAGCTTCATGTCTTTTAGGATAGATACATATTTTTCTATTTTCACAAACTGGATAAATCTTGTTTTGATCAGTCTTCCGTTATACCATGCATACATAGAAACTCCGATAGAACCGGCCAATACAACAGTAATCCATCCACCTTCCATAAATTTGATGATGTTGGCACTGAAGAATCCTAATTCGATAGCCATGTAAACCATTGCGAAAACCAGAATCAGGACCTTGCTTACTCTGTGTTTCAGCAGCCAGAATACTAATAAAACGGTGGTCATCAACATCGTTACGGTAATGGAAAGTCCGTAAGCGGCTTCCATTTTTCCTGATTCTTTGAAATGCAGAACGACAATGATACACAGGATAAGAAGTCCCCAGTTGATTCTTGGAATATACATCTGTCCTTTTACTCCGGAAGGGTAATCAATTTTCTGATTCGGCCAAAGATTAAGAGACATTGCTTCTGAGAATATGGTGAAAGAACCCGTAATCAATGCCTGGCTGGCAATAATTGCAGCGGCTGTTGCTAAAATTACTCCCGGAATGATCATCCATTCCTGCATGATTCCGAAGAACGGGTTTATTACAGAGAAACCTGGTTTGTTATGATTGGTCAGAAGCCATGCGCCCTGTCCAAGATAGTTTAGAATAAGCATGATCTTAACGAATGCCCAGCTTACTCTGATGTTTTTAGCTCCGCAGTGCCCCAGGTCAGAATACAGTGCTTCTGCTCCGGTAGTACAAAGGAAAACCGCTCCTAAAATAACAATGGCACTCGGAGAGTTCACAATAAGCTTATAAGCGTAATAAGGGTTGAAAGATCTTAAAATCTCAAAGTTTTCACTTAAATGCATTACTCCAAGACCTCCCAATACCAGGAACCAAACTACCATTACCGGACCAAAAAACTTTCCGATAAAGCTGGTCCCGAACTGCTGTACCACAAAAATGGCAATCAGAATTCCGATGGTGATTGGAACAACAGGAGTATGGGGATTATAAATTTCAAGACCTTCAATAGCTGACATTACCGTCAGTGATGGGGTAATTACTCCGTCTGCAATAAGTGCCGCGGCACCAATAATCGCAATAAGGTACAGCCATCCTTTTTTAAGGTTTCTTACCAGTGAAAACAAGGCAAGAATACCTCCTTCACCTTTGTTGTCTGCTCTCAAAGCAATGATCACATATTTGATTGTGGTCTGCAAAGTAAGGGTCCAGATAATACATGAAAGAGCTCCTTCTATGTATTCATTGAAAGGCATATTGCTTCCCTGGGATCTTGCATTCACAATTGCTTTCATTACGTAAAGCGGAGAGGTACCAATATCTCCAAAAACAATTCCTAGAGACACTAAAACTCCTATGAAGGAAAGTTTCTTTATGTCGAAGTGGTAGCCATCTTCTGTAACTTCTGCCATATCAGCTTAATTTATTTTAAAGGCGCAAATTTATACTAATTTTATGACGTCAAGAATTTTTCTTCATGAATATAATAAATGAAAAAACTTCCTTTCGGAAGTTTTTTTCTATAACTATTTTACGTACATCGCTTTTTTGATCTCCTCTTTTACTTTTTCAAGTTTTGGGAACCATTCTGCAAATAATGCTGCAGAGTAAGGTGCAGGTGCATCAGGAGTAGTAATTCTCTTGATAGGAGCATCTAAATAATCAAATGCTTTTTGCTGTACCATATAAGTAATTTCTGAAGATACTGATCCGAATGGCCAGGCTTCTTCTAAAATAACCAGTCTGTTTGTTTTCTTTACAGATTCTAAAATTGTATCGAAGTCAAGAGGACGAACAGTTCTAAGGTCGATAACTTCTACAGAGATTCCTTCTTTAGCCATATCTTCTGCTGCCTGTAAAGCCAGCTTCATGATCTTTCCGAAAGAAACCAGAGTAACGTCTGTACCTTGTCTCTTGATATCTGCTTTTCCTATTGGTAAGTAGTATTCTTCTTCAGGGATTTCCATTTTATCTCCATACATCTGCTCAGATTCCATGAAAATAACAGGGTCATTATCCTGGATCGCTGTTTTCAACAATCCTTTTGCGTCATAAGGGTTAGAAGGTACCACCACTTTAAGCCCAGGGCAGTTGGCAAACCAGTTTTCAAATGCCTGAGAGTGAGTAGCTCCTAATTGTCCTGCAGAAGCAGTAGGACCACGGAAAACAATTGGACAATTCCACTGTCCGCCACTCATCTGACGGATTTTCGCTGCGTTATTGATAATCTGATCAATTCCTACCAGTGAGAAATTGAATGTCATAAATTCTACGATGGGTCTGTTACCATTCATTGCAGCTCCCACAGAGATTCCTGTAAATCCAAGTTCTGCAATCGGTGTGTCAATTATTCTTTTTGGACCAAATTCATCCAGCATTCCTTTTGAAGCCTTATATGCACCATTATATTCTGCAACTTCCTCCCCCATCAGGTAGATGGATTCGTCTTTACGCATTTCCTCGCTCATTGCCTGTGCAATTACCTCACGAAAAGTATATTCTGCCATATTTTCTTGAAAAATTTAGACTACAAAAGTAGTGTTTTTTTATTATACACATCATAAAAAGGTATTTCATTTGAACAGGAAGTTTTAATATTGATATTATTTAAAACAGCTTTTCTTCATGGCTACTCAATTCTCTGTAATTTTTTCTCAGATCTGTTAAAATTTTTCCATAGGTGATTTTATATATTATAAAGAGAAATAATAAAGCGATCAGCAGGAAAAGACCAAAATTGAGGTAATTGGCAGTTACCAGTGTAAGCTTGTCAGGATCTGTAAGTTCAGTATTGACATGGTGCTTTGTATTCCATCCATCTTTAAATCCAGCCATAAAATCTCTGGTATTATGATCAAAATGAATGATCCCATCTGCAGCAGCCAAGACCAAAGAAATACATGCATAGCCTAAAATAAGGGTTCTCAGATTCAGAATATTTTTCATTAAGGATATGCTGCTCTGTCCTGCTTTCAGTTTCCGAAACAGTATAATGACCATCGTTATAAAAGCTAAAAACATCCCTACTCTCACATAAGGAAACTGCTCATCCAGATAGCCGTAGAGCGTCCACAGAATTACTTCAACGGTTCCGATGAGCAATAAAGTTTTGGTAATGGAAACAGATTTATGTTTGATCATTTCATCAATTTCTTTTTCGGAATATTCTTTGAAATCCCCAGATTCCTTATTCCAGTCTTTTTTCAGTAATTCCAGTTCGTCCATCGTTATTCTGCAATGATTTTGGTTTTCAAATTATTTTTTGCCCTGTTCATTTTCACTCTTGCATTTCCTTCCGTTATTCCGAGAATCTCTCCTATCTCTCTGTAAGATTTATCTTCTAGATACATCATAATTAACGCTTTTTCCACATGAGACAGTTCGTAGATCGCTTTGTACATTTTTTTCAGCTTATGTTCATTATCTTCATCTTCTTCGTATTCCATTGTGAGAGAGGAGACATCAATATCTACATTCCGGCGTTCATTTTTTTTAGGCTTTCTGAATAAGATAATGGCTGTATTCAAGGCAACCCGATACATCCAGGTAGAAAACTTAGCTTCACCTTTGAACCCTGAAAAAGATCTCCACAACTGGATCGTAATTTCCTGAAAAAGATCTTCATGATCTTCTGCGTTGTCAGTATATATTTTACATATTTTATGAACCAGTCTCTGATTGGGCTTAAAAAATTCGATAAATGTTTTTTCCTGTTCGGTGCTCATACCCTATAAGTGGGAAGTTTTGATTTTCGTTACAGTATTTTTCAAAAAAGACGGTATTTCATTACTGAAATACCGTCTTTAAATTCTGTTTAAACTTATATTAATTAGCTTTCTCCCAAACCTGGGTTCTTCCTAATAAAGATAATCCTAAGTACCCTCTTACATTCAGTTTATCACCGCTTCTTGTGATGGTACATTTGTATGTTTTTCCTGTTTTAGGATCCGTGATGGTTCCTCCTGTGAACTCATCACCGTCTTTTTTCAGTCCTCTGATGATTTCCAATCCTAAAATTGGTTTTCCTTTTCTGTCATCTTTACAAGCCGTACAGTTTGATTCAGCTGGTTTTATTAATAACTGAGAAACTTTCCCATAGTATTTTCCGTCTGATTTTTTGTACACTTCAACAATAGATTTTGCCTGTTTTGTCTCATCATCTATCGTCTTCCACTTACCTTCTATCTGTGCAAATGTAAGTACACCACATAAAGAAAGTGCGAACGTTAACAATATTTTTTTCATATTTCTTATAGTTTTAATTTTAATACAATATTCTTATCTACGTATTGATAAAAATATAAATTAATTTTCAACGAACAAAAACTTTTATTATACAAAGCATAAAGAGACAAAGAAAAGTAAAAAATCAATCCAAAATTGCCTCTTTCTCCTTAATAAAGTTTCCTGTTAATCACCCTATCCATATAGTCCTGATACCAGGCCTTTGCAGTTTTCTTTCCTTGTTCTGTTTCAGGATTTTTAACTTCATTCATGATATTTTTTTCCAGGCTCAGATCAGATTTATCATATACTCCAATGATTTCTTTTCCGTCAAAACGATAAATATAATTTCCGATCATAAACTGATCCGTACTTCCGTCTGAGTTGACTACAATGAAAGGATATTTTTTGTCACTCACGAGACTTCTTCCCCAGCTTCTGATTGGTTTGTTGTACCCGATAAGGTCAGCCAGTGTAGGATAGATATCTGCCTGCTGCGCAATTTCCTCACTGACTCCTTTTAACTGATAGGCAGGATTCGGAGAATAGAAAACCAACGGAACAGCATAACGGTTCATGGCTCTTTCATATTCCGGATAATAGACCTGGTTGGTATGATCTCCTGTGAAAACAAAGATCGTATTATTATACCACGGCTGCTTTTTAGCTGTTTCAAAATATTTTTTGATCGCATAATCCGTATACTGCATCGGCTCATGGATTTCTATTTTTCCCTTTTTAAATTTACCGTTATATTTTTCAGGGATTTTAAAAGGGTGATGGGATGATGCAGTAAATACAGTAGTCATAAAAGGCTGCTTCTTTCCGACGTTTTTCGCAAAATACTGAAGGAAAGGTTCATCCCAGATGGCCCACATTCCATCAAAATCTTCGTCATGATTATATTCTGTTTTCCCGAAATAATGTTTAAATCCTAAGATATTTCCGAATCCAAGGAATCCCATAGAACCATTAGGCGCCCCATGATAGAAAGAAGTATCATAGCCAAGATCATTACATACGGAAACAATGGACTGAATTTTCTGATTGGAATACGGAGACCCTGTAAACGCATCCGTCAGGCTCGGAATTCCGGCCAATACACTGCTCATCCCATGAATAGACTGTCTTCCGTTTGCAAAAGTATTTGGGAAAATAAGACTTTGATTAGCTAAACTATCCATAAACGGAGTATAAGAAACGTAGTCTTTAATATTTTTGTCTTTATTAAAGGCTCCTGAATACTCTCTTCCGAAAGATTCTACAATGAAAATAACAATATTGGGACGGTTCTCCACTTTCCTGTCGTATACTTTATAGGGCTGAACATTTTCTTCGATAAACTTTTCATCTACAAAATGAACTTCCTTGAAATTATTGGTATTTAAAGTCCTGAAAAAGGAAAATGTACTATTGAGCACCATATTTCCCTGCAGAGGATTGGTTACAAAACGGGTTGCATCCACCATATTAATCGGTCTGGTACTGTGTTTAAAATCTCCTCTGATTCCTCCCACAACCAGCACCGCTGTGATACAAAGTGTAAGAACGGAAGTGATAAAGTAAGGAAGCAGTTTCGCAGGTTTCACCTCTTCCACTTTTACCCTTTTGTAAAGGAAAACCCATAAAATCATCAACACAATGAACCAAATCAGTACAAAAGGATGCTGCCCGATAGAAATCATCAGCACTTTAGAAATATTAGATTCGTGCTCAGCAACCTGAAATACTGCCGAAGTAAGCCTTGCCTGTGAAAATTTATAGTAAATAAAATCTCCGAAGTTCATCGCATAAGCAATCCCGTTGGTAATAAAGTACAGCCAGAAAAGAACTTTCTGAAAAACTTTCTTTGTGTTGATGACCAACGGCAGTAAACTAAGCAATATAAACAGTGCATTAACATACAAAATGGCTGTGGTATCAAAAGCAGTACCATGGAAAGCCAGCTTTATATATTCTGAAACGGAGTCTACTTTAATCAGATCTTTATTAAAATACCAGAATAAAAGTCTGGCAATCTGATAAAAAACATAGGCCAGAAAAATCCTGTAAACCAATGCCAGAACTTCCTGTTTTCTAAATCCTTTTAAAAATTTCATGGAGCAAATTTACATCAAAATCACTTTAATGCCTTTTTTAGTTCAGATTATTTTGAGTTAGAATTTTTAAAAACTGTAATTTTGTGTTTATGGATTTTATAAAGAATAATCTGGCCAATGCCTTAACCCTGGCTAATTTATTTGCAGGCTGTGTAGGTGCAATACATTTAATTTTAGGAGATTATCAGACAACGGCAATCTGCCTTATTCTCTCTTCGGTTTTCGATTTTTTTGACGGCTTTGTAGCCAGAGCTTTAAAATCAAACTCCAATCTTGGCCTTCAGCTGGACTCGCTTGCGGATATGGTAAGCTTTGGAGTGATCCCGGGACTTACGATGTATAAAGCCCTTGAACCTTTTGGAGCTGAGCTTTTGGGAATGCATTTCCCATTTGAGATCAAGTATCTGGGACTCATTGTCACTGTATTTTCCTGCCTGAGGCTTGCCATTTTCAATCTGGATGAAGAGCAGCGTTATTATTTCAAAGGGTTGAATACACCTACCAATACCGTTTTACTGTTCGGTCTTTATTATGCCTTTAAAGAAACCGGAAATTTCAGCTTTTTGTTTGATCATGAATTGTTACTGATTCTGCTCACTCTTCTCACGTCATGGCTTCTGATCAGCCCAATCAGGATGATGGCTATGAAATTCAAATCAAAACAATTAAAAGATAACTACCCTAAAGTTGTATTACTGGTGGGAGGAATTGCTATTCTTGCGATATTCCAGGTTGTTGGAATTCCAATGCTTGTTATTTATTATATGCTGGTATCTCTCATTTTTCAGGGACAGCTAAAATAATTATTAAAATAAAACACATTTCAAATTATTAATCATTAACATGAATTTAAAACTCCATAAACCGCTTTGTATTTTTGACCTGGAAACCACAGGAACCAATATTGGAAAAGACAGAATTGTTGAAATCTGTATCTTAAAAGTAAACCCGGAAGCCTCAAGAGAGAGCAAAACATGGCGTGTAAATCCTGAAATGCCGATTCCAAAAGAATGCAGTGAAATCCACGGGATCTATGATGAAGATGTAAAAGATGCTCCTACTTTCAGGGATATTGCCGCTAAAATTATGGAAATGATTTCAGGAAGTGATCTGGGAGGATTCAATTCCAACAGGTTTGATGTTCCGCTTTTGGCTGAAGAGCTTTTAAGAGTAGGAATGGATTTTGATCTGAGTAAATTCAGACTGGTGGATGCACAGACTATTTTCCATAAAAAAGAGCCCAGAAATTTAGGTGCAGCTTACCAGTTCTACTGTGGAAAAACATTGGAAAATGCCCACTCTGCAGAAGCTGATGTAATGGCAACGTTTGAAGTTCTTGACGCTCAGGTTGGAAAATATGATGATATTCCTAATGAAATAGCACCGTTAAGTGAATTTACATTCCATAATAAGAATGCAGACCTTGCCGGATTTATCGGATATAACGAAAAAATGGAAGAAGTTTTCAACTTTGGAAAATATAAAGGACAGGGCGTGAAAGCGGTATTCCAAAAAGACTTAGGATATTTCGGGTGGCTTCAGAACGCTGATTTCCCGTTGTATACCAAAAAGATTTTTACAAAAATTCAATTATCAAGCAGGTTTTAAAAATGTCTGATCTGGTTCGTTTTAAATTTTATGAAACTGCCCTTGAAGCTAACAGGGACAAGCAGATACTGGCTGAAAACGGTATCAACAGTTTCATTGCGAATGAGCAGCTCATCCAATCGGATTGGCTTCTGTCTCAGGCAGTAGGCGGTATCCAGCTTCAGGTATTTGAAGAAGATATGGAAAGGGCCCGGCAGATTCTGCAGGACTATAAAGACAATGAGCAATACTCGCTGGAAGTAGAACATACCATTGAAGATCCCGAGTTTGATTTTGTCTGCCCGAAATGTGGTTCCAATCATATTTACAGGGATGACAGTGCTACCAGTTTCTTTGGAATTTCTTTTCTGACGAGCCACAAATTCAAATGTTACTATTGCGGGAATGAGTTTACCCACTAATCTATTCAGGACTCAATAGTCTTAAACGATCTAAAAGATTGCTTCGTCCCTCGCAATGACGGGGTTAAAAAAAATATAAAAAAAGAGTTATGAAAATAATCTGCATAGGAAGAAACTACAGTGAACACGCGAAAGAATTGGGAAATGAAATTCCTGAGAATCCTGTTATCTTTATGAAACCGGATACCGCTGTTTTAAAAGGAAATGATTTTTATATTCCTGAATTTTCCAATGATATTCACTACGAGCTTGAAGTGGTATTAAAAATTTCAAAGGGAGGAAAATATATTCAGAAAGAAACAGCGCACAAGCATTATGAAGAAATTGGCCTGGGAATAGATTTCACAGCCAGAGATCTTCAGAGCGAACTGAAATCAAAAGGGCTTCCATGGGAGCTTGCCAAGGGTTTTGACGGTTCTGCTGTGGTAAGCAGTTTCTTTAAAAAAGAGAACTTCAGTCTTGAAAACCTTCAGTTTTCGTTATTAAAAAATAAAGAAAAAGTACAGGATGGCAATACGAAGGATATGATGTTCAATTTTGATGATATTATAGCTTTTGCTTCTCAGTATTTTACGTTAAGGGTAGGTGATCTTATTTTCACAGGAACTCCAAAAGGGGTTGGCAAAGTAGAAGAAAATGATATTCTGGAAGCTTATCTTCAGGAGGAAAAAATCCTTGATATCCGAATATTATAAGTATTTAATATTAAAATCTGACAAATTTTTCCTATCTTTAGGTAACAAAATTAGAGGTTATGATAAATATTGTATTACCCGTAGATTTTGGGGACAAGACAGACCAATTGGTAGACGGTGCCATAAAATTTGCAAAACAGCTTAACGGCAGAATTTACCTGATCCACGTAGCGCCATCAGATATCGGCTTTGCTATTGGTGACATGGGATTTCAATATTTTCCGGAAGTGGAAGCCAATGAAATCAGGGAAGAGCTGGTGCAGCTTAATAAAATTGAGCAAAGAATCATCAGCCATGATATTGATTGTGAACACCTTTTAAAACAGGGACTTGCAAAAGATATTATTCTTGAACATGCAAAAGCCAAAAATGCTGATTATATCGTGATGGGATCACACGGCAGAAGCGGAATTTATGATGTATTCGTGGGAAGCTTAACCAAAGGAATAACGAAAAGTTCAAGTATTCCTGTTCTGGTACTTCCGATTCACGACTAAGAAAAAGAAAATTTTAATCGTTAGTAATAAAAAAACCGATCAAACCTATTGTTTGATCGGTTTTTTACTATATAACCAATTAATTAACCTTCTTTTTTATAGATATTCGGATCGTAGTAAGGGTGCTTACCTTCCGTTGGAGAATAATAGTCTTTATCTTTATCGCCACCTAGTGTAACCACCAGTACGTAGCACCAATAAGTGAATAGTACACAGCAAACTATAAATAGAATCCAGTTTAAAACATTACCGAAAGCATCAAAGAAACCGAAAGACCATTTGAAAACTTTGCTTAAGAATAGAAAGAAAGACGTCATTATTTTCCTTTTTTAAATTAACTTTGTACAAATTTATAAAAAATGTTTAAATTACTTTCAAAAGAAAGCAATATTTTTTCAATTCCTGTTTATATTGGTTTTCTTCTTTTAGTAGTCATAATATTTAACATACTGAATTTCAATACTTACGAAGCCATAGTTGCCGGAATAACTTTTCTGGGAATTGCTTTGGGATATTTTTGTTTTCACAGTGTTGCCCTTAATTATCAGACCCATCTGCCCTTATTTTTATACACCTTTTTTATTTTCGGACTGTATCCCGGAAATCTGGATATAGGAATTGCAGTTTCTCTGCTTACCAACTCTTTCCTTATCCTGCTTCTGACGAGTGCAGATGAAGATATCAGGAAAAAATCCTATGTATTGGTAGGATCTATTGTAGCCCTGAACTTTATTTTTCTTCCTACCACCTGGCCAATGGCTGTTTTTGTGATCATTCACGTGATTGCAACCTCCGCCAAAATCGGGTTGAATCTTTTCAGATTCCTTCTGGGGATTGTTCTGATTACATTCAGTTATTTTTCTGTCATGTATTTCGTTCAGTTCACTTCATGGAATATCGATTATTTTCCGTTTGGAAAAATGAAGCCGGTAACGGATTACACGGAACTTCTTCCGCTGATTCCTGTGGTTCTGATGCTTATTTATGCAGTGTACGACCATTTTAAAAATTATAACAAGAAAAGTCCGATAAGCAGATATAAATACACTTTCCTGCTGGTCTTTTCAGTAGCACAGCTTGTTACCATCATTCTATATATGAATAAAAGCTATGAATATCTGCTGCTTCTGGCATTTCCTTCAAGTATTATTCTGAGCAGAATGATGAGATTTTTACCTAAATACTGGATGCGTGAAGCCAGTGTTTGGCTTATTATTATTAGTTTACTGACCTTCAAAGCGGGTACAGTTTTTGATTTATTTTAGAAAATTATGATTCAGATAGACGATAAATTGATTTCTGAGGAAATTTTTTCCGAAGAATTTGTTTGCAACCTTACGAAATGTAAAGGTGCATGTTGTGTGGAAGGAGATGTGGGAGCTCCGTTGGATAAAGACGAGCTTGAAATATTGGACAGTATTTTTGACAAAATAAAACCTTACCTTACTCAGGAAGGTATTAAAGCCCTTGAAGAACAGGGAACATGGACTACTGATCCACACGACGGAATGTATGTTACTCCAATGGTGGAGAACCGCGAGTGTGCCTATGTAACCTTTGATGAAAAAGGAATTACCAAATGTGGTATTGAGAAAGCATATGAAGATGGTGCAGTAGACTGGCAGAAACCTATATCATGCCATCTTTACCCAATCCGTGTTACGGAATATTCTTCATTTACCGCATTGAATTATCATGAGTGGAATGTATGCAGCGATGCCTGTACGCTTGGAAAAGAACTTCAGGTTCCTGTGTATAAGTTTTTAAAAACTCCACTGACGAGAAAGTATGGTGAAGAATTCTATACTGTTCTGAGCGAAGCTGCTGAAGAATGGAAAAAAGAGTATGGTTCTTAACCGATACGTATTCGAATGAAATAATAAAAACCGCAGCTCTCTCTGCGGTTTTTTATTTTTGTTGACAATAAAAATGAATTAGTTCGTTGTACTTCCTTTTTCGGTTTCATTTTTTTTAACATTCTCCCAACCGTCTTCAGGCATAAGTATGGCTACATTTTTTTCTTTTGTCAGATATTTCCAGGCAACATCCTGAAGGTCTTTTACCGTAAGTGCTTTTACTTTGTCCGGGTAATTCAGAATATTATATTGATCACTTCCGTCTAATTGATTTTGAGCAATTCCCTGTAACCAGAATCCATTGTCTTTAAGACTTGTTTTATATTCATTGTATTCTCCTTCTTTGTATTTATCAAGATCTTTTTGCTCAGGACCCTTGTCTATCAGTTTTTGTAGTTCGGCCACTGCACTTTTTGTAAGCTGATCCACATTTTCAGGACCACAAGGGAAATTAACACTAAAATCATAAGCACTGTAAGGAATTTTACTGAAGCTTCCGCTTGCGCCTCCGCCGTAAATACCACTTTCGTCTTCTCTCAGTTTTTCGAGAACTTTAATCGTAGCGACCTCTCCAAGAGCTGAAAGCGCCATAGCTTCCTTCTCATTATAAGGCGCTTCTCCGCTGTAAGAAATTGTGACAAGGCTCTTCGGTTCTTTTCCTTTTTTATAAACCTTTGTATATCCTCCTTTCACTGGTCTGTAGCCTGTATCTTTAAATGTAGACGATTTTCCTGTAGCAGGAAGGGAAGCAATATACTGCAGGATCTCACTTTTAAGCTGCCCTTCATCTATATTCCCCACAAAATAGAAATGAAAATTACCTGCATTGGCAAATTTATCTTTGTAAATATCATATGCTTTTTTATAATCTGTATTCGCCCAGTCTTTTTCGGTAGGTTCAAGGCCGGTAAATCTTGGATTCTTCTGATTGATAAATTTGGAATATTCACTGGAGAAATAGTATTCCGGATCAGAATCCACATTCGCCAGCATGGCAGATTTCTTTGTTTTATAGGTGTTGAATGATTCCGGGTTATAATTTAAGTCTGTAAAGCAGGCATAGATCAGTTCCATGGCAGTCTTAAGATCTTTTTTCGAACTTGTTCCTGAAATACCTTCTGTAAGGCCACCGACATAAGAGCTTACACTCACCTGTTTTCCTGCAAGATAGTGAGCAAGATCTGTCTTTGAAAGCCCTGCTAATCCGGCTTCCAGTAAAGCATCAAATGCAAATTTTGTTTTATTGTAATCGGCATCCGGAATGACAGACAGTCCTCCGAGGCTTATTGCTGCAAAAACAATCTCATCATCTTTAAAATCTGTTTTCTTGAAAGTAACTTGAGCTCCGTTGTTCAAAGTCCATGTGGTCGTTCCTAATTTGGCGTCTGCTTCTGTTTTAGTAATTTTCCCTTCGGATTTAAAAGGTTTTATTAAGCTTTCAGTTTTCTTTTTTTCTTCATAAGGTTTAAGATCAGCCACTTTCACAGCATCAAATGTCTTCAGAACCATCGCCTCTGTTGGCATGGTAATACCTTCCTTTTTTGGACCTGTAATAATAATGACCCTGCTGTCATTCTTTACCCGCTTTTTGATAATTTCATTGGTCTGTTCCAGCGCTATGGACGGAAGAACTTCTTTAATATGTTCATATCCCCAGGTAATTCCAGGTATTGGCTCATGTCTCAGGAAATGGTTCACGTAGCCATCGATAAGTTCACCGCTTAGGTTTTTGTCTTTGTTGTTGTAAGCCCATTCATAAGAGGAAAGCATTCCGGCTTTTGCCCTGTCCAGTTCAGATTGGGTAAATCCGAATCTTTTTGCTCTTTCCACTTCTTCCAAAAGGACTCTCAGTGCATTCAGCTGATCGCCGTCTTTTGTAGCTGCGGCACCCTGAAATGCTTCTTTGTTTCTTGCGTAAGTTCCTCCATGGTATACTGAACCATAAGTAAAAGGAGGATTTGGAGAATTAACCAGTTCTGCCAGCCTGCTGTTCAGCATAATATTCACAAGGCCTTCAACAATACTTTTATCATATTGCTGCACTGTTACATCCGGCTGGTATACTTCAGAATCTTTGATGATAAACTGCACTCCTGAACCCGTAGCATCAGGATCAGTCTCAATAGCTACCAGTGCTTCTTTATGATTCGGAAGATCAAATGATTTTCTTTCTCTGGGTTTTGAAGGATTTTTATATTGGCTGAAGTTATTCCTGATCTTTTTCTCTATTTCATCCACATTGATATCTCCTACTACCACAATTGCCATCAGATCCGGACGGTACCAATCCTGATGAAACTTCCGGATAAGATCAGGTCTGAAGTTTTCCAGCACTTCCTTTTTACCGATAGGAAGTCTTTCTGCGTACTGAGATTGGTATAAAAGCTTTGGCAGGTATTTATCCATCATTCTCTTATCCGGTCCGAGACCTAATCTTAGCTCTTCCAGTACAACTCCTCTTTCTTTATTGATTTGTTCGTCAGAAAGTGTTGCATTAAATGCCCAGTCTTCCATTACTTTCAGACCGGCATCCAGATTTCCAGGTTTATCCAACGGGACAGGAAGCATGTAGACAGTTTCGTCAAAGCTGGTGTAAGCATTAAGGTGCTGCCCGAATTTTACCCCGATAGATTGTAAAAAGTCTACTAATTTATTGTCAGGAAAATTTTTGGTTCCATTGAAGTTCATATGCTCCATAAAGTGAGCCAGTCCTCTTTGGTTTTCATCTTCAAGAATAGATCCGGCATTGATTGCCAGACGGAATTCTACTTTTTTTTCCGGTAAAATATTTTTTTTGATATAGTACTTCATTCCATTGGAGAGAGTACCGATTCTTACGGACGGATCCACAGGGATGTTTTGTCCATAGATATTGACAGACATCAGAAAGATGGCTGAAAACGAAGATAACATTCTTTTCATCTACATTATTTTTTGACCTTTCAAAAATATCAATTCTCCCAGTGACCGGGCTTTAGCAGAGGGTTAAATTCAAGTTAAAAAATTTAATTATTATAAAATGAAAGCAAATTGTTTCTTTTATATTGCTTATATTGATTTTTAATTAAAAACATTCATTAATTATTTAAAATAGACTAATTAAAAATAAGCTCATCTGATTCATTTTTCTTGAAATTGCGGTTAACAGATCCATATATACTTCTTTTAAACCCAAAAAACGATATAAAATACAACAGCCTAATTGTTTTGATTGAAAAAATTCAGTTTCTGAAACGCTGAAATAGTACATTAAGAAAACTTATCAGCATTCGGTTCATATTTCTACCATAAAAAAAACCGGGAATTCCCGGTTTTGATTACTTAAAAAGCATTTCCTTATTTAAAATCAGCATCCGTTACTCCGGAGTTGATGACTACTTTTGTAGTTTTAATGGTCATTTTCTGACCTCCGCCTTCAGCTTCCACTTCAGCAGGGAACTGTATTCCGTCTACAGCCATATAGCTTTTAATGGTTGCTTTACCTTCTCCTGCATCTGTCTTGTACAAAAGTCCTGTTCCCGCATCGAAATAGAATTTTCCTTTGTCTGAAGACAGGACATTATAATCTTTTCCGTCAAGTTTTTCTGTAGAAACAGTCTTGAAATTCGAAGCATCAAATGCTAAGGCATCCATTGGCTTTCCTTTTTTCAGGTCAGCAATTTTGTCAGCAGGAATATCTGTTTTAGTTCCCATCTGATCAAAATATCCTTTCTCACCGTCAAAAAGCTGCACCATTTCTTTTCCCATGAAGGATTGTACAGATTTGAATTTATTTCCTAATTTCTTAGTTGTCATTTGGATTTCCATTCCCTGCACAGCAACAGTGTTATCAGTAATGGTAGATTTTACAGCGTCTAGTTTATCTTTTCCACCTAGTGCTTTGAAATAATTATCAACAACCTCTTTAGGTGTAAGTTTTGATTGTACGGCTTCTGTTTTAGCAGATGCAGCCCCTTTCTTCTGAGCTGCTGCAGGTACTGAGAAAAGTACAGCGCAGAAAAATGGAATGATGATCTTTTTCATATTTATAATAAAGTTTAAAGGGTAAATATAGGAATATTGGCGGACATACAAATAAGTAATGAGTAATGAGCAATTAGTAATGATTGATAAATTGATAGTTGATGATTGATGAATGCTCTACAAGAACTTTGGAAACAAAAACCCGGCCAATTGGTATACGGAACATATCTGACGTAATTCTTAGAAGAGATTTACAACAAAAAAACCGCCAAAAAATTGACGGTTTTCAAATATTTATATCCGGGTATAATTATTTCTTAAGTTCTTCTAAAAATTCGTCGTGAGAAATTTTAGTTTCTTTTTTAGTCGCTTTTTCAAGAATTACATCTTTCAGTTTAGCCATAGCTACTTCAGAAGAAATTTGTCTTACCTGCTCCTGGTCTTTCAACATTTCAACAGCATATTTCTGGATTTCTTCATCTCCTAAGTGGTGGATTCCGTAGATAGCCAATTGGTTTTTCACCAATTGTTCTGCCTGAGCCAATACATCAGCATAGTCAAGGCTGATTTCGTTCTCAGTCATCAATTTACCTTCGATGATCTGATATTTCAACTGGTTTTTCTCAGCTTCAAGAATTTCTTTAGCCTGTTCTTCAGACTGGATATTCTGGTTAGAGAATAATAACCACTTCACAAGGAAAGATTCAGGAAGTTTTACTTCTTCTTTCTCAGTTACCTGCTCCAATACTTTATTCACAAAGTGAACATCAGCATTCTGCTGGAAATACTCGTCTAATTCAGTTTTTACTTTATCTTTAAGCTCTTCTTCAGACTTGATGTTTCCTTCTCCGTATACTTTGTCGAAAAGATCCTGGTTAAGCTCAGCTAAGTTTAATGAATAGAAATCTTTTACTTTAACTTCTATCTCATTGTGGTGCAGGTGCTCAACTTCTTCTTTGCTGAATCCTAATTCTTTAGCTAATTCTTCGTCACCTGCAAGAGTTTCTTTAGTCACTTTTACAGATTCATCCATTTTCAAACCTTTTACCAACTTGAAAGCTTCTTTGTTTTCAGCTGTAATAGTAAGGTTTTTTGGGTGGTGGTGGTGCTCACCTTCAGCATCTTCTTCCACAACCTGAGAAACTTCTAAAGCAATGTAAGAATCTTTAGTGATTTTATCTTGAGGAACCTGCTCAGCGAAACGCTTCTGCATGTTTTCAATGCTCTTACCGATTTCTTTGTCAGAAGCTTCTACTTTGTAGTGAGGAGCTTCATATTTAGCTAAATCTATAGTGAATTCAGGCTCAAATCCTACTTCGAAAGCAACTTCTAATTGATCAGCATTGTAATCGAATTCGTTTACTGGCTGAGGAACAGGCTGACCAACTAATCTTAGTTTGTTTTCATTAACATAGTTGTTTAAAGCATCAGAAACTTGTCTGTTGATTTCTTCAAATGCAATACCTGCTTCATATTGTTTTTTAACCATACTCAAAGGCACTTTCCCTTTTCTGAATCCAGGAACTTGCGCATTTTTAGCATAATTAATCAACTGCTTCTCTACTTTTTCTTTGTAGTCAGATTTTTCCAATGTTACTGTAAGCAATGCACTTACATCATCATGGTTTTGTGCGGTAACCTTCATTATTGATTAAAATTTTAGGTTGCAAAAATAGGAATTTTTTATGAAAAAAACTCATTTAAAATCAACTTATAAAGCCAAATATTGTTAAATAAAAAACCACCGGAAAATTCCGGTGGCCCAAACAAGATTAAAGGTATATTAATTAATAATATTATAGTTGGCCTCCGCGTCTGTTTCTCCTCCTGTATGAGTTCCGTAAATCACTCCGTTTCCACTTACAGCAGAAGCTTCAGAAACTGTTACCGGCTCATGGAACAATGTAAGAACCAGCTGACTAGGTGCTGAAGCATTTTTTACAGCGGTATTGACTGCCCATTTTGTTTTCAACCCAACACGGTTTCCATCATCTCTTTTGGAAGATTCATCATCTGTACGGGTTAAGGTGATATCTGAGTTAGGAAAATTATATACAAGGAAATGTTCATTTTTTGCGTCTTTAATTTCCTGAGTAGCATCTTCATCTCCGTTTTTGAAAATAACTTCTACATTATAAGTATGGCCATTGATCAGTTTAACATTAGGATTAGTAGTACTGTTCACCTGATAATCATAAACTACGGGAACTCCTGTAGCTTCATCCGTTACTCTTAAGAGAACATCTGACAATTCTTCCTGAGGAAGGTCATCTGCTTCATCATCGCTTCTGTTACACGATGCTAAGCTTAAAGAAACAGCTAAGAATAAAAGTCCTAAGATAAGTGTTGTATTTTTAAAAATATTTTTCATGTTTTTGATTTTAAGTAATTAAAATTGATATTTAAGAGTTAAAATGAAGTTTCTTCCCATTTCGTTGGAAAAGAAACGTAGTCTGTTCAGATAATCTCTGTAAGACTTGTTGAATATATTTCGGACTGAAAAATCAATTCCGAAATTTTTAGACAGATTTACCCCTGTCTGAAGGTTCCAAAGGGAATATACGTTTGGAGGTGTAGAAATATCCACTTCTTCATTGTAAGGATTTCCGTCCGAATCAAATAATCTGATCGGAACGTTATAAACAGGAAATCTCGTCTGTTTCAGATAAGTATTGTTACTCACTGTGAAATAGAAGCTTTTCCATTCTTTTTTACTGAATTCCAATGAATTGTTAAAATTCGGCGGCATCATTAAAATAAGCGGCACATCATGAGTAGTATCCTGTCCATACACATAGGAACCGCTTCCTTTGTATGTCAGATTATCTGTAATTTTAAGCTGAGCATCGATATCCAATCCATACATTTTTGCATTGATCTGCTGATAACTATACTCTACAAAAGCTCCACCCCATTGTGTATTCAGATAACCTGTAGGAATCTGATTGATGAAATTCTGAGTATAAAAGAAATACGGGTTTACAGAAATATTTAATCCTTTCAGGACATTTGCTTTTACGTCTGCCACCAAATTAAACTGATTTCCGGTTTCACTTTTCATTCTCATATCCCCTCTTTCAATGATCGCTGCAGAATGGTGAAGTCCGTCTGCAAAAAGTTCTGCGATATTCGGAGATCTTGAAACCCTGGCGTAATTGAATTTCAGGTTAAAATATTCGGATGGATGGTAAACAATTCCCCCGTTTACTGAAATATTATTATAACTTAAAGACGGCTTGGTAAGAATTCTGTTTTGGTTGATTCTTACTACAAAATCTGAATAATCTGCTGCATATTTTTTATTCCAGTCACTCAGATCATACCATTTTGTTACTTCGTAATGATCATAATCGTATCTGCCTCCCAGTTCAAGATCCAGCTCCGGTGCAATTTTATATTTCAATACGGAATAAATTCCTGCATAGTATCTGTCATAGTTCGGAACAAGACGTCTCGCCTCGGTCTGGGTATTGGAATAATTGTTTTGATATCCTGCATTAATTCCTGTTTCAAGATTCCAGTTTGCTCTTTCTATCAGGTGGTTTACATTCAGATCATTGGTGATCAGTTCAAGGTCCAAAGCAGGTTTTTTACTTAATGCTTCTGTACGTCTGATATCATATTCTTTTCTATGATTGTACTGAAAGCTGTAAGTAGCCGTTATTTTTCCAAAATTTTCAAACCTTTTGTAAGCCGAAACTTTAGCAATATGATGTTCAATCTCCTGTCTGGGATTATCAATATCATAACTAAAATCTCTCTGATAGATTGGTTCCGGAGAAGTAAGGGCATTACGCAAATCTTCAGAGTTTCCTACGTGAGAACTTCTAAGAATCCCGACAGTGCTTTTGGTCAGATAATAATCAAAAGAAAATCCTTTTTCAAATGTCATTTTCTGCACCCCAAAATTAAATCCAGAACTTTCAAGCCCGGTATTCATCAAGCCATAATCCGGAGCTTCAAGATCTCCCAGTTTTTTATAGCTTCCATTGGTTTTTATAGCCCATCCGTTCTCCCATGTTTTTGCGAGTTTTACGTTAAGATCAGCGCCTCTTCCGTTTGAAATCCCGGAAAGAGAAACATTTCCCATAATAGTATCTTTCTTTGGCAAAACCTGAGGCTGTAAAACTACAACCCCACCTACAGCACCTGCTCCATATTTCAAAGCTGATGCTCCTTTGATGACATCAATATGTTCAAAATTATTGACATCTACGTTAGGAGCGTGCTCTACTCCCCATTCCTGTTCAGCAAGCTTTACCCCATCATTAAGGATGGAAACCCTGCTTCCATAAAGACCATGGATAATAGGCTTTGCTATGTTATTTCCTGTTTTCAGAACATTGACACCAGAAATATTGGTTAATAAATTTCCTAAGTTCTCAGTAACATTTCGTGAAAGCGTTGATTTATCAAGTGTTTTCACCACCATACTTCCATTATTTTTATGACTTCCGTGAATGGTCACAGTTTCGATATCTTTAATGTGGTGTTCCAGTGTAATCACCAGCTGAACATCCTTATCAACTCCTATATTTTCAGTATAATCATTGCAATCAGGATGTTGAGCAATGAGTGTATACTTTCCTGCAGGAATTTTGTCAAAAGAAAATTGACCTTTCTTATTGGTTTTAGCTGTAAAGTTCCCGATTTTAATCACTGCATTTTCCAGCCATGTTTTATCATGGAAATCCTGAACGGTTCCCTCTACAGTATAAGTTTTTTGTGCACTTGTAAATACTGATCCGCAAAAGACCAGCAGCAGGCAATATATCAATTTCATTGTAAATAGATTGATTGCGTACCCATTTCAACAGGGTACATTTTCGTTAAAATTTGTGAGAAGGGTTAGTTTTAATTGTACAATGTAAAAGTCTAATGTCTGATGAGAAGTTAGAGGTTAGAAGCTAGAAATTAGTAATTGAAGATTATTTAAATACCAATTACAAATCAACAGTTGTTTTTCCAGCAACTTTAAACCTTAAACTTTAAACATTGAACTTTAAAGTACAAAACTTTAAACCCTATAGAATCTATGAATTATGCAAGTGCGGGCGGCCCCCGAAGCTGGAAGGTGAATTTGGTCTGTGACCAGATTTTCTCCTGAATGGCGATGATTTGTTTTACTTCATGGCTGTAATGCTCAAAAGTAAAGTTGAATTCTTCAGGAGCTAATGTATGTCCGGTAACCAAAAAGTGGCAGGCCAGACAGTCGCCAGCTTTCTCTTTAGTAACGGCTTTCGTCATCGTATTTTCTGCTTTTTTAAGATGAAAAGCCTTAAAATAATCTACAGAATCGTGATGGTGAAAGCTTTGAGAAAGCAGCGCGAGAAAATACACTCCAAACAACAGCTTGGAGATAAAACTCTTTAGGTTTCTGCTTTCTTTAAATATCATGGTTCAAAATTATGAAAATAATTTAATTGTTTCCTTAAACTTTTATTAAATTACTTAATAACTGTTGACAATAGGTAGAAGTAAATACGGTTTTGTTACAAAAAAAATGCTTCATCATTTTTGGTTGATAAAGCATTTATATTGTAGTTTAATCCAGTTGGGTTCCAAGATATTCCCACTCCTGTAAAGCTGTATCCAGCTCCTCCTTAGCTTTGTTGTATTCTTCTAAGGTTTCATCTGAAGGATTTTCTTTGGCAAAAGATGCTTCCATCTGCTCTACTTTTGTTTCAAGCTCAGAAATTTTCTCTTCCACTTTCTTGATTTTATTCTGAATATTTTTCTGTTCTTTAGTTACAATATTTGAAGACTGGCTGCTGCTTACAACAGGTTTCTCCTCTACTTTCTTAGGTTCCACCTTTACTTCCGTATGAAGTTTGGCTTTTTCTGCAGAAATCTCTCTGATGGTTTCTTTCTGTCTGTACTCAAGATATTCATTGATATCACCAAGGAATTCTTTCATTTTCCCATCACGGAATTCGTAGATTTTATCACAAAGCCCCTGAAGGAATTCCCTGTCGTGAGAGATGACAATTAAAGTTCCTTCAAAATTCTGCAGTGCCAGCTTGATAATTTCCTTAGACTGGATATCAAGGTGGTTGGTAGGTTCGTCCATAATCAGCGTGTTGAAAGGACGAAGCAAAAGTTTACAAAGTGCCAGACGGTTTCTCTCTCCTCCGGAAAGTACTTTTGTTTTTTTAGTAACGGCATCTCCCTGGAAAAGGAAAGATCCTAATAAGTCTCTTACTCTTGGTCTTGTTTCTTCTGTTGCAGCATCTTCAGCTTCTTCCAGCACTGTTTTATTAGGTGTTAAAACCTCTTCCTGATTCTGAGCGAAATATCCGATATTGACATTATGACCAAGATTCCATGTTCCTGAATAGTCTTTGATATCTCCTGCCAGGATTTTAGCCAGCGTAGTTTTTCCCTGTCCGTTCTGCCCCAGAAGCGCAATTCTGTCTCCTCTCTGAACGATAAAATCTACATCATCAAAAATCTGCTTCTGTCCGTAGGCTTTTCCAAGATTGATAGCTTCGAAGATCACTTTCCCCGGAACCATAGACTGTACGAAACGGATATTGAATTTTGAAACGTCCTCGTTATCCACTTCGATACGTTCGATTTTATCTAATTTTTTAATAAGTGACTGTGCGAAAGACGCTTTGGTAGCACTTGCACGGAACTTATTAATGTTATCCTCCATCTGTTTGATCTCCGCATCCTGGTTCTTTTTAGCCTGAATCAGTTTTTCACGGCGGTCTTCTCTCATGATCAGATACTTGGAATAGTTGGCTTTGTAATCGTCAACTTTTTTGTTGTTGATATCAAAAGTACGGTTACAAACCGCTGTCATAAACTGTTTATCGTGACTTACCAGAACAATAGCTCCGGGATAATCCTTAAGGAAGTTCTCCAGCCAGATGATGGATTCCATATCCAGGTGGTTGGTGGGTTCATCGAGAAGCATAATATCGTTCTTCTGAAGAAGTAATTTTGCCAATTCGATTCTCATTCTCCATCCTCCGGAAAATTCATCGGTGATTTTCTGGAAATCATCTGCTTTAAATCCTAAACCGAATAACACTTTTTCCATGTCACCCTCAAGATTGTAGGCATCATGGTTCATCAAAAGGTCGTTCAGCTCGGTCATTTTATTAATCAGATCCGTATAGGAATCACTTTCGTAATCTGTTCTTACAGTCATCTGGTGATTTACTTCTTCAAGCTCATTCTTCCAGGCATTGATCTGTTCAAAAGCCTGCATGGTTTCTGCCCAGACCGTTCTTCCTTTTACGAAATCAAGATCCTGCTTCAGGAAACCAATGGTAACACTTCCTTCAGTGACAACTTCTCCCTCGTAGAAATTAATTTCTCCGGAAAGCATTTTCAATAAAGTGGATTTTCCTGCTCCGTTTTTACCAACGAGACCCACTTTATCATCCTTTTTAATGGTGAAATTGACATTTTGAAATAAATAATTTCCTGAATGATGTAATCCTAAACTTTGAACCGAAAGCATCTTAATTAATAATTAGTAATGAATAATGAATTTTCGGGTGCAAAAATACGGAAAAAGAAATGAATAGCCGAGAAATAAAAAAACAGGCCAGAATTTGGCAGTTTTTCCCTGTAGGCAAAACATTAAACCGCAAAAAAGGAGACACCATGAGATGTCCCCTAACCTAAATTTAAAACTGAGAAGTATTTTCACGAATGCTTCTATTCATTTATTCTAACAGCTGCCGGTGTTTTTACAATAGAGCGAAGCCAGATATCATTATTGGGAACGTTTGTTCCATAAAGAAAATCAGCAACAAAGCTGTCTTCCGGCAGATGAAGTTCTACGGAAAGTCTTTTTGTTCGGCTTGTTTCATCAACGGAGGTACTGCTTGATACATTTAATCCGTTATTGATCAGCTCAATATTAATTTCACGCTGGGTTCTATACCGGAAACTATTACTGTACAATCCGAAGTTTGATGAAATATGCGTATACTCTGCAAATCTTCCGAAATCATATGTTGGCTTTTTGTTTCCGGAAAGATCCTTCAGATACTCTTTCATTTTACTATAATACCTGTTAAGAAAAGAATGTTTATTATAATCTGTTCCGAAATAGGCTTCATTTTCTGTACTAAATACTGACAATATGGTATTGGTCTCATCCATCATCAGTTTTCCATATACTTTTGAGAGGTCGTTATATACTTTATCCCTGCACACAAATGCCTGCGAAAGTCCATTCACTGTTTCCACTTTATATTCTGAGAGCAATGCATCCCAGATTTTATTTCCATCAGCACTGGTTTTTGCATTTCTGATATCTGAAACATAGCTATGCAGATCATCAACATTTGCGAAATCTGTAGAAATATAAACAGATTGCGGTCCTTCAAGATAGCCGCCTCCAATATCGGCATGATCTCCGGGAACAAATACTTCTTTCCAAACTGATGATTTTTTTTCTGATTTCTGATCCTTCATTGTTTTTGAATTCTCAAATAAACCGGTAAGCGGAAAGAAAAACCTGCCCTCATTAACTGCACAGAAATGCAGAGCATTCTCTATCTGTACAGACATATTCATATTATAGGTATTAAAAGGTCTGGACTCTACTGTATCAAAAAGCCCTAAAAATTTTATTCTGCAATTTCCCACAGCATAATGAGTCAGAAGCTGATTACAGAAGGTTCTTGCCAACATACCTCCCCGGCCGAATCCGTATATAAAAAAATGGTATTCTTTGGTGTCATTATGAGCTATTTTTTGCACAAATTCCCCTGCTTTCCGAAGTTTATCATCAGAGGAATAACCACTTCCATAAGGTGGGTTTGCACATGTTGCCATAGCAAAATTATTATCTTCATGCCCCGTTACAGTACCAATTCCTTCAATATATATCTTTTCATCTCCAACGAACAGACTGTATAATTTATAGATATTGCTGAAAGTCCCGTAGTAACTTTCATTATTATTCAGCGGTTTATCCGGTGAAAGAATATTGACTCCATTGTTTCCTGTGCCGTCAAAGAAAATCCCGACGGAAATCACTCTGTTACCATCCATGTTTCTACTTTAATTTTTTATTACAGATCCTGTTGTGTTTTTTTCAACTGACATCACTTAAAGAGACATTCCAAAATAACAGAAGAAAAACAAGGTTCGCTAGAGTGAAAAGTACCAAATAAAAAATTCCGTATTTCTACGGAATCAATTTATATTTTTTCAAGAGAGTAAATATTGTTGACAATAGCATAGATGACGATTCCTACTGTATTTCTGGCTCCGATTTTTTCGAGAATACGCTGTCTGTGACTTTCTACAGTTCTCGGGCTGATAAAGAGTTTTTCTCCGATTTCGTTGTTGGTCAGTTCCTGGCAGATCAGTTTTACCACATCTTTTTCTCTTTCGGATAGTTCATCTTCTGTTTCAAAAAGAGAATTTTTCTTGGCAGAACTGTTCATATAAGTAAACAGCATCTGATGATCTTCGGCCGTGAAAAAAACTCCGTTTTTATCTACCATTGTAATGGCATCAATAAAGGTTTTCTTATTCGAATTTTTCGGCAGAAACGCAGATACTCCCAGCTTGACCATATATCCGAGAATTGAGGTTTTATAATGGGATGACAGGATAATAATTTTAAGATCGGGAAATTTCTCTTTGAGGATTTCTACCAGTTCAAAACCGTTCATGGGTTTCATCTGAACATCTACAAGAGCAATATCAGGGAATTCATCTTTTGAAAGTTTTCCGAGGTCTTCTATAAAACCGGGGCCATTATCTGCGGTAAGGGTTACCGATATATTTTTTTCATTGGACAGCAGCATTTTTACCCCTTCGAGGATCAGCTGTTCATCATCAATCAGTGCTAGTTTGATTTGGGAACTCATGATATTTTGGAATTTTTATGATTAAACGACTTCCTTTGTTTGAAAATGTTTTTTTCCATTTGTGTGTAGCATTCATTGATTTGATACGGGATTCGATATTTTTTATTCCCATTCCTTTTTTCACTTCTTCATATTCAAAGCCCTGCCCGTTATCCGAAATTACTACAGCCATATTTTCAGGATAATCTTTCATGTAAATCCAGATATCCGTTGCGTCCGAATGTTTGATCACATTGGTAGTAAACTCCTGAATAATTCTGTACAGCTGTACTTCCACAAAAAGATCTTTTTTTTCATATCCCTGCATTACCTGCAAAGAGATATTGATTTTGTGGGAAAGGTTGGCTATTAATTCTTCAACATATAAAACCAGACCCACAGATTCCAGGTTTACAGGATATAATGAATGGGAAATACTTCTGGCAGCATCAATCAGGGAAGACATCTGGCCGTAGATTTTTTTTTTGATGAGCTCATCGCCCTGAGTATCCAGATTATTTAACCATAAAGAAAGGATATTGAGACGGTTTCCGATATCATCGTGAATCATGACCGCAATTCTTTTTCTTTCTTCTTCCTGGGCTTTGATGTTTTCCAGCACTAATTTCTTCTGATGGAGAACTTCCGCCTCATGCTGTACATTTTTCTCCTTAATGATTCTGGTTATAAAAGCTCTGTACGCTAACAGAATAAAGGATACTATAACTGTTATGGTAACAATTATAAGGATCAGCAGATTGATATTTAAAGTTACTTCTTTAATCTGATAAAAGTGTATAAAAATGAACAGTACAAAATACCCGAAAGAATATTATTGGCACTGAGAATTGTATAGTAATCATTTTCCGACAGATTGGCAATCTGATGCTGGATGATAAAAATAAATACAGAAACGGAATAGTAGAAAAAAACACTGGCATCTACGAGAAGAAAACGATTCTGTAGAGAGGTATTCTTAATCTCACGGATCAGCGTAAACCCGGAAAGACAGATGATAATGATATTGGAAACTACTTTTGCAATATCGGCATTGGCGGGATAATCGAATCCGTATTTCGAGATCATAAAACCCGCTGCCAATGTACCTGTAATCCACAGAACAGCTTTTGGCCAGTCCAGTTTTCTGACAAATAAGCCCGTCAGAAGGAAAAATTCTCCTGCAATATATAAAGGATAGAGGAATGAGGTGTCATTCAGTCTGAAGATATAAGGCAGCGCCAGATTCAGCAGCTCAATAAAAAAAAGAAAAGCAATACAATGAAAATATTGCTTTTCTTTATGATTTAATATGCGGTATTTTGCTGCTCCCAGCAGTATAACAGATAGAAGCAGTGCATAATTCAGGAATAAAATTGCCTTGTAAAGTCCAGCCATTCCTCAGTATATCATTTTAAAATTCACATCCTACATCTACATCCGGAATACGGCAGATAGGAGGACACGGCTTTGCCCAGTCATAAGTATTGGAAATCACTTCTGCTCCCAGTTCTGCATTCCTGAGATTTTCACGGAAAGAGATAAAAATAAGGGTTACCAGCATTTTTCCATAGATATCATTGTATCTGATACCAAAAGAACAGGTAATACCGGCCAGCCCTTCATCTGAAAGGCAAAGATCTGCTATAGGAACATAGAATTTTCTGAAAATTCCGCTGCCTTCATTTTCTCTGCTCTCTTTATAAAACCAGTCCATTCCCTGGTTTCTCCAGCGTTCAATAGCATCTACGGCTTTGTCCTGCTCAAGAACCGGTGTATTGGAAACCGGGAATCCCATATTGGCATTCTTCTCCATACTCTCAAGATCTCTGGAAAGAACCGCATTTCTGATGACGGTATATTCCTGGATTTCCTGCAGCCTCAGATCTTTATCAAGTTCGGTAAGGAAACTGTATGGATATTCTTTTACATCTATTTTTTCCCCGTCGTTATTCATAGGATAAAAAATAAGAATCAACCGGTCTCTGTAAATTCCTACTGCAGCACAGAAGTCTTTATAATCACTGAACCCTTTCATCCATTCAAGGTGCTCTCTGGAAATATTAAAAACATAGTTGGTAGGGATAAGCTTTTGAATTCTGGAAAAGTCTGAAAGAGATGCTTTCCATTCATTTGATGCTGTCCTGCATTCTTCTACAGGCAGCATATAGTCTACAATGTTTAATGTTGACATAAGCATAGTTTTTAGTCGTATAAAAATATAGAAACTAAATATGCTACGCAAGAGGATTTTAATTAATAATTTTTCACAGTAATATGATAACAGCTCTGTTGTTTCTCTTTGATGAAATATATTCTACCGGCTTTCTCATAGTACTTTAAAACTTTCTCCAATGCCAATTCCATTTTCGGATTGTACTTTAAAACGTTGTTGAATCTTACATAAGAAATGTCAAAAGAATTACCATAATTGTGTGAACTAATCCCTAGTGAGGCGTTGGAATTTACTCTTCTAAGCCTGCATTGGTCTTCAAGCGTTCTGGTAATGGATGAAACAGTAAAGATACCGCCTTTTGTATCCTTGCTGAACTTAGAACCTATTTTTTCCAATGTAGTTTTTGCCTTCGATACCATATAAGCCCTGCTGTAATCAAGTTTTTGAACGCGATATCCTTTACCCGATTTTTTTATTTTGTGGAATTTGCCGCTATTGATATATCGCTGCACTGTTTTGGAATCTTTCAGCAGCTGTACCCCAAAACTTTTTGAGGCATCAAGATGAGATTTATAAAGCGGCGTAGGTTCAACCTTCAATACAGTGGAAAGATCATAGCAGGGAAAAGCTTTTTTAGCTGCCTGCGAATAGTGTAAACTATAAATAAAAGGTACAAAGACCACACAAAAAAACTTTCTCATTCACCATCCTTTTAAATTACAAATGAAAGATAAAACATTTATGTTATATCTTTCAAAACCGACTATTATACTCTCTAAACAAATCCCAAACAAACTTTACACCAAATTACAGATTTTGTAATTTTTGTTCTCTCTTTTTTGAAATATTTTTCAGATTTATCTTTTTACTTTAAGATTTAAATTTTACATTTGAGATACTTTAAACAATAAACAACATGATAAAAAAACTTTTCGCTGAATTTTTCGGCACATTTTGGCTTGTTTTCGGAGGATGTGGAAGCGCTGTTTTCGCAGCCGGTGTTCCAGATATTGGCATCGGACTTTTAGGAGTTGCTTTAGCCTTCGGTCTTACTGTTCTTACCATGGCTTACGCTGTAGGCCATATCTCAGGAGGGCATTTTAATCCGGCAGTTTCTTTTGGACTTTTAGCAGGAGGAAGATTTTCTGCAAAAGACCTTATCCCGTACATTGTGGCACAGTGTCTGGGTGCAATTGTAGCAGCAGGATGCCTGTATACGATTCTTAACGGAGCCGGAGCGGTAGAATTCTCAAAACCCGGAGATTTCGCCACCAACTTCTACGGTGAAGCCGTTTATAACGGAAAAGCTTTCAGTATGGGAGCTGCATTTCTTGCTGAGTTCTTATTAACTGCTTTTTTCCTTATTGTAATCATGGGAGCCACGGATAAGTGGGCTAACGGTAAGTTTGCCGGTCTTGCCATCGGTCTTGCTCTTACGTTGATCCACCTGATCTCAATCCCGATTACAAATACTTCTGTAAATCCCGCGAGATCACTTTCTCAGGCAGTGTTTATGGGAGGAATTGCCATGTCACAGCTTTGGCTGTTCTGGGTTGCCCCTATTTTGGGAGGAGTTGTAGGAGGTTTAATCTACAAGTTCTTACTTCAGAGAGATACTGCTGAAATTGCAGATTAATTTAAAATACTATTCAATGATAAAATCCTGTCAGGCGGCAGGATTTTTTTATTTTCTGATTTTGAATAATTGTTTTGAAATTCTTTGTAAACGCAAAGTTTTTATAAAGATCAATTTTTATTTAAGGGAGCAAAGTGGTTACGACTACGTCGTTGATGAAGTGATAGGTTTTACGATCGCTTAATAAAAATCAATGAAATTGATTCCTTCTTTGCTTTCTTAAACTTTAAATATAGAAAATAAGTCTTTGCGTCAGAATAAGAAACCTCCTTAATTTTATTTCAGTTTTTTGATTTCAAAGGGATTTTTAAAAATCAGTTCCTCGTGCTTTCCTTTGATCTCCATTTTACGCTGGAGAAGATTCAAAGCCATCTTCCTGATAAAAAAATCCTTGTCATTCAGTTTCCAGTAGGAATCTTCATGCAGTTTCTTAGGCTGGCGAATCAGATAAAATTCGGTATCCCAGGTATCCGCATTGTGATAGAATTCAATGATTCCGCAATGTTCCGGAATTAAAGCAGCATCTACCATTCCCATCGGGAGCAAAAAACTGAAAGAATTACACATATAATCCCCACAGGAAATTTTATCGTGTTTCAGAAATTTTTCTCCGGTGTCTTTATTCAGGTATGATTTTTTGAAATCATTTTTAAAATCACTTTTCGAAAGTTTAATTTCAATTTCATGACTTCCACCCTCCGAATCTATGATTAAGATGTCTGCTTCCCAATCTGCCTGAAAATAATTCGTCAGTACGATTTCTTTTTCAAAATCGCAATGGGAATGGATGTAGGCGTGTATGAGTTCTTCTATTTTGATCATTTTTTATGATGGTAAAAATATTTTAATAAAACGCAATGCCCGCAAAGTTTTTAATAGTTAAATGTTTAAAGGCTCGCAAAGGCGTTTCACTCAGCAAAAGTCGCAAACTATTTTATGATACAAAAATTGACAAGTGGAGTGAATTGACGATTCACAATTGCTTTCTTCGGATTAAATCATCAGCTAACCAGTAAACTACATCCTCTGATATCTGAATGGTCTATTCTTCCTAACACCTGAAATTTATCACCGATTATTTTTCCTAAATCCTGTGTGGCAATAAATGAGCAGGAATGGGTATTGGCAAGGTCAATAATATTAATAGCTCCTGTGCGGCCTTCTTTTTCGTACGCTAAAGGATCTTCTGCATTGCGGACCATAATTCTCATCCAGTTGGGACACTCATATTCATTATTTTCAAGGGAGTAAGCTTGTGAAAGCAACTCTGTCATAGAATATTCTGAATAGATTTTCTCTGTTTTAAGACCTTCCTGCAATATTTTAAGCAATTCATCCTTGGTCATTTCTTCCTTTCGCCCCTTCATACCGCCGGTTTCAATCACTATTAAATTTTCAGGGAAATTCGGGGATTCTTCACTTTGCTCAGAATGACAGTAATCCAGAAAATCAAGAAGGGCAAAAGAAACTCCGAAAAGAATCACTTTTTTATCCTGCAATGTGTTCAATAGTTCAAAGAGTTCAGCATGATTATAAAGGAAATATCCGTTTTCCGGCTTGGCAGATTTTTTCATCAGATAATCTACCATATAGATCAGTGATGAATTCTGTCTCTCAAGATAACTTGGAAGCAGCCCCAGAAAAATAAAGTCTTCCGGTTTTCCGATGAACTGTTCAAAGCTTTTATAAATACTCTCCTCATAAAGTTCCGGATCTGCGATGAAATGTTTGGAAAGGTTCATCTGGGTGGTTCCTGAACTTTGAAAGAAAAGGTCCGTATCCACATTTTTATCCAGAATCTGATGATTTTTAAACATTTCAATAGGAAGAAACGGAATTTTCACCAGGCTATCTACCTCATCTGGACTAACCTTCAGAAAATCAACAAATTTCCTGTATATTTCAACATTGTCATATTGATAACGAAATGTTTTCAATGAGGCATTCAGGAAATCCTGTTCAGTCTGTATGTTGAATATATTTTTCAGTTCCATAATTTTTTGAGTTTCTTAATCCCCGGCTGCAGGGCAATTATAGAGATAGAATATTTTTTTAATAATTTTTTAATGCATAAAACCTATTTTGGTAGACTTATTGCAATGACTTATCCGGAATATGGATTAAAAACAAGAGTGGGTTTTCCACCCGTTCGAAAGTTACCTCTTTTTAGGGGTAATTTTTTTTGCTTTATTTTTCAAAAGTTTTCAGTTCAAAATCTTTTTCAAAAACCCCGTAAGTGAAATAGGAAATCCAGTCTCCAAGGTTGATATATTTTGCATTCTGTTCCAGATCCAGTACCATAGGCAGATGCCTGTGTCCATAGATAAAATAATCAATCTTCTGGGTTTTCAGCTTTTCTTTGGAATAAATGATGAGAAACTCTTTATCTTCTCCCAGAAAAGCCTTGTCCTCTTCTCCTGAGATCATTTTATTTTTTTGGGAAAGATACAATGCCACTTTCATCGCAATATCGGGATGAAGCCATTTGAAGAACCATTGTGCCACAGGATTTGTGAATAATTTTTTCATTCTTTTATATCCTTTGTCTCCAGGTCCCAAACCATCTCCATGGGCCAGCAGAAACTGCTTCCCTCCCATTTCAAAATATTGTTTCTGATAGAATACGGTACACCCGATTTCTTCTTCCAGATAATCTTTCATCCAAAGATCATGATTTCCGACAAAGAAATAAATATGAATTCCTCTGTCTTTCAATTCTGCAATTTTCCCGAGCACCCTGACATATCCTTTGGGAATGACATGCTTCCATTCGTGCCAGAAGTCAAAAAGATCACCCATTAAAAACAAAACCTGCGCATCTTCCTTGATCTCATCCATCCAGCGTATAAATCTCTCTTCCCGCACCTTACTTTCCTTTGGTGTAGGGGCACCAAAATGCTGATCCGAAGCGAAATACACTTTTTTTCCAGGTTCTAAATTAATTGTTGTTTTTAACACCTTCTGAGTTTTGTGAAAAATTATTGATTATCTTCTGCAAACCATTCTCCATACGAGTTTTCTGTCTCGTGAAGTTTAAGATAAGCTAAAGAAATTCCTTCGGGAAGTCTTGATTTGATTTTAGCAGCAATGGCGTACAACATGTTTTCACAGGTTGGCTGAAAGCTGCAATAGATTACTTTATGTCCTTTCTGCTCAAGGTCATCTCCCAGTTCTTTATGTGGAGACAGCGCATTGACAAGAACCGCATGGTCCCAAACATCTACGATCTCAGATTTTACGATACTTTTGATATCTCCGAAATCTACCACCATTCCATTTTTAGGATTTTCAATATCATTAATCGGTTTTCCTTTCACTGTTACAAACAGCTTATAGGAGTGCCCATGCATATTTTTACACTTCCCATCGTAGTTGTAAAGCACGTGAGCCGTTTCGAATGTAAAAATTTTTGTAATACGTATCATAATACAAAGATAGGATAAAACAGCTTAATAGAGAAAAGACTGTTTCTATTACAGCGATTTTAAAATATTCTTTTTAGAAAAAACCTGAAAATAATATTGTTAAAATAGAAAGTTTCATGAAGATGTTTGTTTGATGTTTCCTTAGTAAAAACAGCAGTCGTTTTATTCTATTACATTAAAGGAAAAATTATTCGTTATATTCTGGTTTTAATTGACCGGTTTGAAAGCCTAATTCTCTCAAATAATCAAGTCCGTTTTGTATTTCCATTGAATTGAAACCGGACCATCCTTTCATTAATCCCAATACAATAAACTGTTTGATGTATTGTGGTCTATTGAGATTTATCTCATCTTCTGAACCTGTGATTTTATTCATCAGTTTCACACCTGATTTTAAAGGCTGTCCCATTATATAATCCTCGACAGTCATAAATCTGATGATTAGAGGGGTTTGCTTTTGTCCGTTTAAAAATACTTTTACAGTCAAAGTATTAGTTTTAGTTTCAGAGTGATATTGATCAGAAACCAAATACAAGTATTCTATAGTATTGACAGTTATTTTTCTTAACTTATTTTTCATTACCTCGTTCTTCTACCCAGATATTTCAGACATTATCTTATCGTTTTTTCAAACTTGTTAATAATGGTATACGCTTTATCTTTTACAACAATATCATAATTTCCTTTGTCCAGGATTAAAAAACGACTGTCTTGGGAAGTATTGAGTTCAATGATATCCGCAGGAACACCTTCCTTTTCAAATTCACCTTTTCTGTAAGCTAAAACCTGGGCCGGATAATTTGAAATTTTAGAAGAAGGAATTTTGTAAAACTTCCTGTTTTTACTCAACATCCAATGTGGCCTTCCGTTGATGTATTTTGTAACCGGATGAATGATTTTAATATCAGTATATAACTCTTTGTCTTCTCCATTGTATATTCCCTTATTTTCACCTTTCAAAACAACAGGGATGGTATTATTTATCAATCTTAAAAGCGGTTCATTATACTTCAGGTTACTTTTTTCTGAAAACTGAGTCTGGTCAATCGTAAACGGATTGATCCCCGTCAGGTCGGAAAGTCGTCCCGCCATTGTTTTCTCCCAGGATTTATGAACCCCTTCATAAGCATGCTGATAGCCACAATAGATCAGATATTTGCCTTCTTTATTTTTCTGCATAAAATCGAAGATATTTTTTGCTTCTCCAATTTCTCTTTCTTTGTTATTTCCTTCTGCTTCATATGGGAAAAGCTTGAACCCAATTTTCAAGGCATTGTAAATAAAGTTTCCGAATTCCGGTTCTTTGGAATAATATCCACTGTTAAGAGCAGCAAATTTTGTGGTGTTTACAGAGTCTCCCGCTAATGTTTCAAGTCCCAAATATCTGTAACCTTTGTCATATAATCCCTGAAGTAAGGAAGATGCGAAAGTTCGGTGACTGGCATTGTGATGGGCTTCATTAATGATGATAATCTGTTCACTAACGGATCTTTCTAAGATATAATCTTTTGCGTTGACAGGGACTAATTTCGTAAACTTCAAACTATCTGCAGTGCTCAGCTTTTTCACTCTTCCAAAAGTCATATCCCAACTTTCCAATGCAGATTTATATTGTCCGCTTATCGAGTAAAATGTTGCAGCCATCTGGCTTCTCCAGGATTGACTTTGGGTGGAGTCTGCCACCTTTTTTTTAATATCATCTGTCAACAAGTAAGGATTTTCCTGGCTATAGCCCGCCATGCTTAACAACAACAATGTCAGTGAATATAAAAGCTTCATGTATATTTAGTTTTGGTTTTGGTTTAGTTTTATATTAAAAAAATCTCTCCAGCCAGTCACTTTCCAGGCGCTTGATCTTTTTAGTTTCAGGATCAAATAAAATCCAAAGTGTTCTTGAGTCTACCACCAGCTTATCATTACAGTAAAATTCTACTTTTCTTGGCTGTTTAGCACCTTCCGGAGCCATTGGATAAGTTCTTACCGTAATGATATCACCCAGATAAACCTGTTTTTTATATCGGATATGATGATCCAGAAGCATCCAGGCGTCGTTTACATATTCTGTTTGCTGTTTCAGAAGATTCCAGTGCTCTGCTGCCACTTCTTCCACCCAGTGTACATATTGTACATTATTCACATGGTTGTTCTGATCAATATGCTCTTCTGTTACTTTGATCTGTTTTTCGTACATCAAATTCATTCTCCTGAAAGTTTACTCAAATTTATCATTTTAAAATAAAACTTTCTTCATCCAGCCACTCACTTTTGTCCATAAAAAAACGGAATCATCAATCTGATTCCGTTACAATATGCAGTATATTAAAAATTCTTATTTAGATTTTCCAGCTGGCTTGGCAGTTGTTGCCGTAGCCCCTAACTTGGTTTTCACAGTAGCAGTGATATCTTCGCTTCCGTCTGTGTAAAGAAGGTTATTAGATTCCTGTGATGCTACATCAAATACAAAATTCAGGTTTCTTTCTTTTGCTACAGCATAAATAGCATCTTTTACTTTCTTCTGTAAAGGACTAAACAATTCGTTTTGTTTGGCAGAAATATCTTTAGCAGCCTGTGTTCTGATTTCCTCTATCTTCTTACCTAAAGCCTGTAGTTCTGTTTGTGCTGCAATCAGTTCTTTAGTCACAGCTTCTTTATTCGCCTCGCTTAACGTTTTTTCTTTATCCTGTGCCGCTTTCAATTTAGTCTGATAATCACCGATAAGCTTCTCAATTTCAGTCTGCCTGGTCTTAGTCAGGTTATCAATAGTAGTTCCTATAGTTTTTACTTCAGATAAACTTGCAAAAATGTCCTCTGTATTTACACTTCCAATCTTCTGTTGAGCATTTACAATATTTGCAGTAAGTGTTAATCCTAACGCAATAAAAATTGTCTTAATTAAATTCATTTGTAATAATATTTTTTTTCGCTCCCAAATATAACTCAAATTTCAATTACTTATCATGTAATTATTAATTTGAAATTAAATGATGTAAAAAACAGGTTTAAACAACTTCAGACAAAGAAAAACCTTCTCAAAGAGAAGGTTTAACATCAAAAAATATGGAAAAATGACTAATGGAACTGTGCTGTTTCTGTAGAATCTTTCATCGCTACAGTAGCTGAGGAACCGTTGGTGACAATATTCTGTACTTCATCAAAATATCCTGTTCCTACAAAAGACTGATGCTTCACCGCTCTGAATCCTTTCTGCTGTAATGCAAATTCGCGCTCCTGAAGTTCAGAATATCCTGCCATTCCTCTTTCTTTATAAGCCAGTGCCAGCTCAAACATGGCTGTATTCAATGCATGGAATCCTGCAAGGGTAATAAACTGGAATTTGTACCCCATTTTAGCCAGCTCTTCTCTGAAAGTAGACATTTCTTCCACACTCAGTTTTGCAGCCCAGTTGAATGAAGGTGAACAGTTATAAGCAAGCATTTTTCCAGGGAATTTTGCATGAATTCCATCTGCAAATCTTCTGGCTTGCTCCAGATCAGGATTAGAAGTTTCCATCCAGATCAGATCAGCATATGGTGCATAAGACAGTCCTCTGTCGATTCCCTGCGCAACTCCGTTTCTTACCACGTAAAAACCTTCAGAAGTTCTTTCTCCGGTTACGAATTTCTTATCCCTGTCATCAATATCAGAAGTCAGTAAATCTGCTGCATCCGCATCCGTTCTTGCAATGATAAGGCTTGGAACGCCCAATACATCGGCAGCCAGACGCGCTGCTATCAACTTATTGACCGCTTCCTGAGTAGGTACCAATACTTTCCCGCCCAAGTGGCCGCATTTTTTAGCGGAAGAAAGCTGATCTTCAAAATGTACGGCAGCTGCTCCGGCTTCAATCATTTGTTTCATCAGTTCAAAAGCATTCAGATTACCTCCAAAACCTGCTTCTGCATCAGCAATAATAGGCACAAGATATTCTTTATTTCCTGTTCCGCTTACAGACTGCACCTGATCTGCTCTCAGTAAGGCATTATTAATTTTCTTTACCACAGAAGGCACTGAATTGGCCGGATACAATGACTGATCCGGATACATCTCCCCTGACAGGTTAGCATCTGCAGCCACCTGCCATCCAGAAAGATAAATTGCTTCCAGGCCGGCATCTACTTCCTGCACCGCCTGATTACCTGTCAATGCACCCAGTCCCGCCACATAATCCTGGGTATTTAATTTATCCCAGAATTTTTTGGACATTTCTGTAGCAATAGTATAATCTATGGTATAAGAACCGCGAAGTTTTAAAACTTCTTCAGCTGTATAAGGTCTCTTAATGCCTTTCCAGCGTGGGTTTGTCAGCCAATCTTGCTCAATAGCCTGGATTTGTTCTTGTCTTGTTTTCATAATATTTGGATTTTGTTTGATTAGATTTTGGGGTTCGGGTTACGAGGTTCGGAGGTACGAGATATGATTCTCAAACTTTCGGACACTTCTACTCTCTCACTACTAACTAGATAAAAGGATAAGCTTTAAGGGTCAGAAATTCTTCAAAATTTTCACAGAAAATCAATTCATTGAAAAGTTCTTTGGCGAGGTTGAATTTTCCGTTTTTGAATCGGGTTTCACCTACATATTTTTCAATATGATCCATTTCTTCTTTTTCCCACTGCAGTACCATGCTTCGGGTTAACGTTCTGACATCACTCAGAACCGCTTCATTTTTCAGCCATTGCCAGATTTGTGTTCTTGAAATCTCAGCAGTAGCGGCATCTTCCATCAGATTATAAATAGCAGCAGCACCGGTTCCCATCAGCCAGCTTTCAAGGTAAAGAATTCCAACATTGATATTTTTACGGACTCCTTTTTCTGTGATTTCTCCTTTGGGAATTTCCAGCAGCTGGCTTTCTGTTATATGGTATTCAAATTTTTTATCGATCTGATTTTGGGAAGGCATATACTGGTCAAAAACTTGTTTTGCTACAGATACCAATGCCGGATGTGCAACCCACGTTCCGTCGTGGCCATTTTTCACTTCCCTTTCTTTATCATTTCTTACTTTTTCAAAAGCAATAGTATTGGCTTCGTCATCGTCTTTTACCGGAATTTGAGCGGCCATTCCGCCTATTGCATGTACATTTCTTTTATGGCAGATTTCAATCACCCTTTTTGAATAAGCACTCATAAAGGGAGACGTCATAGTTACCTGATCTCTGTCCGGAACAATAAATTCGGGAAGATTTCTGAATTTTTTAATGTAAGAGAAAATATAATCCCATCTTCCGCAATTCAGTCCGGCACTATGTTCTTTTAATTCAAATAAAATTTCATCAATCTGAAATGAAGCGGTAATTGTTTCTATTAAAACAGTCGCTTTAATGGTTCCCTCCGGAATTCCAAGATAGTTTTGCGCAAAAACAAAAACTTCATTCCACCAGCGTGCTTCCTTATAATGTTCCAGTTTTGGAAGATAGAAATAAGGACCGCTACCGTTTTCCAAAAGCTGTTTTGCATTTCTGAAGAAATATATTCCAAAATCAGTCAGTGATCCGGAAGCTTTTTCTCCATTGATTTCAATATGTTTTTCAGGAAGGTGCAGGCCGCGTGGACGAACCTGTAAAACAGCCGTTTTTTCATTAAGGGTGTATGCCTTTCCTTTTTCATTGACAAAATCAATAGTCCGGTTAATGGCATCAGAAAGATTGATCTGTCCCTGAATACAGTTTTCCCACACTGGCGAGCTGCTGTCTTCAAAGTCGGCCATAAATGTAGAGGCACCGGAATTCAAGGCATTGATAATCATTTTGCGGTCAACAGGACCGGTAATTTCTACTCTTCTATCCAGCATATCGTCAGGAAGCGGAGCACATACCCAATTTCCATTCCGGATGTCTGCTGTTTCTTTCAAGAACTCAGGAAGATTTCCTTTATCAAAATTTTGCTGAGTAATTTTTCTTTCTTCTAAAAGTTCAAGTCTTTTATGATTAAAGTGCTGATGAAGCGAAATCAGAAAATCTGTCAAATCGGGAGTAAATATTTCCTCAAACTGCTTCTGTGACTTTATTTCTAATTGAGTCTTTGTTTCCATAACTTATTGATTTTGTGATTTGATATTACAAACATAAATAAAAATTTTCACAAATAGCGAACGTTCGCTAAATTTATTTAAAAATTATTATGCGAATAATCGCATCTAATTATTTATATTTGAGTAATGAATTCAGAAAGCGACTTTATCAAAACAGTTTTCGGGCTAAAACTGAAGCAGCAGAGACAAAAGAAAAACTGGTCTCTGCAGGATCTTGCTGTAAAGACAGGATTATCAAAATCTTACCTCAACGAAATTGAAAACGGAAAAAAATATCCCAAGCACGATAAAATCATTCAGCTTTCTGAAGCACTGAGCTGTACTTTTGACGATCTGGTTTCTACCAAACTTGATAAAAGCCTTTCCCCTTTCAATGAAATCCTGCAGTCTGATTTCTTTAAAGAAGTTCCGCTGGAGTTATTCGGAATTAATAAAAACAACCTCATCAGCATTATCAGCGATGCTCCGAAAAAAGTAACGGCTTTTATTAATGCCCTGATCGAAATTTCTCAGAATTATAATCTTGGAAAGGAAAGATTTTATTTTGCCGTCTTAAGGTCATTTCAGGAATTATATGATAACTATTTTCCGGAAATTGAAGAAAAGGTTGATCTGTTTACCCGGGAAAATCAGTTACAACCCGGAAAAGATTTAAAGTCTGACATCCTGGAGGCAATTCTTGCAGAAAAATTCAGTTACACCATTCAGTCTGAAGATTTTGAAAAATATGGAACTCTGGATAACCTCCGCTCTCTTTTCATTCCTGAAAAAAAACTATTGCTGCTGAATCAAAAACTGGAAAAGGATCAGAAAACATTCATTCTGGCTAAAGAAATCGGCTTCAATGTACTGGAATTAAAAAACCGGCCCAATACCTATTCGTGGCTTGATTTCGGAAGCTTTGAAGAAATTCTGAATAACTTTTACGCCTCTTATTTCGCAGGAGCATTGCTCATTTCAAAGGGACCTGTCATTGAAAAGACCTCAGAATTTTTCCAGCAAAATACATGGGAACCTAAAAATTTTGAGAGTCTTATCAGCAGTTTCACCCATTCGCCTGAAACATTTTATTACCGGCTGACCAACATTCTCTCGGCTGAAATGGGAATCAAAGATCTTTTTTATTTATGTCTGGTAAAAAAGAAAAATTCGGATAAAATCCAGATTTTAAAGGAGCTTCATCTTAATCACCAGCAGGCTCCTCATGCCAATGCAATGAACGAGCATTACTGCAGAAGATGGATTGCGGTAAAAAACCTTGGTGATTTAAAAGAAAATGAAACCCTGACGGATGCTCAGGTTTCTCATTATAAAGATCAGGGAATAAGTTATCTGGTAATTTCTACTTCACAAAAAAATCCATTCTCAGATGGAAGTAACAGAAGTTATTGCCTGGGCATTTTACTGAATTCCCAAACGATTAAAAAGATAGGTTTTATCAAGTCTCCATCTTTAAAAACCATTAATGTAGGGGTTACATGCGAATCCTGCAGTATCCCTGACTGTGAAGTGAGACAGGCTCCACCGGTAAGACTGGAAAAGGAGCATTTTAATATGAGTATGAAGAATGCTGTAGAGAAGATCAGGAAGACGTTTGATGATATTTAAAAAGTGAATCGTGAATTGTCAATATGAATTTTTTATGTGAGGTTCGGGATGCGGGATTCGGGTTTGTGAATAATCGATTTGTTGCTGAAATTTACGGGTAACTAATTTTTATAAACGCAGAATTTACAAAGTTTTCTATACTATTTAATAGCTTTTTCAGGCGCTATGGCGTTCCACTCAACAACGAAAAAATTCCTTTTGCTACATGAAATAATTAGCTCATAAAATTCGCTAACAATAATAATTCACTATTGACATTGCGAAGCAAAAATTGACAATTATTTTCATATCTTAGTAAAAACACACTATGATATTAGACATATTGTTTCCTAACCGCTGCATTCACTGCAACAGAATCATCGATCCTGAACTTTTGGTTTGTGATCTTTGTTTCAGCCAGATTCACTTTACCCATTACAATTATTTTGAAAATAATCCGATTAAGGAAAAATGCAGTTTATTTTTTCCGGTTGAAAACGCATTCGCTTTAATACAGTTTGAAAAAGAAGGTTTAAGCCGTCAGATTATTCACGATCTGAAATATAGAAGCAGGGAAAAAACAGGAAAAATCTTAGCCGATTGGACAGCAGAACGACTTGATTTCAAAGATAATTTTCCTGACCTTTTAGTAAGTGTACCGCTTCATCCAAAGAAACTAAAGAAACGGGGATATAACCAGCTTCATTTGTTTACCGAAACTTTATCTTCATTTTATAACATTCCTTTTGATCATAATTTAATCAAACGAAATTATTATTCTAAAGCACAGGCCTTAAAAGACAAGAAGCACAGGCTGGAAACTGTCAATACATTCTCCACAACCAAGCCTGTTACCGGAAAACATATTCTTTTGATTGATGATGTTTTCACAACAGGAAATACGGTTTCATCAGTGGCGTGGGAGATTTTAAATGCCGGAGATAATAAAGTAAGTGTATTGGTGATGGCTGAGGATGTTTGATGCGGGAACGGGGTGCGAGTTTCGGGATTTCTGTACGGAGAAATAATCAAAATATTTTTAAACCCCAAAACTCTCAGACACTCTTACGCTTCCACCTCATCCATTTTCACGATTCAATTCTTTTTCCTAATTTTCAGGAAACTATACAACTATGCCCAATCTGATTTTACTGCACGGAGCTTTAGGTCACAGCGACATTTTCAAACCTTATCTGAATGTTCTGTCATCCTATTTTACAGTTCATACTCCTCTTTTTTCAGGACATGGAGACCTGAAACTTCCTGAAGACGGCCTCAATATTAAAAAGTATGTCGAGGAATTATCCGAGTATTGTAAAGTGAACCATCTGACAGACGTATCTATTTTCGGGCACAGTATGGGTGGTTATGTCGCACTTTGCTACGCAATGGAAAATCCTGACAATGTAAATTCTGTTATAACACTGGGCACAAAGTTCGACTGGACTGAAGAACAGGCTTTAAAAGAAAGTAAGATGCTTAATCCGGATGTTATTCTTGAAAAAATTCCGCAGTATGCCCAGCTTTTAGAATCACAGCACGGAACAAAGTGGAAACAGCTTCTTCCTGGTATTGCTGATTTAATGATTGATTTAGGTAAAAATCCGCCTCTGGAAAATAATTTTGCTACGATTACCACTCCCGTTCAAATCATGGTGGGTGATAAAGATAATATGGTAACGCTGGAAGAGAGTTCAAGGGTTTACAGAAGCCTTCCAAATGCAAAACTGGCCGTACTTCCGGATACAAAGCATCCTATGGATAAAGTACGACCTGATTTATTATTGAACTTAATAAAAGATTTCTGGAATCTTTCTTAATTATCGCTGAAGTTTTTCTCCGTAGCTCAAATCTCCGGCATCTCCCAGTCCTGGTGTGATATACCCTTTTGAAGTTAAGTGTTCATCAATGGCTCCTACCCAGATATGAGCTTCAGGATATGCATTCTGAACAGTTTCAACTCCCTGTTTCGATGCAATGGCTGCAACAATATGAAGCTGGGTTGGATTTCCGTTGGTCAGCAAATCTTTGATGGCTTCAATAAGAGAAGCACCAGTTGCAAGCATAGGATCAGCTACAATAAGGGGTCTGCCTTCAATGCTTGGGCACGTAAGATAATCCTGTTTGATTGAGAAATAATCGTTGGCATCATGTTTTCTGTAAGCTGCCACAAAACCGCAGTCTGCTCTGTCTAAATAGTTCAGGATTCCTTCGAATAACGGAACACCTGCTCTTAAGATGGTTGTAATAACCGGCTGCACGGCTATTTCCCTGCTTTTTATTGTATCTAAAGGAGTTTGAATTTCAACTTCTCTGTACTCCAGTCCTTTACTGATTTCAAAAGCGGCAATCTCCCCGATTCTTTCCATATTTCTTCTGAATCTCATTCGGTCATGCTGGATTGTAACGTTTCTAAGTTCGTTAATCCATTCGTTGACAAGAGAAAAGTGTTGCGATAAAATAGTAAGCATGAAAATTTTATTTTTAATTTCAGTTAATTGATATTAATTGCCGCAAAATTACAACTAAAAAACGAATTGAAAGATCCGGCTGGAAGAGAAAGTCTGGTTGGGTGATATAAAAAACTCCGGCAAGCTTCGCTTGCCGGAGTTTTCCGATGAACATTTGTTCTATTATTTTTGTCTGAAATACACTTCAATCGGAACTCCGGTAAATCCGAATTCTTTTCTCAGCTGATTTTCAGTAAATCTTTTATACGGTTCTTTCACATACTGTGGAAGGTTGCAGAAAAATACAAACTGTGGTGACGGTGTAGGAAGCTGAACACAGTATTTGATTTTGATATATTTTCCTTTCAATGCCGGCGGCGGTGTATTTTCGAAGATCGGAAGCATTACTTCATTCAGTTTTGAAGTTTTAATTTTCTTCTTACGGTCTTCATAAACCTGCATAGCTACTTCTACAGCTTTTAAAATTCTTTGTTTCGTTAAAGCTGAAACGAATAAGATTGGAATATCCTGGAACTGACCGATTTTATCTTTGATTGATTTTTCAAAATCACGCATCGTATTGGTCTGCTTGTCCTCGATCAAATCCCACTTATTCACTAGGATTACGATTCCTTTTCTGTTTTTCTGAGCCAGTCCGAAGATATTCATATCCTGAGATTCCCATCCCTGTGTAGCATCCACCATGATGATCACGACGTCTGAATATTCGATAGAACGGATCGATCTCATTACAGAGTAGAATTCAAGGTCTTCGTTTACCTTAGACTTTCTTCTCATCCCTGCAGTATCTACCAACACAAATTCGTGTCCGAATTTGTTATATAAAGTCTGGATACTATCTCTCGTAGTTCCTGCGATATCGGTTACAATATTTCTTTCAACATCCAATAAAGCATTAGTCATCGTGGACTTTCCTACGTTTGGACGACCTGCAATCGTAATTTTAGGCAATCCTTCAAATGGATCTTTATATTCTGTAGTAGGGAAATCTTTAACGATATCATCTAACAAATCCCCTGTTCCTGAACCTGTAGCAGAAGAAAGTGTGTAATATTTATCAATTCCTAACTGATAGAATTCTGTTGCAGGAAGTTCTTCCTTGGAAGAATCTACTTTATTGATAACAATATAAATGGGTTTGTTGGATCTTCTGAGAAGTCTGTAAATTTCGTGGTCCGTATCAGTAAGCCCTTCTTCCACGTTCATCATAAAGATAATAGAAGTGGCTTCATCCACCGCTAATTGTACCTGCTTACGGATTTCTTCTTCGAAGATATCATCTGTACCTACATCATAACCTCCGGTATCAATTACCGTAAAGTCTACTCCGTTCCAGTCTGATTTTCCGTAGTGACGGTCTCTGGTAACACCAGCTGTAGAATCTACAATAGCTTCTCTTCTTTCTAATAAACGATTAAAAAGCGTGGATTTTCCTACATTGGGACGTCCAACGATTGCGACAATATTTGACATAAAAAATGTTTAATAATCCTTTTGCTTTGCTCAGGATATGTTATTAATGGGTTACTCCAACTTTTGGAGCCCAATTTTTTTGCAAAGATAAGGTTTTATTATTTAACAGATTGAAGCTGGGAAAAGGAGGCTGGATGTTATTATCCATCGGACAAATTAATGTAAGCCCTACTCTTTCAATCTAACAATATATCCACAAATCTATTGTTTATGGGTAGAAGAAGATTTTTTTAAAAATTTTATTGAAAAATAATTCTTTGGATATCAATACATAAAGCTATCTTCTTACTAATTATGTTAATTAATCTTTAATTTAGATTTTCATATTTAAAATAATTTCTATAATTTCGCGGCATAGAAACAGACCCATGGTGTAGCGGTAACACTACTGATTTTGGTTCAGTCATCTGGGGTTCGAATCCCTGTGGGTCTACATAACAGGAGAAATGATTATTATTATCATTTCTCCTGTTTTTATTTTGTGACAATCCATTGTTAATCTGAAAGATATAGTGAGCTACAGTATTAATTCTTGTGGTTCGATAATGATTTTCGTCAAATTCAAGTTTTTCAGGAAAAATCGAACCAATAATTTGTCGCTTGACTGCAATATCCCCTTCTGTATAGACTTTCCAGATATTGGTAAGCGTTTCTAATGCTCTTTCCAGTAGCTTTGGTATATCTATTTTATTCTCTTTAGGCTTGTCATTTAATTGTGTTTCCAGCTTTTCAATCTGGTCTTTATATTCTTTTTTTATTTCAAGATATTCTTCATCGGTCATTACTTCGGAAAGCAGTTTATTTCTCGCCAGAGAAATCCTTGAATTCAACCTGTCTATCTCATCGGATATCTTCTTTCTTTCATCCTGTGGGGCTTTTATAAACTTCTGATAGTTATCCAGAAATACTTTTTCTATAAGCTTTTTTGCAGGCTCACTCATTTCCAATTGCTTTAATCCTTCTTCAAAAACTGAATTGACCAATTCTGCTCTATAGCGAAATCCACAGGCTGCATTGCAATGATAATAGTAGTATCTGTTATTTCTCCCTTTTGAAGCACTTGCCGTAATATTTCTTCCACATTTAGGACATACCAAAAAACCTCTCAATGGAAAATGCTCACCGGAAAGAATTTTAGTATTAGGCCGCTGGAGTCTTCTTTTACCATCCAGTACTTCTTGCACTCTGTTGAATAGTTCCTCACTGATTAAAGCTTCATGCTGACCCTCTACAAAATGCGCTTCTTCATCTTTGTGTTTTTCTAAAAATACTTTCCCATAGTATATAGGATTTCTTATTGCCACATGAAAAGATGTTCTACTCACCTTTTTAATTGTTAATTCATTGACCCTTTTTCTGATTTGATTAGAGGCCAATACCCCTTTTGCAATCTCATTAAAAGCCCAGTTCATTGCTGATGCTTCAGGTTCTTGCAGTACAATATACTTTTCACCATTTTCCCTGCTTTTATTAGCATAGCCAAATGGTGCTTTTCCCATAACCCTTCCTTCTTTTTTTGCCCTACGCATTCCATAAAACACGTTAAGCGCCCTTCTGTCATTTTCGACTTCAGGCGCTGCCAAATAAATTGCAAGCATCATTTTATTTTCGGGAATAGAAAGATCCAAAGGCTGGTCAACGGCCTGTGGTTCTATTCCCAATTTTGCAAGTGTACTTATCATTTGATAGGCATCCCCAGCATTACGGCTGAAACGGTCCCATTTAGTAAATAGAATAAGGTTTGTCTTACAACTTTTCTTTTTAAGTGTAGTTAAAAGTCTTATCCACCCGGGGCGGTTAAATGATTTTACGGAATGGTCTTCGTAGATTATTTGTCCAACAGAGATATTGTTAGATGAACAATATTTTTTTAACCGATCCTCCTGATCTCTTTGTGAATATCCTTTGTCTGCCTGTTCATCAGTAGAAACACGGATGTATAAATCTGCTACCTTCATAATTTTCATGTTTAGTAAATATTAGAGGATAGCTTTAGAAATACATTATTCAGAACCGAAGTACTGTCTAATAACAGCCAAGGTAAGGGGGTACAGAAACTCTATGATCAATTCTGCCTCTTCCTCAGTTATTTCCACGCCTTCGTTTTGAAAGAATTTCATTACCTCCTCAATAGGCATTTTTTTTATTTTCTTATCCTCCAGCACTTTGTATAAATTTCAAATAAAATTATTAGCGAAATTGAATAATAATTTTATTCGGCTTTGAAGGAATATCTATGTCTTTTAATGGCTTTATTTTAAAGCTCGTATTTTCCGTCCGCAAAAGAATAGGAGGTTTCACCTTATGTACATTTCAATTGGATTATTATCCATCTACAGCGATGAAGAAATTTTAATCAATTTCTTCCTTTTATTCAGGTAAAGTAAATTTCTCCTGATTACACTTATCATCTAATCAATAGCTAAGCCTCTTGCTTTATTCCCAACATTTCTCTAAAGCGTTTTTATGTTTCTTCTCTGATGTATTTTCTTTCCATATCATACATATAAAAAAAGAGCCCACGCCGTTGTATATACAGTAAGTACTTAGTGAGTGTTTCAAGACCTCACCCTACGGGTGTACAAGCACCCTCATTATTTTTTCAGCTATCCAATGATTAATTCGATACCAGCTCTTTCAGCTTTGTATTTTATTTTGGTCTGCAAATCATAATAACTCCAATTACGAAGCACGAATTCGTTATCTTTTGCAATCCCGATCTTGTCTTCCTGATTTTTAATAACGAGTGTGCCCGCTTGTTGCCGAATGCAGAAATTTATAAGCTGCCGACTGTACACGTGAAGACGATTGCTTACGTATCTGCTTTCCAGATTCTTTGTTTTATACAATGCCTTCAGTTTCCGTTTTACTCCATTTCTTGAACGGGCATAGACTACACCGTCCTGAATCCTTTTTTGACTTGCCTGAATTGCGAGCCTGCGATACAAAAACTCTTCTTTTGAGCCAATATTGATTCGTACATTGCCAGCTTTTGCAACTATTGGATGTTCCAGAGACAGGGAAGCTTCAGCAATAATTTCGGGTTTTAAAAGATGTTCTTTCTTTTCAAATTCAAAAACTGCAAGCCAGAATATTTTCCTGTCTTTAAGTTGGATCTGTGAGTTGCAAAGCTTTATCTCTTCTTTTAATAGGCGCTCCATAATCACTCGCTTATCAGCGTAGTCTTTTCCTAAGTATGTTTTGACAGGTATCGCAAACATATTGAAGCAAAATGCTTTCTTTTCAGGATCATACTTCATTTTACTGATGCATTTAATCGGAAGTGGGATTGGAATGTCTCTTTTATAATTTCTAAGTGATTTTGTTCCCTGCCAATAATCGGCTTTGCTTTTAGAGAAAGTAGATTGAATTGTATTGTTCAGGCTTCCCAGAATATCTGTTGGGATTTCTCCTTTGAATCGGTCAAAGACCATTCTTGCTGTGCTGTTTGTTTTCGAACGGTCAAACATTCCCATCTGATCTTTTTTTTCATCAGCTAACTTGTATTGTATTTTTTCGGTGAGGTAAAAGAAATCCTTGATCATTTCCTGAACATACAAATGAGAAGCGATTAAGTTTGCCGTTCGGAAACATCTATTCTGATAACGGTAGAGTTTTTCCCATATTTCTTTTTTTTCATTGGAAGGAACGTCGATCAGCAACTGAATTTTTCGGGTAAGGGTAATCGTTGATTTTTCCATTTCAAAAAGGGATTTGAGAGGTATTTCGATTTTGTAGATATTGATAAGCATATAGAAATTCCCGCTGGACCTGCTTTTCAGAAAGTTTAAGCTCCCTAGCAATTACTATGAAAGAGGATTTTTGCTCAAACCTTCTTTTTAATATCTCGAGCTGTTGGCAAGTAAGTTTATCTGACTGCTCTTCATTAGCTGAAGCTTTTTTCTGTGGATGTTCTAAAGAACTTCCTTTAATAATTTTCCGAAGATCATTTATAGCTCTGCTCACCTCATTGCTGATGCCTGTCACACTACTTCCCATTGCTTCTGCGATTGGTTTGTATTGAAAACCATATTCAAGACAAAGTTCAATAAGGTGTTTTCTTTTGGGATCGAGTACGTTTACAACCTTTTTAACTTCATCAAATTTCTTTTGTTCAGATTCCTGATTGAGAAGATTCTCTTTATCATTCTGGGGATCAAAACCTATAAGATAATCCTGATAGTTCTCAAAACTTTCAAGTGATGCCGTTAAGCGTGCGAATTTATTTTTCGGAGTATTGAAATATGTAATGCAGTCTCTTTTCAAAACAAACCGTAAAAAGCCAAGAATATGATTCGGAGTTTCAATGGAATCACGGTGTAGCCAAAGTTTGAGAAAGGTATCCTGAACAAGCGTTTCTACTACAAAATCATCATCAAGCATTTGTCTTCCGAGCCAGAAAAGAAGTCTTTTGTATCGTAAATAAATATGTTCTAAAGAGATCGGATTACCTTTTTTCAGCAACTCATATAGCTGATGATCAGTGGGCATACGAGGCAAAGAGTGTGTTCTTTTCATAGCAGTATATTTTAGCTAATTTATTGCTGGAAGGAACTGCTTCAATCAATAAGATGAATTCTTTGCATCAAAACGCTAACTCAACTACATCTTGCCTAAAAGAAAAGGCGTGGAACTCAACTTATAGCATTAGAGGCACTGGTATACCCGTGTACGATAAGAGAGCCCACGCCGCGGTCGTGAGCAAATTTACTTATCTTCTCGTACACATAAAAATTACCAGTTTTCTAATGCGAGATTCTAAGCAATTGCTTCAATATTTTTAATTCTATTGGAATAATTGCATTTTACTATTTACAAATATACAAAAACTTTCATGTAATCCAAATGGATTACATGAAAGTTTTTGTATATTTGCAAAATTGCGTTATGGCTGGACTCAACGAGGAAGATATTTTGCTGAAAAATAAAATTGCTGATAGAATTAAGTTTCTAAGAGCTAATACTGGTTTGTCTCAATCTGAATTTTCTAAAAAATACGAAATTGACAGACAAATATTAAATCGTTGGGAAAGTAAAAACAATAAAAGAGGATTGACAATCTATACAATAGCAAAATTTTGTAATCTCTTAGGAATTTCTCTCAAGGATTTTTTTGATTTTGACGCATAAAAGAATAGAAAAATTACGTGAACAATTTTTTAAATCATATAAGGGTATTGAGGATTTAAAGAAATAAGGTGTTTATATGATTCTCAAGGAAAATAGTCCTTAGATGTGTCTTCTCAATAGAATTTGAAGCTACTACCCCTAATTCCGCGACGACCAATTATATTTTTCAAAAGAAAAAAGGAAAAAAGAAAGCCAAAAATTCATTATGGAAGATTTTAAAAAGCAAGTTTATGATAAAAAATACAACCTGCAAGGTGGAGATTTTTGTCGTATCCTTTGGACCTGAACTTGTCTTTTTAAAAATCTGAAACAATACCTTTGTTTTCTTTTATGAATTTTTTGCAGTGCTACTTAGGACCTCTTTATCTTTTTTCTTTTTTGCTGAACCGGAATATCTTCGGTATTATATTGTATTCTATGATCACAAATGTTCAGTAAGGAAAATATTTCTAAGCTGATGTCAGGATTTTTAAAAATCTCTTCTAGCGATGAAAAAGGAATATTGTTTTCTTCAGAAACTTTTTTACAAATACGATCAACAATTGCTATGAGTTTTTCTTTGGTAGTATCAAATAACTTAGGCTGTTTAAACTTTTCAAATTGGATTGATTTTATAATCGTATCCTTAACAGAATTAAAATAAGTTTCCTTTTCTCTTGTATATACTGCAATATTAGACAATATGCTGGAAAGCTTGTTTTTTAACTGTGAAACTTCTTTGTTTAAGTTAATATTCTTTTGTTGAAGCTCAGTAATGATTTTAGTTTTGGATTGAAGAATTTCTTTATTTTTAAGCAGTTCTATATTATATGATTTAAAAACTCTTTCATAGTTTTCAATCGTTTTATCTATTTTGATCCTGCTAAAACCTAAAAAGTCATTTTCCTTGACAATAAGATCTGTAAACTTTTTAGATTTGAGCTTTGCCTTCATTTGAGCTATCTTACTATTTAATAATACAAGCTCATTTTCCTTTTTTTGGATTTTAAATTCAATGGCTTCCAGTCTTCCTTTAGAGCCTGAAATACCTCTCTCCATTTCCAAGCATTCAGCAGTAATATCCTGCATTTTTGAATAATGAAAGAATTGGTGTTTCAATGTTTTCCCTGTTTCCAAATCCTGCCAGTCTGCTACCAAATGAGCATGATAATTAGGTTTCCATACTTTAGAATCTTTATCATAATGACCTTCATCTTTATGAATGGCAATTTGAAAAGTTTTTATTCTCAGCTCTTCTTCAAGCCTTTTAGCGAGCCTATGCAGATCTTGCATCGTTGTATTTTCTTTAATGACAACTACAGCTTCACGAATCGGCATTGCATTTTTCTGTAATTTCCTTCCTGATTTTTCCTTACAGTATGCTTCTATTGATTTTAGCCTATCTGAAATCTTATTTTCTACCCAATATTCATTTTTTACCGTAAGATCCTTTTTTATATAATCGAAGGTTTTTCTTCTGAAATTGTGTGCTTCGGAATCTGTTTTGACTGCTTTGAAATTGATAGACGTTTTCATAAGACAGTAAAATAGCTCACCTATCTTTTACTTATAAATGACAAGACTCATTTGGCTTCAACTGTCATTTATTGGCTTGGAAAAATAAATCCATTTCTCATCAATACGTTATTCTCCTTTTTTACTAAAAATACCTTTCTAACCCTATTAGAAGATTATAGGTAAGAGCTTAAAATATAATATTTTCATCAGATGTCGAGATTTATCCCAAGATACTACAACAAAGCCTCGCAATCGCGAGGCTTTGTTACTATAATTGTAAAAGATTACAGTAATTAAATTATTGAGAAGATGAACTTTTAATCGATGAGTTGTGTATTTTTAATATATTCAATTCATTGATACACTCTGTAAATTCCTTCTTCTTATTTTCCTTAAAATAAGGTAATTCTTCTATACCATTTTTAATATCACTATACTTTATTGGTAAATTATAAGTTTGCACTTTTTCTCCTGTAAAGTAATGGCTTCGAGCATAAACAATTGATTTTGGGGTATATTGATCAATTGCTAAACACTTTTCAAAAGCATTGACTTTATTTTGCCTAACCAATTCGTACCTGAAATATTCATCAGGATATTTATTCTTAAAATCTTCGATAGAAAATTTTTTAGTGTAGAAAACCATTTCACCATATGAAATATCTTTTTCCTTGACTTTAGTATAGGAAACACTGTCTTGATGTAATTTATAAGGACTTGTGGTAACCTCACAAATATTTTTATTATTTATTATAAAAATCCCATTGTAAAAACCTTGTTCATCGTGGAAACCGTCTTCTATATAAATCTGAGAATATTTTTTGTCAGGATCTATATCGCAAGACTTTACACCTAACAATCTAAAAACCTTATATGTATCTGTAAGCATTTTTATTGTCTTGGGATCACGATAGGTAATAGAATTTTTATCTTTTAGTAAGTTTTCATTCATTTGTCTCATAGTTATCTTTCCTTGGGAGTTACAAGAAGAAAATAACATAATACTAAATAATAATAAAAAATTTTTCATTTTCAAAAGTTTATAGTTTATCTGGGGCGATTTTTGAATTTTTGCAATTTATAATATCCGGCAGCTCCAATATAATTATATCGGTTTTGCAATATTTTGCCGTTTATCTTAAGAATACTTTCCACACTAGGAGTAGGAGATATTTGACCTCCACTTTTATTATAATAAATACTACTTCCTGCGTTGTCTATCAACCTTCCTTCATCATTAGGAATACAAGTAGAACCTCCACAAGTACTACCATAATTTGTTCGCAATGGTAGACCCGACTCTGCTCTTACAATATTTTCAACGTGCGTACCATATATTTCCGCTGTGGTACTGTTAGGTCCAAATCTTGTATCGGATTGAGAGGTTATTCCTAAAGCATAGTTTTCGTAAATATGCCCCATTTCATGTGCTATTGTGGTGTATAAAGGGGTATATTTAGAGTCATTACCCAAAGTAGTCCAAACTCCTTTGTCTGATGGGTTTAATTCAATTATATTGCTGATACCATATTTTATATGTGAAACATCACTCGTAGAATTAAAATAAATATCTCTTATTTTTCCATCTTTGCCTTGTGCCTGATCAAAATATCCAATCATTGTTTTTCCTATTGAAGTATTTTTGTCTAAATGATTTAAACCTGCTATAGTCTGAACAACATAATCTGATAATTGAGTACTTGCATCTACATTGGTCCATTTACCATCTACTTGATGTTGTGTTGCACCATTATGATATCTGTATTGGGTTCCATTTTGATCATTAATATATATCCACTCACCATTTATATCAATAAATTTAGTTGGATTATTTGCTACATAACTATAAGGGGAAATAGGAAAATAATTCTCACTGTAATTATCTAATACTCCCCAACGTCCGATATCTGCCATATAAAACCTTGCACCATAATCGTACATCCCCGTCTCCTGAAGCTCTTTACCATTATATTTGTAATTCTTATAACTTCCAGATCCGAAGAAAGCATTTCCTGTTTTTAAGTGGTTCATTCCAAAAGGGTAATAATCATTAGCATCTGTAATTTCAAGAGAACCTGCGCTGTTTCTTGCATAACTTATCCTGGCATTTCCCAAATGATCTTTATATTGGTAAATATACTGATCTTTCCCGTAATCATAAAAACCTTCTGCTGTAGGAAAGAACATGAGTTGAGGAGTCTTAACAGCAGTTATTCCTAATGGAGCTGCCTGTGCCATTGTAATTCCACTTTCAGTACTGTAAGCCTGTTGTTCGTATGCATATTTTAATTTTTCGGTGATCATGCTGAGTTCTTCGATACCGCCTCCCCCATTATTGTCTGATTCGTTGCGATAATATTGAAATCCATCAAGATAATCAGTAATCTCAGTTACAGTATAACAATTGATAATCCCGCATTCAATTTTAGGAAGCTTTTTCTGAAGCCGAACTCCGTCTGCGCTGTACAGGTAATTATGAAGGCCAGAGAGCCCTAAGTTTCCATACTCAATCTTATTGGGAAGATTCAGATGATTATATGTAATCTTGGTTATATTTTTATCCGGCATCTGCCACATATTTCCATTAAGGTCATACTGGATATTACCACCTCCGCCTTCATATCCTGAAGGATTATTCTTGTAGTCTTTAATCACAGATGACTGATTGGTAAGGTTATTGGACCCATAAGTATATTCCAGCTCGTCAATAACTGTAGCGGTTGTATTATTTCCTTCTATAGCAGAGGTTCTGTAAAGGTTTGTAATATTTCCATTCAGATCATATGCCAGGGATTCTGTATGTTCTTTACTGTAAGGGTTCACAGGATTTTGGTAATATCCTGCTGTAAGTCTGTTCAAAGCATCATAAACATAACCGTATCTTTTAGGTGCAATTGGAGGGTTAGCTCCTAATGACTCCACAGCTCTCCAGTCTACTTCCGCAATGTTTCCATTATACCTTGGCTTCACATTTTTTCCATTGAATAGTGCAGAATCGGGATTTTCAATTCCATTTATCTGATTGTACTTGACTATGTAGGAAAATAATTTTCCTCCTAAATCAGGAATTGCCATTTGCGCTTTATTAATACCAGTCAGCCAACCTCTTATATTGTAAGTATAATCAATACTCTGCAAATTATTCCCTACCTTTTTGTTATTTAGCTGGGAAAGTTCATTATAGCTGTTTTCTGTAAGAATCTGCTCCGGTTTATCATCTACCTGATGCTTATGAACCAGTAATCTGTACTGATTATCATATTCAAAGTGTTCTGTAATAGTAACTCCCGATTCCCCTGCTAATCTCTTGTGAGTAGTAACCGTTTTTTGGGGCATTCCGGTAAAATCCAGCTCAGATTCAATCCTTGTGTATCCGCCTAAATGGTTGATAGAGTGGCTCCCGATTACTCTTCCCTTTTGATCATAGTAGGTATAATTCTTGGTCCAATTATCATCTTCAATATTTTTTACAAAACTCATGACCGGAAGTCCTTTAGTACTTTTTCCATCAGCAGTAGGAGTTCCCGTTAACACGGTCATATCTGGTGTATTTACTGGCAAAGCAGGGTTGAAACTATATGTTGGATAGCTGTCATAATAATTAACACTTAACAGTATACTAAGACCAGTAGGAGTGGAAAGCTTAGTATAATATACAGGAAGGCCATTTAAGATAAATCCTGTTGTAGAAGTTCTGGTTTCATATAAATTAGTATTGATATTAGCACTATTTTGCATTGAGGCCCTGCTGGCAGGATTATTTGTGATCCCCGTATACACGATTCTTCCAAACTGATCATATTTAGTAAAGAGCCATTGTCCTTTATCTTTAAGAACGGTATCCTGATTAAGAATTAGTTGATCAGCTTTATTATACACCATATATTCCCATCCTTTTCCAGGAAGCTTCTTCTCCACCAATCGATTTCCTTCATCATATTTATACTGATAACATAGCTCGTTTAGTACAGTATTAGCATCTGCTTGTATGGCGGCTTTTGGAGGAATCACAAAAGCCAGTTGATTATAATCATTGTAAACATAATAGGTATCTGCATTTTCTGTATCACTGATTACTTTTCGTACTAATACAACTTGTCCCTGACTATTTTTAAACTCAATAGTTTGGTTTCCGTCTTCATCAGTAACAGTATTCTTAAACAGCTGCCCTGATCCATAAGAAGCTGATAATATTAGTTTCGCCACAAAAGTGGTGTAACTAAATGTAGCGGTATATTTTTTAACCTCTCCGTTCTTATTGGATTCATACTTAAAGGTTACAGGCTTGCTAGCCCAGTCATTACCTACCTGAATTTGCTGTTGAAGCCTGTCTAAAGGTGATTTTTCAAGCACTTTTTCCGTAAAGGGTCTTTCTCCAGAGTATATTGCTTCTGGATCTCCAACCGGAAAATCAACTGCCAAGGAATTTTGTGAGTAAATTTTTCCATTTTGCGTTCCTGATTGTGGTACTGGAAGATAATCCCGCGTTGGTTTTCCATAGTAATCGTATGTAAAAGGAGTTACAATATCTCTTCCCTTTGGGGAAGCCTTTATATTAATCGTTTATTTAGCCCTTCCTAATCCGTCAAAATATTGAATAGCCTGTATTTGCTTAGCATTGCTATCACTTTGAGTTTTAGGTTCGAGGTACGTTCTTGTATAGACATAATTTTCGTCAATTGTACCGGTAAGGCCAGAAGGAAGTTGGGTCTGGCCTTGGACTTCTGTAACGGTCCATACTAATATGGCCATTGTATATATTCTTCTCATTAAATGACAAATTCTAGGTTATAAGTTTTTACTTGTAAATGCGTATTTCTATTATTCATTACCATATTAGTTCGGAGTTTTATCATACTCAAAAACAAAATACAACTGAGTCCCAGGAGCCACATAACCATTAGGAATAAATATAAGGTCACCAGCAGAAGTGATCTGTACTTTCCACCAGGTATTTGTTGTAAGCTCTTTAACATTATTATTGAATATATCAGGTGCTAAATTTGTATTAGGACGACATGGATTCGGAATGTTAGCAACTCCTTTTTGCCACCATTGGCTGCCATCTGGATTGGTTAGTGAGTTAGGTACTTTGACCTGTATATCTACCTTAAAGTGTCCTAAAACGCTTTGAGAAATTTCTGCATGAGGTCCAACTTGAAATCCGTTTATTGAACTTGCATAGCATTGGGCATTATAACATTGTGCGTTGGTATTCGCAGCATTCTGCCCATTCGCTGCAAGATCATTGGCTGCCTGTTGTTCAGCATCTGTGCTGCTGATCAATGATACGTACTTATTAGCAGGTACTATATAAGTGTAGGTACCTCCAACCTGTAACGAGTTACAGTTATTTTTGGTATAGGTTTGGCTTCTTTCGCTGTTATAGAATTTCTTGATATTATATTTATAAGCAAACTCTTTAATAATGTTACCGGATTGATCCACGATTCTTTCGAGTTCATTCGCTGCATTGTACTTATAAAACTCTCTAATTCCTGAAGGTTGTCCGATGCTTTTCACACCAATTAAAGGATCATAACTGTAAGTGGTAATAAGATATCCTGCCAATTCAGGACGGTTTTTAAATTGGTCCAACGCATTAACAAAATCTTTTTCAGATGCATCTGTCGACTGCTGAGCATCTATTTTAGAAGCATTGATAATCTGATCAACATACGCTTGAGGAATATCGGATAGCTTGGCTCCCTGAATTTTCACAATTGGAAGGGTATTATTCTTATATCCCCAGATAATCGATGTAGAAACCCCATTTTTGGTTGTATACTGAAGTAGATTACCTTTACTGTCAAACTTGTCATATGTAGCTTCAGTGACTGGAGAGTTGCTTTGCAACTGATAAGAAACTTGCGCAGTAGGTAATGGCAGACCGGAGGTTTTATTATCAGCTTCTGTTTGGCTTAACGGGTACAACGTTTCTGTTTTAGAAACTACTTTTCCGTTTTTCATTTCCTCAGATTTAAGTGGAAGGCCCACCATATATTTTCCTAATAAAAAGTTATTTGGCTTATCAAAAGCATACGTAAAGTTCGTTTGAAACTCATCACCGTTCGAATCTATAATTTTCTGAGACTTCAGAGTATTATAGTTATATTCATAATCATATGATTCCTTTGTTTCTACTCCGTTTAAAGTGGTTTTAATTCCTTTAAGAAAGCTGCTATTAAAATTGACGTTATAAGCGGTAACTGTTAGTAGGTTCAACATATAATGAATATTTTCCTCTACCAGACCATATGCTTTTATCAGATCATTGTTATATCCATATTCATATTCTTTCGTCTGCACCACTCCACTAGCAGAGGATGTAATTTCTTTAAGAGGTTTTCCTCTCATAAGAGAAAAAGATGTGAAAGGAACACTTTTATACAGTCCGGTAAATTGATCAGGCGGTCCCATAATTATAGGCCCTCTCTGATCATTACAACTAGGAGTGTCAAAATTGGTAAAATAGTTTTCAGTTTTACCATTATTGGTATCTGTTACGGTTACTTTACTATACCCAATCATGTTATTCTCCCCTTTTAAGGATTGATATGAGCCCATTGATTTATGACTAAACTTATACATATCTTGGACTTCTCCAGCTCTGGTAAAGTTGAACTGATAAGGTAAAATACCGCTGGATTTTCCGTTATCACCATTATAGGAATAGTTCTTGATTACACATCCTGTACTATGTTCTGAACAAGCCTCAATCCTCTTAATTCTTAAACCACCCGCTATTTCATTAGGAGAAACGGTGTCAATCAGCTCAAGGGTATTCGCAGATGTATAGAAAGGGTTTTTATTTCCATACTTGGAAAAATCATTGAGCTCATAGATGAAATGGGTAACTCCTCCCGTAGGATGGTTTATCCATTCTAAAGTCTCAGCTTTTGTATATTCAAGATCCGGAGTACTATGAGTTGATGGAGCATAGTATCCCCATTTATCATATTTTGAATCAAGGTATAGGGGAAGCGTCTTAGGATTATAATCAAATGAGTATTTTTCATCGTTATTCTTTATCACTGCTTCCAAATGCATTCGCTTGGTTGTATCAACATTATTATAATGAAATGTTGTGGTGTTAACGGTATGGTTATCCTTATCCCTTACAGTGATACTATCAATTTTAAACCAAGTGTTAAAGAGAAGCGAACTATCTCCCGAGCCCAGATAAGAACCCATTTGGCCTCTTAATTGCTCGTTCAAAACCTGATAATTTAATGGCTTTACTTGTGATGTATTAATTTCAACGGAAAATTCATCACTTTCTACTTTTTTCAAATAAGTATTATACTGCCAGTTTAAAGCTGTTGAACCGTAGGATTCGAAAAGGTCAATATTGGGTGCTTTTAACACAATATCATAACCTACCTGACTTGCAATATAGTTAGGCTTTGGAGCTCTTTCGTAAGTGTATTTTATTTTTTTGCCATCTGGAAATTTAACCTCATTGATTAACCAGGAACTTGCTACAATCTGTTCATTAAAATTACAATTGGCACAAGGAGGTCTTTCTTCAGTAAATTCTACGGCATTATCATCCTGTCCAAAAATATATTGGGTACCATCATCCATCGTGACTGTAAAACCATATAAAATTCTTCTCAGATTATAACTGATATAACTGTTGGGTTTTATTGTGTGATTTTCTTTATAGACATGCTGTATTGAAAATGTTTTTCCATCACGAGTTCTTCCGATCCATTTTCCCTTCTCATTCATGTAAAATCGTCCATTAATACCCAATACATTTAATATAAATTCGTCCGGATCAGGGATTAGCATCCATTTATCCGTATAATTATCTAGCCCTCCTCCGAAGTTAAGAGTGTTCGTATTTCCACTCTGCATTGAGTAATTATAAAAACTTGTAAATCGTAGTGAGTTTTCCGCATCGTAATAAAAAGCAGATAATGAGGCCTGAGAATCCCAGTCAGGTTTATCCAATGTATTGTAATGATCGAGATAGGAAAGTTTGTCATGTTCGTTAAGATGACTTGTGTAAAGTTCATCATACTGCCCGTTAACGACTCTTGTAATTGCCCCGCCGATATTGGTACTCCATCCTAGTCCAACCCAACTGTGTACAGCTTCGGGTTTAACCGTACTAACATCATAGTTGAGTGAAATGTTAAAATTAGTATTGCTAACTTTTTTCTCAAAGATCGGAATAGAAATATCAGGGAGTCCTCTGTATAAATTTACTGGATAAAGTCCTTGAAAACCAAAACTTTTAGAAACGGGGCTCTGGGAAAAAAGATTGGTATATAAAAGCTCACTTTGTGCATAAGAAACACCTGACTGAGCTAAACAAAGAGCAAATAAGAGGTGTTTAAATTTAATTTTCATGAATTATTATTAATTTATTTTTTAATCAGCTTTGCATTCGCTGTTTTATTCGAATCAGTTTTTATGGTCACCAGATAAGCACCCTGAACTAAAGATTGAGTATTTATCTTGGTTACATTGTTTTTGGTTTTAATACTCTGAAGCTGTCTTCCGCTCATGTCATACAGCAGAATATCTGCCTCTTTAAAGTCAAAGCCAATTTCTACATAGGCATAATCAGATACAGGGTTCGGATAGATTTTGATATCATATTTCTCAATCAATTGATCAACCTGCTTATCTCCCAGCTTTAAAATTTTCCAGTTTTCTTTCCCCAATTCTTCTGCACTGGTTCCTGCCAGAATAATAGAACCATCTCTATTGAGCTTTAAATCTGAAAGTCTTTCTTCTTTTTGTTTGTCCTCTCCTTTCACATGCTTTCTCCACTGCTCATTACCGTTCTGATCAATATACAGCATCCAGAATGTTTCCTCATCGGTTTGGACTCTTCCCTCAGCTTGAGTATAGCCCCCTAAAAGAATTCCTTTCGAAGATTTATCATCCGCAGAATGAATCACGCTCATCCCCATCAGGATATCTCTATTTTTGAAATTGTAGGATTTTTGCCACTGTTCTTCACCTCTTTCATTTAAAGATATCAACCATAAGTCTGATCCTTCTTCAAGACCTACTGTTTTATTCCCTGATCTTTCCGATCTGGATTCTCCACCAATGACAAAGCCAGTTGACGTTAATGCCAGGGTTCTCAAATGGTCATCTCCTTTCCCTCCAAAACTCTTTTCCCATTCTACCTTTCCGTTTTTGTCCAATTTAACAATCCAATAGTCACCCTCACCAAAGTTTTCCGTCTTTTTTGATCCTCCTATATTACTTCTAGAATAGACTCCCAATAAAGCTCCTCCATCACGGGTAGGGATCATCTTCTCTACTTCATCAAGTCCACGTCCTCCCAATGTTTGCTCAGACAGAACCTTTCCGTCCTTATCTAACCTAATGATCAGAACATCTTTGGAGCCATGACCTTTAGAGGAGTTTTGTATATTTCCAGCAACAAAGAATCCCTGATCTGTAGTCTGAATCACAGCTCTTGCTTCTTCATCTGATGAGCTTCCTAAAGTTTTCTGCCATAATTCATCACCTAATTCATTGATTCTAATTAACCAAATGTCTGAGCCACCTTTAGAATCCTCCTTTTTATCCAACCCCTTTCCTGAATATGAAGTTCCAGAAATCAGAAAACCACCGTCCTGAGTAGTAACCGTTGAAGATAAATAGTCGTGATTGTTTCCAGAAAAATACTTTTCAAAAACCTGTTCTCCCTGCTGGTTTAATTTAATCAGGTGAAAATCGTAACCGTTGTTCTGCTTACTTCCAGTCTCCAGCTTCCCGCTTCCTGACTGTATAGAACTTCCTGTGATAAGATACTGTTGATCTATAGTTGTAGTAATTTGGCTTAAAAAATCCTGAGTAGAGGACTTAATGTCTTTTTGCCAAAGAACTTCCTGGGCAGAAGTACCCAGAAAAGCGCATAAGGTGAGCGCTCCGAGATAGATTTTTCTCATTTCCCGTATTGTTGTTTTTTGAGTTAGTAATTAGTTTTTAAAACTTCGCAAATTTAACCCTTTTTAAACATAAAAATCATTTTAATGTGATATCCGATAAATAATATTCTTTATAATTAAATTCTTTATAATTAAATTCTCTCTATTTAAATTTATTTTAATTCGATTATGACAAAAATATCCATCAACAACGACAAAACTTGTCGTATTAATACTAAATTTTGATAATATGAAAAGCAAGTACAAAAGAAAAAGACGCAAAATTTATATAATAATATTCTACAATGAATATTTACTTGTACAAGTATTGAAATAGATAACAGAGAGAATAACCATCATCTAATGTTGTTCGTCCTCCTGAAAAAATTATTAATTAAGGTCAGATTATAAGTGTAAAACAAAATCATACCGATTCAAAAGTCTCACAGAGCGAAGCAGCAACTTTGTTAGGACGTAAGGACTTTCAAAGTTGCGAATGAGCTCCTAACTTCTGCGGAAAGCTTGGTAAAAAACACAGTGCTATATTCTTTTGCCCAACCTTCCTTGACCTGTCTTTTTCTTCCTTGCACGATTTCTGTTTTTCTCCACAGTCATTTCTCTGTTTTGGAATAACGTCTGTTTTTGGTGCAGCTAGAAACTTTTGCTGTCTCTTTTTCATCAGATACCTTTAGATTCGCTTGGTAGATCTTACATGCTTTATCATTATCCAGAAATAGACAGATTTCAACATATCATTTCAGAGTATCAGTGACTTTTTTGAGTAAACTTGCCGAGTTTGGAACAAGCATGTCTCAAGATTGCTTCCTTTAATTCTTTCATGATGTTCTTGAGGGGCTCTTGCATTCTGGATTGCTGGACTGATATTCAGGATTGAAATGTACTTACCAAGCAAAGCACCTTTGTAGTAAGGGTTTTGGACTAGTCAGCACCTACGCTTTTAAAGTAATAAAATGCATTTTACAATTTTATAGCACTAAGTAGGTAGTTATATTGTCTACCAGTGCATACAGACAGTTCTATTATGGTCGGATAATGGCGACAAATTTCCTTTCAACGAAAAGGAGCAAGTTATCTTTTAAACAGCTCGAATAATTTCCGCAGCTTAAAACAACTTACCCTGCCGGGACCTTAAACCCACTCCGAAGTCGCTATGTGTTTCAAATATTGGAAAGAAAGAACAGATTATTATTTATAGGGTACAATTACGAAAATAATCGCAAAATGAAGCCACCTAATTCCACTTTAGCAAGACAGGTCAATTTCAGGAATAGATTTCCGAAAAATGATTTGTTATGTTATATAAAGAAACTGTCAGTAAGGAAATGTGGGAGCTGCTCCAACAGCTTATGAAAGACGAAATGCTCAGGGATTTTAATCTTGTGGGAGGAACTGCTCTAAGTCTTCAGATTGGTCACCGATTGAGTATCGATATAGATCTTTTTACAACAAAAGATTTTGATGTCCACGGAATGCTGAACCAACTGCAAAATAAACATTCAGCCATGGTACGTAATATTGGGAATAATACATTAATGATAAATATAGGAAATGTTAAGGTAGATATTCTATCTCATAAGTACGACTGGCAAAAGCCTATAAGGGTAATTGACAATGTTCGTTTAGCATCCTTAGAAGATATTGGGGCCATGAAGCTTCATGCGATCTTCCAAAGTGGAACACGATTGAAAGACTTTGTGGATATGCACTTTCTTTTAGAAAAGAATCCATTGAAAGACTATTTAGAAACTTTTGAACGAAAGTATAATGGAAATGCGGCATTAGCAGCTTATTCTCTAGCTTTTTTCGATCACATTGATAAAGAATTAGGGGTTAAGATGCTCAAAGGAAAAGAACATAGATGGTCAAAAATTTCGGGTCGCTTAAAGGAAGCTTCGTTAAATCCTGTAAAGAAATTTCTGCCACATCCAAGCATGGGGAAAGGACGAGGATTTAGGCATTAAGCCATTGCGTAGTTAAAAATAATTCATTATATTTATATACAAGAAAATCAAAAGGTTACATGGTGAAGCCAAAATTTGAAACGCATTTTTTTTGGGATACAGATACGGATAAGCTCGATTGGCAAAAAGCTTATAAGTCAGTCATTGCACGTATTGTAGAGCGTGGCGGACAAGATGAAATTGATGAGCTCGTTCGTTTTTATGGCAATGAAAAAGTGATTAGGGCAATTCGGGACGAAATACATTTTCTTCCAAACTACGCAATTGATCGTGCCATAATTTTTTTTCCAGTGCTTAAAAAAGAAGAAATGTATTGCTACTTGAATCGTAAGGATAAACCCTATCACTGGATATAATAGGTCGCAATAAAATAGAGCAACCTATTATATGCCATGTTGTTAATTACATTTTTGACTATTCTAGGTGTAAAGTATCAATAGATCCGCTACAAAAATGACTTAAATTTATGGTGTAAAGTTGAAAATCTTTATCCATGAATAAACAACAACAGCAAATAAAAGCTCGTAAAGATTGGCT
>NZ_SCNC01000026.1:0-65622 GCF_005503635.1 Chryseobacterium sp. 2VB
ATTTTGAAGAAAGTAGGGTAAAAATCAAAGACGTTCACCCTACGCAAGCTAACTCAAGGTCGCTTTTATAAATATAAATGTATAAAAAATATTTGGAAGTTAACACAGAATCTGAAGCCAATTGACGTTTCACCTTTTTTAAACGGACTAAAGTCCGTTCCTATTGAATTTACAATACTGAGGATAGATTATAGAAAAATCATAATTCAAGATATAAAAAACTGAATCACATACGAAACCTCATCGTTCATCATCATTCATCATCCACCATTTATCACTCATTATGCATTACATACAGTGTGTTTAAAATTAACAATTTTGTAATTTTTTATTCACAAAAATTGTGGTATTCTTGCTGAAACTTTGTATTAAATATTAATTATGAAAAAAATCATTTTATTTTCTGTATTTGCGGGACTTGCCCACGCCCAGGCTCCTGCAGGATACTACAATTCTGCCAACGGACTGAGTGGTGCAGCACTGAAAACTGAATTAAGCAGCATTATCACCAACGGACATATTGATAAAGGATACAGTGGACTTTGGACAGGTTATAAAACTACTGATATTGACAAAGATTATGAAAATGACGGAACTATCCTTGATATTTATTCTGAAAAGCCTGCAGGGGCTGACCCGTATAACTATACTCCCGGAACCGATCAGTGCGGTACCTATTCCAGTGAAGGAAACTGTTATAACAGAGAGCACATTGTTCCTCAAAGTTTTTTTAATCAGGCCTCTCCAATGGTGTCGGATATTCACTTTATCAGAGCTACAGACGGAAAGGTAAACGGAATGAGAAGTAATTATCCTTTCGGAAAGGTAGGAAGTGCTTCTTTTACTTCACAGAACGGATCCAAGCTGGGAACATCTGCTTCTTCAGGATATTCAGGAACGGTATTTGAGCCTATTGACGAGTTTAAAGGAGATGTGGCCCGTATGATTTTCTATTTTGTAACCCGTTATCAAAGCAAGCTTTCTTCTTTTTCGTCAGGAAATATGTTAGGAAGTTCTGCGTTCCCGGGATTACAGACATGGGAACTTAATGTCCTTTTGGCATGGCACAATCAGGATCCGGTTTCCCAGGCTGAGATCAAAAGAAATAATGCTTCCTATACTTTTCAGGGGAACAGAAACCCTTTTATCGACAATCCAAATTATGTTAACCTTATCTGGGGTTCCCAGCAGCCTTCAGGTGATACACAGGCGCCTACTACAGCAACAGGTCTGAATGTTTCAGGAACAACTTCCAGCAGTATTTCTCTTGCATGGAATGCTTCTACCGATAATGTAGGAGTAACAGGATATAATGTTTACATGAACGGAATTCTGCAAACTACGACAAGTTCAACTTCAGCAACCATTTCAGGGCTTACGCCTTCTACAACTTATAGTTTTTACGTGGTAGCAAAAGATGCAGCTGGAAATTCTTCATCGAACAGTTCAACAGTTTCCGGTACTACTACTTCTGGCGGGACTACTCCAGGAACCAGCTGTGCCAATGAAAATTTTGAAACCATTCCTGCAGCCAACTCTACTTATACAACCAGAACATGGAGCAATGGCGGCATTTCCTGGACCGCAACGGATGCAAGAACAGACCAGACTATTAATAATAAAGCAATTACGGTAAGAAACGGTTCTTTAACTTCCGGCAGTTCTGCAAACGGTATTGGTTCTTTAACAGTAACTACACAGCTTAAATTCTCAGGAACCAATGGTACTTTTGATGTAAAAGTAAATGGAACAACCGTAGGAACTATTCCTTACAGTACTTCATCTACAACCACGACTATCAATAATATCAATATTTCCGGAAATGTAGTGGTAAGCCTGGTTAATACTTCATCAAGTAACAGAGTGGCTATTGATGATCTTTCATGGACTTGTTATTCAGGATCAACAGCAAGAATGGCTCAAAATACAGCAGCAGAAACTACATCCAACAGCTTTAAGATCTCTCCTAACCCTGTTACCAATCAGGAGATTTTTGTAAAAGGAGATCTTCAGAAAGTAAAAAAAGCCGAGATTTATAACCTTCAGGGGAAAACTCTTCAGACAATTGACCAGCCTTTCAGAAATGGAAATTCTATTAAAACCAGAAATCTTGGTCAGGGAGTTTATATTTTGAAACTGGATCAGGTGACGATGCAGTTTATAGTGAAATAGTTCAAATAGTAATTTGATATAAAAAATGCCGGTCTTTTTAGACTGGCATTTATTTTTTTAAACTCTCGCAGATTTTGTTGATTGAGCAGAGATTTTAACGCAGAGATTTTATTTTTCTAATGTTTTATTTTAGAGGGCAGAGAGGAATCAGCAAGCTGATTTGACTAAGCGAATGTTCTAAATTCTCTGTTTATTTTATCTTAATTAATTCGCAGAAATTTTATCCAGGTCCGGATATCCTGACCCTTTTAAAAGGTCTTTCCATTCTTTATTTCTGAACACGAAGAGGTTGCAGCGGTATTCGTCCGGTCTGTTATCTATTTTGGTTTCGCAGTAATAATAGAGCATATCTTTACTTCTCCAGATCGCGACTTCCTGTCTGAGTTTGTTATGTGTCCGAATGATCTCATTATCTTTAACTTCTGATTCAAAACCTTCCCGAATGGTATCAAAGCTAGGTTTCTGAAGTGTTTTGTTTAAGTTTTCCAGAAGTGCTGTTTTTTCCTCCTCTGTATAAATATCAAGCTGATACATTCCCAGTTCGTCTTCTTTTTCATTGGCAAGCGGGCCAATTTCCTGATCTACTTTTCCGAAATGTAAAATTACTTTGTTTGTATTTTTATTATTTTTTCCTTCCAGATCAATTCCATTGAAGTGCAATAATTCTTTTGAAGCAAAAGCCAGCTTTTCATTTCCGATCAGGGTAACTTCACTGGTACGGACAGCTTCTTTTGCTGTTGCTCCGGCAGATTTTAAAATATCGTTGATATTTTGTCCTGCTTTCAGTTTAGCAAGATTGAAAGGTTCGGTCTGGGTACTTCCCTGTGTTTCAACCAAAGACTCAGTATCTTTATTTTTCTGATGGCCGCATGAAGTAACTGCCAGACAGAGCATTGGTATTACTATATATTTCAATCTTTTCATAATGTTAGTGTTAGTAAGCGGTTATCAATAATAGAACAGAAAAAAAATGATTCAAGTATCCGGAAAACGTTTTTTATTCATTTTTTAACTTCAAATTCCTATTGTTTGCATGAATATAAAACGCTTATATTATTTCAAATTCTTCTTTTCCTTCAGGTATATAAAATGAAATATCAAGCATCAGTTCTTCTTCTGTTTCAGGATTTTCCAGATATAAAGCAGACTCCCCGTTTACTTTTTTTAAAAAGGCAACTCTATTCTCCGCACATACAAACATAACGGCATCTTTAGAAACAGGTTGTATTTTAAATCCGGACTTGAAATCTTTTACAAGATCAGTAAAGCGTTCTTCCGATTCTGCTTTTGACAGATACATAGAAGCAGCCATATTTTCTTCTCTTCTGGAAATTGATTTCTTATAATCTTCAAATTTATTTTCTCTTATTAATCTTGATATATGATCATAAGCCTGCTCCAGTTTTTTTCTGCTGTCTTTAATATCCTGCAGGTTTCTCCCGTTCTGCCATGCCGAAAGCTGATAAGGAACTTCTGCTTTAAAGGAGCCAACATATTTGATAACCTGTTTCTTTTTGTCTTCAATAGCCTCTGAATGATAGTCTCCAAACTGTTTATCAAAAACAAAATCATTAGCCACATCAAAAAGTTTGACATTAAATTTCAGTTCTGATTTAGGATGCAGCTGAACATCGCCAATATTAGGTAAAATGGTTGCTGATATCGTCTGAACACCACTTTTCAATATGGCAAAATTGATAGGAATATTGGTGGCAACCTGTCCCTCAACATTCATATGAATCACAGGATAATCATTAATCCTTATTTCAAACAAACAGGCTGATGCACTGAAGTCGATCATATAATAAGGTTGTTGTATCATAATTTTAGTTTTTAATGATTTTAGACCAGTCTGTAAACATTTTACTGATGGTATTGGTATTGATGATGCTAAAACAAAACATTCCAAGGAAAATAGAGCTCCAGCACCACGCAAGTTTAACTCCGTTTTTATCTGTTATAAAAAAAAGAATGAGCATGGTAACCGTTCCAAAAAAGAAGGTGAAAAGCAAGGTATACAGTATTGCCTGAATGATATACATATTGAATTTCAGTTTCCTGAACACCCATCCTATGATACTCACCATCATAATCAGTCCTATAGGAAGAAGCATCGCCCCAAACAAAACAATTTCGGGTTTTTCCATCAATATATTTTCATATCCGAAAAATGTATTAAAACTGAACTCCTTCATAATGTTTTTCCTGATTTGAAACGTCTAATAGGGTTTTGTCTTTATAGCCCAGCATTTTTGCCAATATAACATTGGGAAACTCATGAATTCCTATATTATAGAGGTTTACACTGTCATTGAAAAATTCTCTTCTGTCTGCTATTTTATCTTCCATTCCGGAAACTCTTTTCTGTAGTTCCAGGAAGTTATTGTTTGACAGCAGGCCGGGATAGTTTTCTGAAACAGCAAAAAATGATGAAAGTGCTTTTGATGTCTCATTGGCAAGCTCTGTTTTTCTGTCGGAATCATTGGTGTTATTATAGGAAGTTCTTAGGTCTGTCAGTTTGGTAAGCAGGTCTTTTTCATGTGCCATAAACTGTTTGGCTACATTGACAAGGTTTGGAATTTCGTCTGCTCTTTGCTTCAGAATAACATCTATATTCCCATACGCTTTTTCCACATTGAATTTCAGCATGACAAGCTTGTTATACAAACTGATGAAAAAAGCCACGATGGCCACGATAAGAAAAACGGCGATAACAATTGCTACAAGTTGATTCATTATTGTGATAAGATTAAAATCATTACGATAAGTATAACAATACAGGTGACAATAAATGACCTCAACAGGGGCTGGTATTTATTCCAGACTGAAATTCCTGCAACAGTAGTAATTCCTAAAATCTTATGCCCTGTATCTTTTCTGATGAAAGCTTCCCCGTTTCTTGAATCGGCAGCTCCCACCAGAAGCATTTCCTGGCCGGATTTAAGCAATGTTTCCTTGTATCTTTTCTGTCCGTTATAACTTACATTGGTTTCTTCGATGAATATCAATTCTATGCCTTCGGGATGTATTTCAATGGTTCCTGAATCGTCCTGCATCAGAAAGAGATTGCACTGGGTTTCTCTATGAATTGTTTTATAAGAATTTTTCCCTTCTTTATCTCTGGTCACATCTTCAATTGTATAATAATATCCTATGCATTCTTCTTTCGCGACGGGTGAAATCAAAGGTTCTTTCATAATAAGTTTTCCCTGAATTTCTACCAGCCCCATGGCCACAGATTTTATTTTGGATGTGGGTAATGATGCCTGAATTCTTAAAAATCTTTTTCTAGAATTAGGAAGTAGTAAAATAACTGCAATGACAGAAAGTATAACTAACGGTAAATACGTAATTACTTTTTCTGCATAATAATCATAATTATCCATCAATAAGAATCTGCTATGAAGTATACGTTTTTAGCAGGTGTGATGCTGCTGTTTCCTGCCCGTCTGCCGTCTTCACCTGATTGTCTACAATATAGAGAACAGAGGAAGTATTGGGTTTATTATTGGTGTATTCATAATATTGTACCAATACCATTGTTTTACCTTTCAAATCCCAGGCATAGGCTGCATTCCCCAATATTTTACCTTCACTGTTCTTTGCAGGAACTCCTGCAAGAACTTTAGGATTTTTGTATTGTGATTTGAGATAGGCTAAAAGATCGTTACCTGCAGCAGTATCTTCCAGTTCTATTTTCACGCCTTTAGTAAGCCTTTCTGTAGTATTGTTAATGAGTAATCCTACGGTGGAGTTTTTTACATTATTTTCTTTGTGTTCGGGAAACGATATATTTCCGAATTTATATCTGGAAACATCTTTGGTATAAGCTACAGGCAATGTAGTTACAATTTCCCTCGCTTCTGTCTGATATTTGGTATCTTTCAGAACTTCTTTATATCCTTTGGAAAAATCTATTTTTTCCAGATCTGTTTTTTGTTGTGACTGGCATGATACAAACATGATAAAACACAAAATTATTAAAACTATCTTTTTCATATGATCTAATTTCTTATTAACGGAATATCGGCACTGAATCCGAAAAGTTCTTCAAGACTTTTGATGACATCAAATTTAGGTACAATTTCGTTAAATTTACCTTCTGCGATAATACCATCGTCTTCTGAACTTCCTTTTAGTTCTGCCGGTTTTTTACTGCCACCTCTAGGTATTTTCTTTTTTGCAGACATTCCTACTTTTCCTTTAATCACATACTCAGCGTTGAGTCCATCAAATCCTAATTCCGGGCGGTAATTTAATCCTTTATCATCAAATTTCACACCATGCCCGAATGTAATGGAAGCTGATCCCTTTCCGCTCATTTCAAAATATCCTTCTACTTTCACAATGACAAGATTGGCTTCTGCTTTTGCCCAAACCCCTGCTTTTAATTCAATTTTAAGGGTATTTTTAGCTTCTATTTTTCCTTGCTTATCACTTTTTTCACTTACGGTATTGAATGAAAAACCAATTGATGTTTTGATTTCACTTGAAATAACAAGATCAATGTAAACATCTGAACTCAGTTTAGCTCCGAAATCATCATTCCCAAACTCAACTCCTGTATTCATCTGGTCTTTGATCACTCCATACAACCTTACAGCACCTGGTGCCGCGGTTCCACCACTCACGGCTCCTGCCACCAGTCCTACAGCTGTACAAAGGAGGTCTATTGTAACTTCTAATCCTATCAGGGGTTCTGCATTAAAAGATATATCAACCTTTGTTCCTAATCTTTCTATTTCGGTATTTTTCTGTTTGGCTCTTTCCAAACACCATTCACCTTTCAGATTAATATTGGGAGGCTTGATTGCGAAAGTTACCGGAAGACCTTTAAAACCTATATTTCTAACCTGTCCTTTAGTTTTGTTGGTAATACCGTCAGACATTGCTCCCATTGATCCGAAAAGATCATAAAGCTTTTTGAATTTTGTCTCGTATTCTCCTTTAACTTCCTTACTTTTCTGAAAACTGCCGCTTCTGTTCTTTTCCCATTCACTTTTCAGGCTGAATCCGAAGGAAGCATCCTTTTGTTTCCATCTTCTTTCAGCACCTATTTTACCGGCTTTAGCCTGTAGGTCTTTATGTTTTGCCGCTGGCTGGTTCTGCCATTTCACACTCAGTTCATTGGTAAGATTAACAAAGAAAGTGAGTGTCCATTTAATGTCCGGGTAAGCTTTGATTAATACGGTTGTTCTCTTTTCATTGCTAAAATACCTGCAGGAATGTGCGTGAAGATGGAACTGATTGGGGGTGGTCCACATCGGCCAGATATATTGTATAGGAAAAGCATTGAATTGTGATAGATCTGAGTATACTCCATAATTAAATGATGGTGTGGTAAATGTCTTTACAGTATCTCCTTTATCTATTGCCTGACCTACATCTACCATCAGGACCTGTTTTTTATGTTTCCCTTTGCTGTCTCTGAAGCATTCATTGGTTTGAAAACCGGTAACATCAATCGTTATATCTTTCTTCATGGATACACTAGGTGCTGTCACTTCATAGTTAACCGTTTGTGCATCATGGGCATTGAATACAAATGAGATGTCTACTCTACGGTTATTTTCGTAGTCTTTCTCATTTTTATACTTTATATTATCTCTTCCTTTTTTATCGTCAGTAGGATCTACTTCTCCTTTTCCCACAGAGATGATTCTTCTTGGATCTAATCCACCGTCTGCAAAGAATTTTTTCACAACATCCGCTCTTCTCTGGGAAAGACCTTTATTGTAATTCTGTTTTCCGATTACACAAGCGTAGCCACTCAGATTCATGGTGGCATCTTTATGTTCTAAAAGGAATTTGAGTACATTATTCAGGATGGCGACTCCATCTTTATCAATTTCTGTAGAATCGAATTTATAAAAGATGGTTCTTTTAATATGTTCCTGAAGCGCCGGTGACTGTATTTGCTTTATACCATTACCATTATCAAAAACTTTAACGGTTATATTATTAGCCTTTCCGTCTTTTATTTCACTTTCTGTGATTTTGATCACTTCAAACTTACAAGGTTCCAGCCTGACGGAATTTACATCCGGCTTATACACTTTAGTTGGTGTCTGGTTCTGGGCTCCGTTGGTATTGGTAGTAACTACTTTATTTTTTACATTCAGATAGATGGCATGAAGGTCATCTCCAAGCTTGTCTTTAATGTACTTTTTGGATGCAACATCTTTTACTTTAACATAGAACTCCTCTACATTCTGGATATTGTCTACAAAGGCCATCCAGGCAAAGGTGTTTTCTATTTTCAGATTCACTTCACCGTCTATTACCTGTACATTGTTATAGGTATGTACTAGTTTATCTGCTTTTGCGGACTGCTGATTCCACAATTCAATGCTGACTGTATTTCCATTGAGTCCTTCTGTCACGAGGTTCAGATGAACAATATGTCCATAGGAAATATAATCAACTTTTTTATTGTTTTTAATGCTTTTGCTGTTCTTCTGGGTAGACCATTTGCTGCTCACAATTTTGGGTTCACACCAGCCTTTTACATATAGCCCTGTATTACCTTTAGGGTCTCTTACTCCTGAAAGACTGGCTTCAATATAAAACTGATAGCTTCCGCAGTACTGCTTACCAATTAAAAATTTATATCCGGTAGCAGAGGTTATCTGATTGATGATAATTTTTTTGCTGCTGTTCTGCCTCATCCAGGTAAGAGGTTTCTTTTTGTCGGCATCTGTGGTGCCCGGCAGCCATTCATCCACACCAAACTGCACCCACTGATCCGGTTTTATGGTAATCCTTTGCCCTAATACAGACATTTTGGGGTAATACAATCCGCTTACAACTTTTATTTTTTTTACGCCTTTTGCCATTTTCTTATCATTTAGATTGCACCATCCTGCCCTCCTCCTGAAGGCTGGTCGTTATACATTTCTTCGGAATCTACCAGCGGATTGATCTGCTGCTGAACATCTTTGTCGGCATTTTTAAAGTTCTGCTGGCTGGCTTCTGCTCTTTGCCCGTGGTCTATAATCTCGATGCATGGCGTTCCGGCAACAGCACACACGGCTTTGCTGTCTTCCACAATGATATATCCGCCATTGCTGAGCTGTACTTTATCATAAAAATTCTGCCATTCTGTAACCATAATTTTGCATGGTGGAGGCGGACCTCCCATTTTGGTACAGTTTCCGAATGTGTTTTTTTCAAATGTGGCTGCTCCTATTTCTTTCGTAGTAACGATCAGTTTTTTGGAAGCGCTTTTATCATTGGCATATTCTTTTTGGTGTGTAAGTACTTTCAGCTTGTCCGGAACCTGTCCGAACTGGCATTTGCATAGGGCGCCCTGTACTACAATATGTTTTTCTGCCATATTAATTTTATCTTTAGTGAAATGGTAATTTAGTTTTCATCAATTCCTGAAACTGATACTGAAATCTTTTTCTCTTCCTGCAGCATGATACTGCATTCGAGGTAAAGAGATTCCGGAAGTGAAGTTTCTCCTTTCAGATAGCCTATGAGTCTGAAAGTTCCTTCTTCATTCATCACAGGATGATCTTCTATAATCAATGAAAAAGGTGATTTTCTTATAAAATCATCAATATTTCTTTCTTCATATAACTTTCCATATCCTTCTATGGTAATCAGACCTGTTTCTCCTTTCACCGGATCTGTTTCCAGTGTGAGTTTATATGCAGGTTCAATGGCATTATCTGTTACCGGAAAGGTTTCTGTCATCTCAGTTCTATATTCATTTCCGAAACGCTGATATATTCCAAAAAATAAAGAGCGGATGAAATAATCATTTTTAATATACATATTGATGGCTTCGGGCTGGCTGATCACTTTTTCAATCTTTCCGCAGTATTCGTCTACCGTTTCGCCTTCAAATTCTTTATAGAGTTCTTCTTTTACAGCGGCCCATCTTTTGGAAAAGACCTCTGCATTTTCTACGGTTTCAAACTTTCCATGTTCATCTGCACTGATCTGTAAAGGATATAAAACCCCGGAGGTTCTGTAAGCCAGCAGATCTGCAATTTCATTTACTTCTTCTTCGTTGAGATAGAGTTTTGATGTTCTGTCTATCTCAAAAAAATGATGTCCTTTTTCTGTTTTCAGCCAGCGAACTGATGTTTCATATTTTAATTCGTTTTTCGATTCTCCTTTTTCAATGGTAATAACGACACTGTATCTTCGCACTTTGTTTTCAGGCTGAAGAGTAAGGCTGTTTCCTTTTCCGAATTTAACCAGACTCTTTTGATCAGCAACCGCTGTTCTCGGAACAAAAAGCTCTTTCTGCCCGTTGAGATTGATCAGAATCATATCTTTCACAGCACAGTGGTTATTATGGAAAAGTTTTAATGCATCTTTATCCAGCCCGTACAGCGAGGCTATACTTTTTAAAGTTTCATCTTTCTGAACGGTATGTATATTATATTTCTGCATAAATGTTCCTGCTTCAATTTCTTTCTTTGGATGGCATTTTTTTTAAATTTAATTCTAATGGATAACTCTTGTTCTGTTCGGTCTCGGATCCATACCTATTTTTTCTCTTCTTGCTGACCAGTGAAGGTAATGAAGACGAAGGAATCTCAAATCGTTCTGTTCTTTTACTTCTTTCTGATAAGCATCCTGACGGTCTTCCGGGACTTCGTTTCCACCATAAGCATCACGCAGCGCTTTAAAATGTTTGAAGGCATAAGGTTTGCCATTTCCCATCACATAAGTTCTGAGACGGTCTTTTATTCCTATTAAAAACTGATCATTCAAAATGGAATATTTATCATCAGTCATTTTTTTCAAGGTGATAGGAAGATTTTTTTCAATGCCGTATTCAGCCATAAAATGTAGAGGAATATAGCTGTAAGTTTTCAGCAGATAACGGGAACCTCTCAATGATAAATAGAACCCGGGGGTAATGGTAAGCATATCGTTTTCGTACCAACCTTCTGATACGAGTTCTGCTTTTAATGCTTCTAATTTGGAACTGGTTGTCCAGGATGTTTCCACTTCTTCCCACGTTTCCTGTCCGTTTTCATAGGCACCACCCACGTCGCAGTGTACACCCGGAAAAGTTTTTTCAGTTCCGATATGTACCCTTGTCAGGTCAAAGTTTTCTCTGTGTTCATCGGCTGCGATAAAGTGAACTACAGTCTGGGCTTTTCCAATTTCATTCAGGCTTAATTCTTCTACATCATTGCTGAAATTGGGAACTGGTGACAGATATTTTGAATAGGAAGAAACGGTATCGTAAATCCCCAGAAACCTTACTTTTAAAACATCTACCTTTAATCCTGCTTCTTCGAGCTTAAGGCCAAGGTGCCCCCATTTCGGAAGTTCTTCTGCGTCTACACTTTTCCCGTCATCATCTGAATAGGTAGTCACTGAAACAGCTTCATTTGCGACGGTGCGTGAACTGGCTTTATATTTTGCTTTTCCAATTTCATATACAAAATTCCGTGCGGCAGCAGCTCCACGGCTGAATCCGAATACATCGAAAGTAAGAACAGCAATTTTATCGGCTTTCTTTTCTGCTTTAATGGTTTTCACCTTTTTTACAATTTCTTCGCAGCCTTTTCTCACTTTTGATCTGATCCCGGTTTCTCCGGTTCCGAAAGCATATCCCAGCGTAGCATCTCCTTCTTTATCCAGTGTACCGATACCTTCTATATAAATTCCGAAGTTTTTATCATAGTTATCCCACATGCGGGCTACATTACTCCAGTCATTATTATAACTGGTATTGTCTTTAGCTCCACCACCATGTTTTTTGTGGGCATCTGTTCCCTTTTTTCTTTCCTCTGTATTGGTTTTATTATTCAGGGTTCCGTCAAAAAAAATCCCAATGGTAATATCCAGTACTTCCTCTTTGGATACAGATGGTGTATAACTTCCAAATTGATTGTTGTGCATCGTTCTTGTTTTTAAATTGACTGAGTGAATATTATCATTCTATCTTTCGGGACACCCTTATTTTTGCTTTGGTAACTGCCAGCTTTTCTTTTTCAGATTCTAAAGAGACCAGGACCTTTGTATTGTCTTCGTTTACTTTAATGGTCAGATCAATATTTTTGTCTTTTCCTGATTTCTGAAACAGATCAAATATCTCTTTATCATCAAAAGCGTCTATCCATACTGCATACCTGTTGTTGTTTTTGTCTTTCCAGTAAAAACCGCAGAATCGTGGTATAGCCCTGCTTTTGTACGTATTCACTTTTAAGCTCTGGTCAAAAAGATTTTCCTGCTCGCCGTTGTAACTGGTAAAACCAAAATCTATCCAGGTGGCTCCTTCAGGGAGAATCACGGAAGGTTTCCAGCTGTATTTTTCCCGGTATACGTTATAAATATCTGCTGGCGGATAACCTTCTTTTTCAATTTTCTCACGAATTTCCGGCTTGAATGTCTTATAAGACGGATCTTTCAACATTCTTTCTGCAAAGCCTTCATTCAACATATACTGAGCATTATCGTATGCTTTTTCTTTGGTGATAATGGTATCATGAGCCTGAAAAGCACCTACTTCTTTCTGGTTTCCCGGACCTTTCATCCAAAGCACAACTCTTCCCTGTGGAGCTAATCCTACCACAAAGGAATTGTAAGTGGCTTTCTTTTTTGTGTCCTGATCTACAAACCCCTCATCCAAAAGTTTTTTGATCTTTTCTTTATCCAGGTCCCATTTTCCGGTGTAGAATTTATTTTCTACCAAAGAGTACCATGTAAATTCCAGTTTATGGGGCGCACTCATACTTTCGGTATTGACGTTCATGGTACCGCCTTCTTTACCCCAGCCTGTATTCTGTGTTCCCCAGATGGCATCAAAACTGTAAGTAAAACCATCTGCAACAATAGCTCCTTCATAGACTTCCATCGGGTACTCCTCCGGGGCAGAAACGGTTCCCAGCCAACTGTATTTTTCTTCCATTTTTTTATTCTGACAATTCGTTAATGAAAAACACCATATAAAAAGAATCAGCAGTTTATATTTACTTATGGCCATGGGACATAATCTTCTTGTTACTTGCTAAAACCAGGTTATCTCTATAGGCTTCCACATTGATTTTCTTTGCTATTTTCTCAACCTTTTTTCCTACACTCAGATGGTAAGAATCTTTAACTGTTATGCGCAGGTTAGTTGCTGTTTTGATGATTGCCATATCAGAAGAGTTTTGATTTTTCAGCACTGTTGAATTCTACAATCTTTCCGCTCTGCATGGTCATATTTTCCAGTTGACTGAACATGGAAATTTCCCCTGCAATTTCATTGGAGGTTTCAGATTGTCTTTTGAATTCTTTTTCAATCATTTCCGTTCTGGTGTCGGAAGTTTCCGTAATATCTCCCGAAGCCGTAAGTTTCATATCTTTTCCTGCGATGGAAACAATATTATCGTTTGCGGTACTGGTAATACTTGCTCCTGCGCCTATAGAAATTTCTTTTCCTGCGGTGATATTGATATTATCACCCGCATTCAACGTAAAGTTTTTAGGGGCTTTCATACTGATATTTCCCTGTCCGTCCATAAAATAGGTATTACCACTCGGATCAAGAATGGTTACACTTCCTTCTTCGTCATTCATCAGAATCCTGATTCCACTTCTGGTTTGAATAGACTTAAGATGATTGTTAACGCCACCTCCTAACGCTACGCCTCCATGGAACATTCCCCCCATTACAAAAGGTCTGTCCGGATGGCTGTGCACAAAATTAACCATCACCTGATCTCCCACTTCCGGAATTGCTACGTATCCACGGTTTTGGGTAATCTGATCTGTTCCTCCGGCATCAGGGCTCATCATACGGATAAAATGAGTGGTGTCGTTGGTCTGCCAGTCAAATCTTACCTGTATCCTTCCCTGTCCTTCGGGATCCGTATTGGAAATTACGGTGGCAGTTTGTGGCTCAGCTTTCGGAATGGTGTATTCCGGCTTTGGAAGAAACCCTGTATCTGCTGCTATTCCTACGAAGCTTCCTTTATAATGACCGATGGTGTCAATTTCATGTTCTGATTCTGTAATCATGATTCTAGTGAAATATGAAGTTTCATTAGAATCCTGTTTACGCATCTGGACGTCTGCTACACACCCCGGGTGAAGGAAAGGAACCGTTGTATTTCCTGAAACAGAAAAAACATTTACTGCCTCACTTCCTGAAGCGCTTTTCTGCGAATATTCCACATCCAGATGTGTAGTGGCTTTAATGGGAGCAATCTGCAGAGCCGGAGTCTTATAAATAGTGTCGTTATGACTGTATGCTGTTTTTGCAAGATCACTTACGTGTTTGATGGGTGTAGACCCTGAAGTCAGCCTTTCATTTTTATTACTGTTATAACCGTAAAATTGTGGTTTGGTGTGTACCGCTTTCAGCTCAACCTTTATTTCGTTGGCGCTGCTTCCGTACGTAAGGGTAATAGGTTTATTCTGAGCCGGAAGTTTTCCGAAATGTAAAACTTCACCGTCATAGTAAAATTGCTCACCATAGGCTTCAGCCATTCTTGCCAGATAGTTATAATGGGTTTCATCATACTGGCTGCTATAGATGATCTGAGAAAAATTATTGGCATCTACCCTGATATCAAAACGGCTTTTATCAATCCCCTGTTTGATCACTTCTTCTGCAATAATTCCGATATTAACCGGCTGGCCTCCTCCAAAGCTCTGGATATGCGGTGCCCCGTCAAGAAGGATGGTCGGACTGTATCCTGTGAGTACAATATTTCCCAGACTCATATGCTCCTGACTGAATCCTACTCCGGTAATCACTCCCACAAAAGTTCGTTCCGGACTGTTATCTATATCTTTATAGGAAATAACCGCCGTAAGTCTTTTTCCGAGAAATTTATTAGCTTCCTCCAGTGAGTGGGTCTGTCTGTCTCCCAGAGTATCGTGTGCCAGTGTCAGTGTAAATTCGTGATGTCGTCTGGTACTTTGTTTAAGCCTGAAATGCTTGTAGTACTTGATAATTTTCCCTTCTATGACAAGAGAAAGCTTTACCAGACGGTTGATACCTGTGTGATGGTTTTCGGAAATACCATCTGCATTCTGCGTCGGACGAAAAGACGCCGCTTGTGAGTTTCCAGGTGTATTTGACATATTTTTAGTGATTTGATTTGTTTTTTAAACGATTATCCAACAGAAAGAGAGTTTAAAAATTAAAAACAAAAATCCTGCAGAATATAGTCCTAGGTAAAAAAAGACCGTCTTGTAAGGACAGTCTTTTATTTCTGGCTCATGAAAGACTTAGCTCATCGGCCAAAGTCCGTCATAAGATGAATTTCCATATGTGATGCTTTCAGCACTTACTACAAAGCTGATCAGCATATTATTGCTATCAATGGCATCAAAGTCTACTTCATGCTGGATAACATATCCGTTTTCCCATTTCAGAGAGATCAATGTTCCTTCTTCGTGAGATTTATTAAAGTTGATTTCTCCGCTAGTCGGTTTGTATTTACTGTTTAATAAACTTTCTAAAACATCAGATTTTTCTGTTGCTTCAATTGTTACTTTGATCAATGCGTTTGACGGGTCAGAGGCTACACGTCCTGAAACATCTGTAGATCTTGACACACTATAGTTAAGCTTTAACAACTTCTGACCTTCACCTCCATTGAATTTTAAGATTCCTCTTGAATTTCCTGCCATATTCTTAAATTTTAATCATTAACGAGATCCCTGCTATAGGATTTATATAACAAAGATAAAGTTCATGTTCTAATTTAAAAAGTTTTTAAGGCACTGTTTCATAAATTGTAGTAGTTCTACGACATTTTAAAATTCTACACAACAAAACAATACAGGAATTTTAATCTAATAAATTATATTTTTTATTAAAATTTTTCTATATAACACCGAAGAAGATCAAAACACAAAATCAACTAATAATCAAACAGTTACCGTTGATTCTAATAGTTAACAATGTTTGTACATATACCCGATTACCATAATAATCAGGTTAACGACCACCATAATCATTAAAATTTTACTGTATTTTCTTTTTCTATCGATAAAACTTACCCCAAGGATCAAAAAGAATAATAATAAAGTGTATACAGCCGGATACATTTGAAACGCTTCCGAAAACTTCCCTTCAAATACCAACAGGATCGCTCTCTGAGCGCCACATCCCAGACATTCTACCCCAAGGAATTTTTTACTGGGGCAGGTAAGCATGAAATCATCAATATTCATTTCTGTGGTTTTACAGATTATTGGGGTAACTAAGAAGAGATTTTGGCTCTGGTATACTGATGCGGGAAAAAGCAGTCTTCTTTCATTTCAAAAGATCCCTGAACAGCAATATAAGGATTTCTAAGAATCTCCCGTGCTATGAAAATAAGATCAGCATCCCCTTTCTGAAGGATTTCTTCGGCTTGTTCTACCCTGGTAATCAATCCTACCGCACCTGTCTTTACTTCAGCCTCATTTCTCACCTGCGAAGAAAAAGGAACCTGATAACCATCGAAAACCGGGATTTTCGCTCCATGAATATTTCCACCGCTGGATACATCTACTAGGTCTACGGAATGCTCTTTTAAAATTTTTGCCAGCGCTACACTACTCTGAATATCCCAGCCATTCTCAGCATATTCCGTTCCTGAAATTCTTACAAAAAGGGCAGTATTTTCGTCCAGTTCTTCATTAACAGCATCTACAATTTCGATCAGAAATCTGATTCTGTTTTCAAAACTGCCTCCATATTCATCCGTTCGGATATTGGAAAGCGGCGACAGAAACTGATGGATCAAATATCCGTGAGCTCCATGAATTTCGATGATATCAAATCCTGCTTTTACAGCTCTTCGGGCTGCTTTTTTAAAATTATGAACAATGTCCTTTACCTCATCTGTACTCAGTACATGCGGAATTCTTTCCGTAGGGTGATAAGGAATAGGACTTGGTGCCACCGTTTCCCAACCTTCTTCCACAGGAATCTGTATATTATTCCATGTTGATCCTTTTCTTCCGGCATGGGCCAGTTGAATTCCTATTTTACTTTCTGAATTTTTGTGTACAAATTCTACGATTCTTTGCAGTTTCACTGCCTGTTCATCATTCCAGATTCCCATGCAGTGATTGGTAATTCTTCCTTTGGGTTCTACTCCTGTAGCTTCTACCATCAAAAGACCGGTACCGCCCTGCGATCTGCTTCCGTAGTGTACAAAATGGAAGTCGTTAGCCTCTCCGTTTTCACATGAATACATACACATGGGTGACATTACCCATCTGTTTTTCAACTCTATATTTCTGAATTTTATCGGTGTGTATAACATTTTTAAACATTAAAAAATTGAACTTTTCAGGGGAAGAATAAATATTGCCCACTTCATTAAAAAGAACTAATTTTACCCCCCTTTTTTAGTTGACAATATATGAAAAAAGACATACAGATCGGTTACGAATATTTTAAAAATAGCAGTGAGCTGAGCGATATAGAAAAACAATTATTTGAGAGAGCCAAAGAGGCTCGTGAGAATGCATATGCACCTTATTCTCAATTTTTGGTAGGATGTTCCGTATTACTGGAAAACGGAGAAATCTATTCCGGGAACAATCAGGAGAATGCAGCCTATCCGTCAGGATTGTGCGCAGAAAGAACGACAGTTTTTTGGGTAGCTGCCAACTTTCCGGATGTGAAAATAAAAAAGATCTTCGTTGTGGGCGGACCTAAAGAATTTCATGAGAAAAACCCTCCAATTCCTCCGTGTGGAGCATGCCGCCAGAGTTTAATTGAGTATGAAACCAAACAGAATGAAAACATCGATCTTTATTTCTCAAGCATGAATGAGGAGGTTGTAAAAGTACATGCAGTGAAAGATCTGCTTCCTTTTTATTTTGATTCGACGTTTTTGTAACTAAAGCGAGATAGCAAATTGAAAAGATGAGATTTTTAACTAAAGTAAACTTGATATTTTAAACACCGTCCAAGTTTGAAGCTTTTACAGGCTGTGAAGCAAAAAGTTAACATCGGCTAGTCCTGAACAAACGTTACAGTGAAATAAAATAAGAAACCTAACAGGTTTTGAAAACCTGTTAGGTTTGTATGATAAAGAATAAAGATTTCAATACTATAGAATAAGGATCAGCATAAAAAAGGCTGTTTCCTGTATTGGAACAGCCTTTCTTTTTTATTATTCTTCAGATTCTACATCGTCATCTTCGTCTTCATACTGCTCGAGATAATAGGTAAAACTAAAATCATCCACTTCTTCTTCCGCATCCTCCAGCGTCGTCAGAAGATCTTCGAATATCTCCAGCTGATCTACAGTCATGTTGACGAATTCTAAATGGAGCGGCATTTCCAGACTACCGGTGATGGTATCAAAAAGGGCGTCAAGATTATCCCCAAAACGCTCAGGAAGCTCAACTTTCTCCTTTAGCTGGGTGTAAAAATCTTCATAGTCACCTATGTCTGTAAAATCTATATATACTGTCTTCATATTGAATTAAATTTCCAATTTTTATTGATTAAAAAAGTCTTGCATTTTTTGCGGATCTTTTCAGAGCCACTCATACAATATTTTATTTTTCAAAATTACGACTTATCATTATTTAAATACAAATTATGCACTATCCATTGCGAGGAACAAAGTGACGAAGCAATGACCTGATGCTATTTACGCATTATTGTTTTTCAAAACTTTTATAATGGTTTTTGGTAAGGTATACATCGCCATTTTGAGTATAGATGATACGGTCAGCATTTCTTCCACCACAATGATAGTTTACATCTGCTTCAAAGTATCGTTCTCCATCCGGCAAACGTCCTTCTCTGTTTCCGAAATGATCTCCGCCGATAGCTTTTCCGGGAAGTACATCACAAAGATTTCCTTGAGAAGGATTCCAACCTTGTTTCCTTGCTTCTTTTTTAGTGATATAATAATCCGGCAGCTTATGATTTTGCTTTACATAGCTGATTACCGTTTTCTCTTCTGTAAGCTGATCTATAGAAACCTGACCAGATGAACTTCCATCGGAAGAAGTACTTCCGTAACTCACTGTTTCTTTTTTTACAGAATCTGACCGATCTTTCTTATTTTCAATAAAGTTTCTGTAGACATACATTACAGACATTCCGAAAAGGAGTCCCAGACATATAAAAAATACAGATCTTATTTTTCCGTTCATAACTATTATTTACTATATGATGTATTATTCAGCTTACCAATGAATAGTATTGTTATGCTCTCCATTCTTCAGGAATATCGCAAACCGGGATAGGATCCATCTTATGTCTGGCAGCTTTATGCATTCTGTCGAAGATCAGGAACACTTCTTTATCTCTTCCTTCGTAGTCATCAGCCGTTTTCGTTCCATATTCTTTCTGGATTTTTTCCAGTTCCGGATACGTAGCGCCAATCTGCTGCTCATCTGTTCTTTCCGTATCCCAAAGCCCGTCTGTAGGAATAGCCTCCTGAATACTTTTGATAAGATTTAATCCTTTAGCAAGTTCATATACTTCAGTTTTATAAAGATCAGCAATCGGTGAAACATCTACCCCGCCATCTCCATATTTCGTATAAAATCCAATTCCGAAATCTTCTACTTTGTTTCCTGTTCCACAAACAAGAAGCCCGTTCAGCTGTCCGTAATAATAAAGTGTAAGCATTCTGAGACGTGCTCTTGTGTTGGCAAAAGTCAAATTCTCATTTGGGTATACCTCATCATTTACATGGAAGGTTTTATAGATCTCTTCAAAAGCCGGCGTAAGATTGACGGATATTGTTTCTACATTGGGAAATCTGGATTTAAGGTCATTCATATGATCCTGTGCACGATCTACCTGATCGGCTTTCTGGCGGATCGGCATTCCGATCAGTAATGTTTTCATGCCTGTCATTGCTGCTAAAGTAGAAACTACTCCGGAATCTACTCCTCCTGAAACCCCGATTACATATCCGTTTACCTTAGCATTTGTAGCATAATCCTTTAACCAGCTTACAATATGATCTATTACTTTTTGTGTCTGCATTGTTTATATTTTTTAGTCTATTCCAAATTCATGAGGGTATTTTACCACTCCTTTTTTATCTTTTAATCCGTCTTTTACCAATTCTACAGCCATTCCGTTTTCTTCCGGAACATCAAATGGAAAAGAAATTCCAAAATTACTTGTTTTTTTGTAACCAAAGCGCGGATAATATTTTTCGTGCCCGATCAGTATCACCGATTCATATCCCAGTTCTTCCGCAATACGATGTCCCTCAAGAATCAGTTTCGCTCCGATTCCCTGATTCTGGAACTCAGGTTTTACGGAAACGGGTGCCAGTGCAAGGGAATCAAACGATTTTTCTTCATTGACAATTTTAATTTTAGTAAACAGAATATGTCCGGCAATTGTACCCTTTTCATCTTCGGCCACCAATGATAATTCCGGGATGAAAGCTTCTGAACGTCTTAGTTTTTCTACCAGAAACTGTTCCTGATGATCACTGTATTCCATTTCTCTGAAAGCTTCTTCCGTCAGCTGAAAGACCTTTTGATGATCTTCTTTTTCTTCTTTTCGTATTGTTATCATTTTTTACCGTAATTTTCACGCTTTAGTTCGTACCAAAAGCAAATGCCATCAGGTTCTTCAAATTCGCTGTTTTTTTCAAATCCTAATTTTCTTAGAATATGATTGGAAGCATCATGTTCAGAATGGGCATAGGCATAAATGACTTCCGCATTCAGGTCATTAAAACCATAATCCACAGAAGCTATTCCGGATTCCACAGCATATCCTTTTCCCCATGATTCCGGCAGAAAACGATATCCCAGTTCCAGCACATTTTTATAACCATTGGTTTCATGGGTAAGCAGTTTCAAGCCGCTCCATCCTATCAGAAGTCCGCTCTCTTTTTCTACCACTCCAAGCCTTCCTACTCCATTCTCCTCATACTGTTTCTGAATCATGCTGATGACCTTTTTTGATTCATTGATATCCGTCAAAGCCGGTACACCAATGTATTTCATAACTTCAGGATTGGAATCCAGCAAAAATATGCGTTCAAAATCTTCATCTTCGAGTTTTCTTAAAATCAGTCGTTCTGTTTCTATCATCATAATTATTAGTTTATTCTTCAGCTCCAAAAATGGTTACGTTAGTTTTAGCACCCTTCTTTATATCTGTTTCTCTTATCTTATTTCCCATTATATTAAGGGTTTGTAAAGCCGGGTTGCCGGAAATATCAATTTTCTGAAGCTTGTTATGTTCTACATTCAGCTTTCTTAATACTTTAAGCTGAAGCAGATGTATTGTTTTTAATTGATTTAAAGATAATGTTAATTGATCAATTTTCGGAATCTCCATCAGCGAAATACTTTCCAACAAATTATTATCGAGATATAATGAACTTAAATTTTTAAGATTTTCGGCTTTGAATGAAGAAATTTTGCATCCCGTACATGAAAATAATTCAAGCTGAGACAGGTCATTAAGTACAATGCTGGAAATTCTATTATCATCAAGAACAACCATTTTCACGTTTTTAAAAAGTGACAGATCTTCTGCTGAGGTAATTCCTTTCTGAACCAGGAACAGATTGGTAACCCTACCTGCTTCCAGAGATTCAAGTATTCCGTTTTTATTCATATCAAAATTTTCCAGCACTGCATTTTCAAAGTTTTTATCTTTAAATTCAAGGTTTTGCCCGCAGAAAAAAGAAAGCCCGGAAATAAGGCAACCCGCTGTAAATATTTTAATTTTCATCATGAATTGTGTATTTAATCCTTATTTTTGTAAACTTAAATTCCATGTAAAAATAATGAAGATTTTTAGATATATTGCGCTTTCTTCCGTTTTAGCTGCAGGGCTTGTTTCCTGCAAAAAAGAACCTGAAAATCAATGGAAGATCGAAGTCAAACAAACTGCCGAAAAAGTTGACATTACAGATATTTCCAAAGAATTCTACAATCAGAACATTCCATTGGATCAGTTTAAAGCTCAATTTCCATGGTTCCAGGGAAGTGTTTCTGATGCTGATTTCGAAAAAAGAAGAGCAGATGCTGAAGAGATAAAAATCTACAAGGAAGCTATCGGGAAAATAGATCAGGCAAAGCTGCAAAATGAGCTTCAAAGCTTATTTTCTCATATCAAATATTACTTTCCCCAATTTAAAAATCCAAAAGTATATCTGTTCTCATCTGCTCTACAGATGGTACAGGATCCTATATTTTATGATGAAAAAGGCAATCTGTTATTCATAGATGTAACCGGTTTTATGGGTGATGGAAATCCTAATTACAAAGGACTGGAACTATATTTCCAAAAATCTATGAATCCACAGAATATTGTTCCTAAAGTATCACAGTTGTTTGCAGAAAATATTGTAACGGAATCTCCTGATCATCAGAAATTCATTGATCAGATGATTCTGAACGGAAAAGTAATGATCCTTCAGGATGCTTTTCTTCCGGATACTCCCGATTATCTGAAAATGAATTATACTCAAAAGCAGTATGAATGGGCAACCAGTAATGAGGCGAATATCTGGAATTATTTTGTAGAAAGTAATCTGATCTTCGGAGATGATCCGAGACTGGGAGAACGTTTTATTTCACCAGGCCCATTTTCGAAGTTTTATACAGAAATTGACAATGAATCTTCACCACAAATCGGGATTTTTACAGGCTGGCAGATCTGTAAAACATACTTTAAGGAAAAGCCTGAAACAAAGTTAACAGAGTTCCTGAAAATGGATGCTACCACAATTTTTAATCAATCCGGTTATAAACCGAAACTTAAATAACAGAAATTTTAGAATTTAGAAAAAATAGAAAAATGAGAAAGACTCAGATTACGATAGATGTAGAGCTTGATGAAAATCACGTACCGGAAAATATTACATGGAACGCTCAGGATGGCGGTATTGAAAAACAAGATACCAAAGCAACCATGATTTCCGTATGGGATGATAAAACAAGAGAAGCGTTAAGAATTGATCTTTGGACCAAAGAAATGCCTGTAGACCAGATGAAGATGTTTATCCACCAGATTTTAATATCTTTAGGAAATACGTATCAGAGAGCAACAGGAGAAGAAGATGTTGCACAGTGGATGGAAGAAATTGCAGAAGAATTTGCGGTAAAATCCGCTATTAAGTAAAAAAATATAATTGCAGTAAGCTGCAGGCAGTAAGCGGTAAGCTTTTTGTATTCAGCTAGAGCAAATTTTAATAAAACAATCCGCTTAAGCAATATACTTTATTGTTTAATGCTAAGCCTAAAGCAAAAAATTATGAATTTTAATACAAAAGTAATTCACGGAGGGCAGCACCACGAGTCTGCAACAGGTTCTGTAAATGTACCTGTATTTTTAACCTCTACGTTTGCACAGAAGAGTCCGGGAGTACATTCCGGATACGAATATTCAAGAGCTGCCAATCCTACAAGACAGGCATTGGAAGATTCTTTGGCAAGTATTGAAAACGGAGCGAGAGGTCTGGCTTTCGGTTCCGGTCTTGCAGCCATCGACTGTGTTTTGAAATTATTAAACCCAGGTGATGAAGTGATTGCTGTAGATGACCTTTACGGAGGAACTTACAGAATGTTCACGAGACTTTTCGAAAAATATCAGCTGAAATTCACATTCGTAAATTTTGACGATGTTTCTAAAATTGCTGATGTCATTACAGATAAAACAAAACTGATCTGGGTAGAAACTCCTACGAACCCTTTGATGAAATTAGTAGATATCAAAGCAGTAGTAGAAGTTGCAAAAGGGAAAGATATTCTGGTAGCAGTAGACAATACTTTTGCTACGCCTTATATCCAGAGACCTATTGATTTGGGAGCTGACATTGTAATGCACTCCGCAACGAAATATTTAGGAGGCCATTCTGATGTGATTGCAGGAGCTCTTATTGCTAAAGATGCCGAACTGGGAGAAAAACTTCACTTTATTCAGTTTGCAAGCGGTGGTATTTTAGGTCCTCACGATTCTTATCTTGTATTGAGAGGAATTAAAACACTGGCCTTAAGAATGCAGAGACATTCGGACAATGGTCTTGCTGTAGCGAAGTACCTTGAGACACATCCAGCTGTGGATAAGGTAATTTATCCGGGATTGGAATCTCATCCACAGTATGAACTGGCAAAATCCCAGATGAAGGAATCAGGGGGAATGGTTTCATTCACTTTTAAATCCGGTAAGAAAGAAGATGCTGTCAAATTCTTGGAAAAAGTAAGAGTATTTACCCTTGCGGAATCTTTAGGAGGTGTAGAATCTTTGGCTAACCACCCTGCGTTGATGACTCACGCTTCAATCCCGGCAGAAAAACGTGCTGAACTGGGAATCACGGACGACCTTGTACGTTTAAGCGTAGGCATTGAAGATGCAGAGGATCTTATTGCAGATCTTGAGAAAGCTTTTTCTTAACATACAATACATTAAATGAGAAGGGTTTTGATAATCCTTCTCATTTATTATAACACCAACTGATATTATGAAAAACTCAAGGAAAGCAACTATTTCCGACTTACCACAACTCGCAGAATTATTTGATCAGTACAGGATATTTTATCACAAAGAATCAGATATTCCTGCTGCTACAACCTTTCTTCAGGACAGACTTGAAAACAAAGATTCCGAAATTTTTGTTACGGAAGAAAATGGTAACCTGACAGGTTTTGTACAGCTATATCCTATATTTTCATCTACAAGAATGCAGCGTTACTGGCTGCTGAACGACCTGTATGTAAATGAAAGTCACAGAGGAAAAGGATATTCTAAAAAACTGATTGAAGAATCTAAGCAACTCTGCCGTTCCTCAAAAGCATGTGGAATTCTTTTAGAAACAGGAAAAAGCAATGATATTGGAAACCAATTGTATCCAGCCAGCGGTTTTGAGCTTTATGACTCTGTAAATTTCTACGAGTGGACGAATCATGATTAATGAGTAATTGATGCGTTACACTCACCATCCCGAATCTCAAGACCCCGAATCCCGAAAACCCGTAACCCAAACAAAAAATAATATGACCGACTTTCAAAAATACATCCAAAGATATTTAGATCAGATTCCATCAGGAAACTGGATCAATGAACTGCAGATATCAGCAGACAAAACCATCGGAATTTATTCCAACCTTACCGAAGAACAATCCAATTTTGCTTATGCAGAAGGAAAATGGACTTTAAAAGAACTTCTACTCCATTTATCTGATACAGAAAGAGTCTTCCAATACAGAATATTAGCTTTTGCGAGAGGAGAAAAAAACAATCTTCCCGGATTTGATGAAGATGAATATGCAGAAAATTCTTTTGCAGGTAAAAGAACCCTTGAATCACTTTTGGAAGAATACAAACTGGTGAGAAAATCTTCACAGATTTTATTAGAAACTCTTCAACCTTCTGCTCTACAAAACACAGGGACAGCCAATGGCCATGAAATATCTGTAGAAACCATAGGAAAACTAATTGTAGGGCACAATTATCACCACCTGAATATTATTGAGGAAAGGTATTTATCGAAATTGGGATGGATGTAAGAAAACGAATTCCCCTTGCCAGCCTGTTAATTTTCATAATTTCTTTTTGTTTTACAGCTTTTAAAGTTGAAGATATGGGAGAGATTAAAGATTATAAATCATTTGAAACTTTTCTTATAGGTTCGATTAGCTTTTTAGGCGGGGGCTTATTTGAATTTCTGGTATGGACAGCTAATATTTGGTTCTTTATTGCAGTGGTATTCTGTTATAAAAAATATTTTTTAATTTCTATGATATTGGCTGCAATAGCTTTTTTAATTGCAGGAACATTTTTTTTCTGGAAGGAAATTCTGGCTGCAGAAAATGGAAGAATGGGAAGAATATACAGCTTGGAAACAGGTTATTTTTTGTGGATAGCTTCTATTGCATTTTTAATAGCTGGCTCATTATATTTATCCATAAAATCTAAATTTATCAATCATAAATTCTCATCCTGATGTGCAATGAGATCTATAAAAAATTTAAGAATCACAGAAAGTATTCAAACTGAAAAATTAGTTTTTGAAGAAAGTTCATACGATAAGTTTGATACGATCTCGATCTATTTTGGATTTTCTGCATTGGCAGGAGCTTCTCTGCTGTTATTAAAAGAAGTAGATTTTTCTTTTAATAACAGCTTCGAGTGTGCAATTCTTATAAGTTTATTCATCTGTAGCGTATATGTGCTGTATTGTAAATACACCGAAAAACATTTGAAAGAAATTAAGTTTGAAATTCCTAAAGAAGAAGCTAAAAGCAGAATCATTGAGTATGGAAAAAAACATCATCATAGAATTTCAAAGATTTCTGGGAATCTGATTTTCCTTAATGAACCGACAGATCTCTACAGTTTGGGTAAAGATTATGAACAGACAACCATTGTATTTTTTAAAAACAATGCGATTCTTTATACTTTAATTAAAGAAGGTTCAAGATCAAATTTCCCTGTCTTGATTTCACAACATCTTACCAAAAAAGATTTCAAAAAAATACTACATCCAGATTATATTGAGCCTATTAAGCGTACAACTTATTTTAATTCATTTTTTCATGGATTATAATCTTTGCATCTTGTCATAATAATCAAGCTGAAAAATCATATTTAAACCCCATTTTTTTGCCTGAAATTCTTATATTTTCTACCTTTATCCATTCTTTGAATTCACTACAATTATGGAACATATTATCGAAATATTAAAATCCGGCGGAACAATTCTTTACCCTACTGATACTATCTGGGGAATTGGTTGTGATGCCACCAATATAGAAGCGGTCAATAAGATTTTTGACATTAAAAAGCGCGAAAAAAACAAATCCATGATCATCCTTGTAGAGTCAGAAAAAAGACTTCAGGACCTTGTCGACGTTCCTGAGATGGCATGGGAAATTATTGATCTTAGTGAGAAACCGGTAACCATTGTTTATGAAAACCCAAGAGGTTTACCTAAAGAACTTCTTGCAGAGGATGGAAGTATCGGAATTCGTCTTGTAAAAAATGATTTCTGTAAAAAACTGATTACAAAACTGAACAGACCATTGGTATCTACCTCTGCCAATTTCAGCGGTGAAAAAAGTCCATTGAAATTCTCTGATATTTCTGAGGAAATAATCAGCCTTGTAGATTATGCAGTGGAAGAAGACAGAGAAAAAGTTTCAAAATACTCAGGTTCTTCGGTGATCAAAATATGGAATGACAACAGAATAAAAGTTCTTCGGGAATAAGAATTCTGAACTTTTATGTTTACTTTTTAGAGTCTTGCCAGTTCATATCGGCAGGATTTCTTTTTTTTAATTCTATCTTTGCAAACTCAACTCATAAACTATTTGCTATGAATCATCACGAATTTGCCCAAATGTGGATCAATGCGTGGAATTCTCATGATCTGGAGGATGTACTTTCCCACTATTCAGATGATATTGAGATTACAACTCCTATGATTGCACTGGCTACAGGCGGTAAAGAAAGTTCTTTAAAAGGAAAAGAAGCTGTTCGTGAATATTGGAGAAAGGCATTGGATAAATTTCCGGACCTCCATTTTGATCTGATCCATTCCACAGCAGGAGTAGATTCGGTAGCATTATTTTATAAGTCGATTATGGATAAACATGCCGTTGAAGTCATGTTTTTTAATGAAGAGGGAAAAATTAGTAGAATGTATGCTCATTATGATTAATGGGTAACATACGTAGAAATTGTCACTATTATCAACGATGAAAATTAATCTTAATCAAAATAAGAATTTAAAACTATTTAAAATCATTTCTGAAGCAGCAGAAAGGAATAACCAGTCCGTATACATTGTGGGTGGTTATGTGCGAGATCTGCTGATGAACAGAAAAGCATCTACCGATATAGATTTTGTAACGGAACAAAGCGGAATTGAGCTTGCTCAGCATGTAGCGCAGGATATAGATCCGAAATTGAAGGTTTCCGTATTCAAAACTTACGGAACGGCTATGATCAAGTATAAAGAACTTGAACTTGAGTTTGTGGGAGCAAGAAAGGAAAGCTACACAGAAAACAGCCGGAAGCCGGAAGTGGAAGGCGGAAGTCTTGAAGATGACCAGAAAAGAAGAGATTTCACCATCAATGCGATGGCTATTTCTTTAAATAAAAATAATTTCGGAGAATTGATTGATCCTTTCAATGGGATTGATGATCTTGAAAAAGAAATTTTAAGAACTCCTCTGGAACCGGCACAAACCTATTCTGATGATCCGTTAAGGATGATGAGAGCAGTGCGTTTTGCTTCCACTTTAAATTTTAAAATTGAGGAAAATTCTCTGAAAGCGATCCAACAGGAAGCAGAAAGAATCAGGATTGTTTCCATGGAAAGAATCATGGTAGAGTTTAACAAAATCATGATGTCTGAAAAACCGTCTATCGGATTGAGACTGATGGAACAAACCGGTCTTATGAAGCTTGTTATTCCTGAACTGATCGAACTGAAAGGCGTGGAAGAAGTGGAAGGACAAACTCACAAAGATAATTTTTATCATACGCTGGAAGTAGTGGATAATATTTCTGTGAATACCGATAATCTTTGGCTTCGCTGGTCTGCCCTTCTTCATGACATTGGGAAAGCTCCGACGAAAAAGTTTGTAGAAGGAACAGGATGGACTTTTCACGGGCATGAATTTTTAGGTTCAAAAATGGTAAAAACACTTTTCCAGAGATTGAAATTACCTTTGGGAAGTGACATGAAATATGTTCAGAAAATGGTCAAGCTTTCATCAAGGCCAATTGCGCTGATTACGGATGATGCTTCAGATTCTGCATTAAGAAGACTTTTATTTGATGCAGGAGAAGATCTGGAAGACCTTTTCACCCTTTGCAAGGCAGATATTACCACTAAAAATTCTAAAAAACAGGAGAAATTCAAAAGAAACTTTGAATATGTAGCGGTCAAGATCAAGGAAGTGGAAGAAAAAGATCAGGTAAGAAACTTCCAGCCGCCTATCACCGGAGAAGAAATTATGGAAATGTTTAATCTTAAGCCGGGCCGTGAAATTGGTATCCTGAAAGAGAAAGTGAAAGAAGCTATTCTTGAAGGTGAAATTCCCAATGAAAAAGAAGAAGCGACGAAGTTTGTCATTGCTGAAGCTGAGAAACTGGGATTAACCTTATAATTCAATTTAGAAAAATATTAAAAATTCCGGCGGGATGTTCCATCCCGCCGGAATTTTTTTTCTTAAGGAAACAAAGCCGGCCGGTTTCTTCGAAACCGGCCGGAAAAAAACACAAATGATGAAAAAATAAAAAATTATTTTTAGAAGTAATAATTATTGCGGGTTAAGAAAAGTTCCGTTAGCACCAAGACCACCTGTTTTAAGGGAAGTAAGCTTGGTACCCGTAGTTGCTGAATATACAGTCATTTCGCTTTCCTGAGTGAATTGTTTAACATCTGATGCAAAAATTCTACCATCAATAACATTAAATCCATAAAGCGTAAAATAAGGACCACCATCTGCAGCTGTTAATAGCGGGCTTGCAGGAACTGTTGGTGTAGCTAAACTTGTTGTATACACTTTATTGGCAGAACTGAAATAGATTTTATCATTATCAATCTGAAGATTGGTAGCACTTGGAATTCCTGTCAATGTAACTACCGACGTCATAGTCCCTGTGCCGGAGATTTTATAGATATAAGAATCAGTAGCTGTAGAAGAAATTGTATATACATTGGATTTGTATGAAATAGTACTGTTGATCTTACCATTCGGAACAGTAAGTTCAGTTTTACTGTCATTAGAAGTATTGATATAAGTAATCATATTTCCATATCCTGAAGTAGCATTCTGTACAAAAATATTTCCACCTGCTTCTACTGCTTTATCAGCCCCGCCTGTCATCGTGATTTTGCTTACAAATGAATAGTCGGAAGCCTTATATTTCGTTACACTTGTTGCATTCGTAGAGAAGTTTAGGTTAGCAACATAGATAAAGTCATTGGCAAAAGCAATTCCTCTCGGGTTATCAATCTGATTGGTGATTACTCCTAATTTCTTAAATGTATAACGGTCTACAACAACAATTTTGTTTGAGTTATTGATCACAAGATAAGCCTTATTTCCATTAAGACCAATGGTCTGAAGAACGTCACCCAGAATTTCTTTATTGTTATTGTACCCATATACGTCATCCTGTTTCAAGCTTAAATCTCTTGTCAGGAATGTTACTTTAGCACCCTGGCTGTTAAAATTCCCTTCATTAGAGATAAAATATCCGTTCTGGTAAGTGATCGGAGAAATTTCAAACTCGGCAGAGTCACTTGTACATGAAGACATATTAAACAATAGTACAACTGCAAATAAGACAGTTAAAAGTTTAGTTATTTTCATAATTTATTCAATTTTAATTTATTAAAAATTTATTGCTGCATACACACTATAGTTTCTTTTTGGTAAAGGATAGAAAGAAACGGTTTTATAGTAGGTATTGGTTAGATTATTCACTTTAAACCCTAAGGTATATTTTTTTGCTAAGGTGGTAGAAACTCCCATATTTAAAAGAAAATAAGGATCTATAGCTTCTGATCTCTTTTCATCACTTGTGGTGTAGGTAACACCGTTCAGCTGTCCCTGTGCATAAAACCTGAAGAAACCATATTCGTAATCTATACCGGCATTTCCCCTGTGCATGGGAACGTAAGGTCTCTGCATCTTCGTTTCTTTATCGATAGCTTTTGCATAATAATATGCTGCATTGGCTCTGAATTTATGATTTCCCCAGTGCTTGCTGAAAGACAACTGAGATTCCAGCCCGTAAGATTCGGATTTATTGACATTGTATGCCTGCCAGTATCCCATAGCCGTTGGAAGCCATACAATAAGATCTGTGATGTTCATATAGTAGGGAGACAGAGTAAGTTTGAAATCTCCCGCTTTGAACTCATTGGTCATATCCACCTGAGTAGAGGTTTCCGGTCTCAGATCTTTATTTCCTCCCGGTTCATAATAAATATCATTAAATGAAGGATATCTGAAGTTTTTGGATACGTTAATACTCAGATCATACCATTTTGCGGCGTTCCATTTTCCGGAGAATGAATACATAAAAGGAGACTTTACATCTTCTACAAAATCTTTTTTGAATCCTCCTTCAAAACGCAGATCTTTTGTTGCAAAATACCGCAATAATCCTGAAACAGAACCTATATTCCTGCTGACATTGGATATTCCGCTCTCGTACCCTTCTCCTTTATTAATCTGAAATTCTCCGATGATATTAAAATTCCATTTTGAATTCAGGAAATAATTAAAATCATTTTTAAAGATATAATTCTTCCCGGTTCCTCCACTGGATTTAGGCTGGCTTAACGAACCGAAATACTGAAAATTCTCTTCCGTGTAGGCTGCTTTAAGGGAATTGCTGAACTTCGCTTTGTTCCAGTCCCAAGAAAGAAGACTTCTTACACTTTGAGTTGTATATTTTGTTTTTGTTCCCGTTTCCTCATACACAGGATAATGCTGTGAAGAATCAAAAAACTGGCTTTGCCACGAAACCTTATGATCGTTTGTAATTTTATAGGATGCTCCTACATTGAATGTCGTATTGTAATAATTCCCGTTTCTGTTGATGTAATTCAGATCGCTTACCTTATAATCATTTTCACTTACAGAATAATTTCCGGAGGCTTTAAAACTGAACTTATCATTGCTGTAAGACCCTTTCACAAAATTATTATAGGTATTAAAGGAAGCCACTTCAGAAAATAAAGAACCATGGAAACCTTTATTAAAATCAAGGGTATTATTCAGGTGAATACTTCCCCCGATGGCACCGCTTCCGTACACTACACTTCCTCCACCAGCTTTGATACCGATCTGATCATAGCCGAACAAAGCAATATTATTGATATCTCCCTGCCCTAAAAAATTAGAATTGATATTAATTCCGTTCCACACGAATGCAGTCTGCTGGGCGGTAGTTCCTCTAAAAGAAGGTGAAGACACGGCTCCGCGGCCATTTTCTTTAATAAAAACCTGCGACTGAAACCTCAGAAGCTCCGAAAGATTACCGGAGTTTTTTTCAGCATCTTCTGCTGTAATTGTTTTTACGGGATGAAAAAGTTTCACCCTGTTCATCTGGTTGTCGAAGACATAAATAGTGTCAATGGTTTTCTCTTGTCCAAAAAGAAAACACCCATAAGATGAAAAAAGCAGTACTAAAGATCTTTTTATATCCATACTTTTTTACTTTTCCTCCGAAAGCAATATGTTTTTTAATTATAATCCTGGCAGGTCTCCTGACTTTCGCATTCTGCTCCTTCCCGTTTTTACACAGTGGCGTTTTGCAGAAACTTGTGTTGCGATTTACAGTTGCGGGGACAGTCCGGGAGTTACACCCGATTCCCTTTTCATTCCAAAATACTGGAAACCAAAATTTTTGCAAAGATAGTTTTTTATATGTATTTGCCAAAAACCAGACTTTTCTATACAAAACATGCTATCCTTTTGTTATATACACAAAAAAGAACGGCCGCTTTCAATATTGAAAACAGCCATTCATCCCACTACTTTACTATTTATATATGTTACTTTTTAATAAATTTATAAGACTCCTGTTGTACTCCTTTTACGGAATATTGTAAAATATAATCTCCTTTTGACAGAGATGAAACATCAATCTGTCCTTCTACAGTATCCAATGATTTTACCTTTTGTCCAACCATATTATAAATTTCTGCTTTCTCTATTTTTCCTTTTCCTTTAAAATACAGGATGTCAGCCACTGGATTAGGATAGATACCTGTATTGTTTTTCTCTTTCACAGCATCACTCACCGATAAAAATTCAGAAGTATCCAGGTAAAAAGCAATCATCTGCCCTGAAGCATTCGTCCCTGCCCCGGCAATTTTCTTTCCGTCCTGTGAAATCGCAAGAGGAAGTCCCATTGTTACTCCATTAGTGGCAATTCCTAAAGATGCCGCATAATCATTCAGGTTAATTCTCCCGGCGGCAGAGGTCCAGATAAAGCCTTCTCCTGACATGGGAGGAGCCCCAAATGCTCTGTAATACCCGATCACTTTTTTCCCATCAGCAGAAATCCCGGTGGCACCTCCTTTGAAGCTGAAAGAAGCATTAGGATGCGTTATATAAGTAAGTCCGCTCACAGCATTCCATACATAAGGATTAGGGTTTGCCGAACCTATTATTGTATTTCCGTCTGCAGAAATTCCTCCTGCTTCTCCTACATGATTCCCATTATTATCTGTAATAAAACTTTCCACTCCATCCTGCCATTTTGCTCCGCTTCTTGTTCCGGTTGATTCATCCTGCCAGCCTACGATCACTGTTCCTGCTGCATTGATTGCGTTTGCTCTGGAGCTGCGTCCGGGAACTATACTTCCCAGATCTACCATTCCGTTTACTTCATCCCATTTCACAGCATGCGCATTCGCTGCGGTGAGAAAACCAAGACCAACTATAGTATTTCCATCAGTCGACATTCCCCAGGTAGAGCTTACGCTGCCATCCCATCCTGTAGGTACAAGCCCGCCTCTGTTTACCCATGTGGCCGTAGCGACATCATAGGTAGATATTTCATTGAATCCTGTTGCGGCATTGGTAACGGAGGACGATATTTTGGTTCCGTCATTCGAAACAATGGTTCTGCCTGCAGCCGGATATCCATTTGTTATAGAACCTATCTGTACGAGCCCTCCTGCAGCATTCCATTTATATATACTTCCTGCACTGGTGTGCAAGCTTACTACTCCATTATCCGATACTGCGCCTACATTATAATTTCCCAGGCCTATTACAGTAAGCTGCGCTTCTGCAAAACCAAATTTCAGGAAAAGACAAGCTATCAATATTTTCATTGACATTCTGTAAAAATTTTTCATATTTTATTATATTTAGCGTTTCGAATTGGTGAAAACAATATTAATACAACATTCACTCAATTAAAAGAAATTGACTTTCATAATTCGTGAATTTTAAAAGAGTTTAATTTTCAAAACACTAATAATCAAGCAGATATAAAACAATATTTTGAATATGGATTTTACCGAAATTATTCAAAAAAACACAAAAAACAATTTATCAGGACAAAAATTATTTCAAATCTTACTGTTTATTTTCTGCTTCCTTATTACCAAAGGACAGTCTGGCCCCGACTTCAATATGCTAGCAGATAAAGCATTTCTGAAATTGTATCAGAATCCCGACGAATGCATCAGTTATACCCAGGGAATTCTTGTAAGTGATCAAAACAGAGAGCACAAAATTGTACTTCAAAATATTATTTCACAAGCTTTTGCCCTGAAGGGAGACTATGTACAGTCTGTCAATATTTTTGCTCAAAAAGAAGATAGTGATCAGAACAATGACCTTTCATATTGTATGCAGGTCTTCAGTGGTTATAATCTTGCTGATCAGTATCAGAATCTGGGTTTGTACAATCAATCGAAAAGAATTATTTCTCATCTCTTGTATGATCAGAAGCTTCTTAAAAGTAGTAATCCGGCATTAAGAATCACCACTGCAAAATTGTATCAGCTTCAGACATTAAACTCAGGAATCAACAGAAACTATCCTGAAGCCTTACAAAATCTTGATAAAAGCAACCAATACCTTGGGAATCATAATGAAGAGAACAGAATTTTAAAAATAGAAAACAGAATTTTTCGCTCTTCTTATCTGCTGAAGCAGAATAAATCAATAGAGTATAAAACACTTATAGAAAATGTGATTGCTGATCTTGAATCTCAGAAAAACCAGCCGTTTCTTTTAGGTTTGGCTTATGAGAATCTGTCCCAATACTATTTCCTGAAACAGGATTATGTAACCTCTATTCAAAAACTGGAGGCAGGTCTTCGATTGATCGAGAATCTTCCGTTTAATAATTTAAAAATTAAAATTTACGAATCACTGTCCCGTAATTATTACGCGGTACATAATGATGCAAAATATCATCAGTACAATAAACTTTACACTGATTTAAAAACAAAAACAGATTCCGGTTCAAAAGAAGGGATACGATATCTCGTGAAGCTTGTGGAAACCAATCAGAATAAAAATATTGAATTTCAGAAACATCTGCTTATAAGATCTTCCTGGTCTTTGATCCTCGTTTTATCCTTGATAATCTTAGGCTTACTTGCTTACTTTTTAGTCATTAGAAATAAAAATAAAGACTTAAAAAAACAGTTTGATTTCTTTGAAAAACAGACCAGTCAAAGGACCCAATCAACCCTATTAAAAAAAACAAATACAATAAAAGATAGCGGGGTGCCAAAAATATCAAAGGAAAAAGAAGATGAAATTCTCCAAAAGCTAGAAGAATTTGAAAAATCCGAAAGGTTTCTCAATAAAAACATGTCTCTGTCGCTGCTTTCTTCTCAATTGGAAATCAATACAAAGTACCTTTCCGAAATTATTAACAGTAAGGAAAAAAACTTCAATGGATACATTAATAAACTTAGAATCAATCATATTGTACAGCTATTAAGAACTGATTCTACTTTTCTTAATTATAAAGTGAGCTATCTTGCAGAATATTCCGGGTTTTCTTCACACAGTGCTTTTACAACTGTTTTCAAATCTGTTACCGGCATGTCTCCCAACACCTATATTCAGGAAATCAGTAAAACAAAAGTCTTATGAAATCAATTTTAAAAATAGTACTGCTGCTGGCTGTTTTTTGTCATTGTGTGAAAGGCCAAAAGACACCCGATAGTGTCTTAATAAAAAAGGCAAAACTTGAAATATATGACAACCCCGATAACACCATCAAAATCGGAGAACAATTATTAAAAAAATCTCATGATATAAAAACCTCCATTGATCTCTATATGCTGCTTTCAACAGCCAATATTGCTAAAAGAAATTTTGAGGGATCTTTACAATATATTTTAAAAGCAAAAGAACTTCTACAAAAAACCAATGATCCCAGAAGCCAGGCCGGGGTTCTCATTTCAGTCGCTATCCAGTATCAGCAAATGGAACTTTTTAACAAATGTCTTGAAACACTGAATGAGGCTGAACAGTATATTGCAAAAATTCCTGAAAAAAATCCTGAAAAATATAGTGAGACTGCAGCAAGCTATGCGATAAGAGGAATGGTTTACAAAAGCCAGTCTAATTCAGAAATTGCTTTGGAAAAGTTCCTGATTTCCATACAGAATTATGAAAAGGTTCCTGTAAAGAAAACCACTTACTCCAATATGAGTGTGGTATACTACAATATTGGATACTGTTATCTGAACCTTAATGAGATTGACAAAGCACAAGAGTCATTTTTACAGTCTGTCAGCTATGCCCGGAAGAATTATGGTAAAAGTCTGGAAGCATTTGCTTTGAAAGGAATTGCTGAAATACACAAACAAAAGCATGAAAATCAAGCCGCAATAGATCTCTTACTAAAAGCCGGGGAACTTTGTAAAAATACCGGAGATATCATTCTGAATGAAGGGCTTTACAAGGAATTGGCTGAAAATTATCTTGCTTTAGGACAACAGGATCTTTATCAGCAGTATAATAAAAAATACCTGGAAATGCGTTTTCAAAGAAAGCAGAATGAACTGAAGTCTATTAATCAGGTGATCGACAATCATAACAGGGAAACCGTTTTAAAAAGTGAGAAACTAAAATCTGATGATCGTTATATTAAAATAGGTTCTGTTTTCCTGGGAGGTATTCTTATAATTCTACTGTTATATCTTATTATAAAAATCAGAAAGCAAAATAAGAAGTTTCATCATGAGATACAGCAGATGATAAGAAGAACTTAAGCCATGAAAACAAAAAAACATTCCGGGTTGGAATGTTTTTTTTATACTGTAATTGTTTAATTTATCAATAAAATGTTCAGTGAACCATTCATTTATCTACCAATAACTTCAGTAATCGGGTTTCCTACATTTCCACTTGGGAATTGAATTTTCAATAAAGAAGATACTGTAGGTGCAATATCCGTCATGTGATATTCTTTATTGCTTTCTCCCTGCTTCACTCCCCAACCCATAAAGATCAGTGGAATATGAGAATCGTAAGAATTCCAAACACTGTGTGTAGTTCCTGTTTTAGAATATGGCGGAAGCATAGAATCGTGAGAAATTAACTGAATATCTCCGCTTCTCTGTCTGTTGATCCCGTTAATAATTCTTTGTTTGATTGGCTCTGGAATGCTTGACTCCTGAATTTTGTCCACAGAAACAACATATAAAACGGTAGGATCTTTCTCAATTTCCTTTATAGCGAAATTTCTAACATCATCCAATTCAAGCTTGTTGTCTGCCAATACTTTTCTGTCGAAATAAACCTGATAGTTATCAATGGCGTTGACCAGTTTATCGGCTCCGAATTTTTCTTTCAGTTTCTGGTTCAGATTCTTTTCCGCATCTTCTCCAAAGAAGCCTGTAGGGATTTTATGTTCTTTAAGGAATCCTACAGAGTGTGCTCCACCGTGGTCAGCAGAAAGGAAAACCGTGTACTCGCCTTTTCCTACTTTTGAATCAAGATACTTGAAAAACTCAGCTAAATCCTGATCTAATCTGATATATACATCTTCTACTTCAATAGAATTCGGCCCGAATTTATGTCCTGCATAATCCGTAGATGCCAGATTTATGGCTAAAAAGTCTGTAATATTATCTCCACCCAGCTTTTCACCTTCTACAGAAGCTTCTGCCAGTTTTAAAGTCAATGTATTTCCAAAAGGTGTATAACGGATATTGTCTTTTTTAGTCTGATAATCTTTTGCTAAATTACTGTAGGGGAAAGTAGGTGTTTTTGCACTTCCCAACAGACCTTCCCAAGGAGAATTGTCTGGTGCACTTTCAGTATATTCGTTGATTGGAAGTAATGTATTCCAGCCATTGGCTACTAATTTTTCAGGGAGATTCTGAGAGTTGAATGATTTTATCCACTGAGGAAGATCATTCATATACCACGTACTGGTAATGAAATTTCCTGTGCTGTCATCAAACCAGAAAGCTCCGTTTGGAGTGTGTCCTGCAGGAAGAATGGAAGCACGGTCTTTCAAAGAGACACCGACTACTTTTCCCTGGAAATTTGTTGCCAGTCTCAATTCGTCAGTTACTGTGGTAGACCAAAGGTTTTTCGGAGAGTGGCTTCCTGTTTTTGTATTGGTAGTACCTACCGGCTGAACGTTCTCATCTGCAGTACAGTAAACACCTTTACCTGTTTCCTTATCTGTCCAGTCATTTCCGGCAATACCGTGAATAGCAGGTACAGATCCCGTATAGATACATGTGTGTCCCAACGCTGTAACGGTAGGAACATAAGGAATATGTACATTATTCAAAGAATATCCTGTATTTAAAAGTCTTTTGAAACCGTCATTTCCATATTTACCATAAAAACGGTATAAATAGTCCCAACGCATCTGGTCTACTACCAGACCAACGACTAATTTAGGTCTTTCCAGTTGAGTATTTCTGTTCTTCTGTGCATTGATTGTAACTACGGAGAATAAAGTAGCTGCCGCAATTGAAATGTTCCTAAGCATCCAAGTAAATTTTTATTGTTGACAAATTTAAGGGTTTTGAAAGTTTTGGAGTGTGAAATTTTATTTAATTTTGATTATTGTACAATTATCAACCAATCTTCTATGATTTTAGGTGTATACTGGTATTTCAAATTCCCAGACCATTTATATGACTTCCAGTTTTTCAAATTTTATCCTGGACTTGGAGGACATGCCGATACTCCTGCTGAACTGACTGCCAGAGTACAAGTGGAAAATACAGATGACTTTATTCCTAAACTGGAAGCACTAAAATCAGATTTCAAGAAAACATATTTACACCTGAATATCGATGAAAATCAAATCATCATCAATATTGGAGACCATATGCTTTTTGATTTTCATTTTCAGTTTGCTAAAGAGGTTGAAGAGCTATTGATCCGTGAAAATGCAGTATTATTGGATACAAGTCTTCCTTTTGCCATTCAATCCAGCAAAAACTATCCTCCGGAAAAGGAGGAATTCAAAAATATAGAACACCGCTTCATTCAGATGGTGGGTTCTGACTTCAAAAAAAGTAATGCAGAAAATTATGCAGCCAGAATAGATTGTAATCTGCCTTTACAGCATAAAAAAGAATTGATTGATGACCTGACCCGGATTTCCAGAGAAGAAAACCTACATGTATTTTACTATAATGATTTTGATTGTAAAGATCATTGTAATCTGATGCTCTTTTTCACCAATGGCAGACAGAAAAAAGATTCCTTGCAAAAGGTTGACATCAATTCATTTGGACGTAAAGTGAGGCAGCTTAGCCGGAAATACCCTCTTCATTTCGGTCATTTCGGAAGCTTTAAGGAATATCCTTTACAAGGACCCCATTCAGTGTTGATAGTAGATGAAGAATATATTGTAAACAAGAAATAAACCTTTCAGATTCAATCTTATGATCAAATTCAAATATGTTATTCTGTACGTGGAAGATGTAGAACTGTCCATGAATTTTTATAAAAACACCTTTGGTTCCGAAATAAAATTCATCACTCCTGAAAAAGATTATGGCGAACTGCTGACCGGGGAAACAAGTCTTTCATTTGCTTCTGTGAGCCTGGCCAATTCCAATATCAAAAAGGGCTTTTTAACTGCAAAAAAAGAAGACAAACCTTTTGGAATGGAACTGGGATTTACTACGGATGATGTGGAAGCCTTGGTAGAAAAGGCACTAAAAAACGGGTCTGTTCTTTACGAAGATATCGCGGTAAAACCATGGGGACAAAAAACAGCTTATATCAAAGATCCCAGCAATTATCTGGTAGAAATCTGTACTGAAATGCAATAAAATGTAAAGGTGGAAATAAAAAAATTACAGCAGCTGTCCTCCAATCCCAGCTCAGGATGGGGACATAACGGATATACAACAGACATACGATATGTAGTTTCATTTATTGAATTCGAAGGTTCTTTTGAGTTTATTATAAAGGAAAAGTCTTTGCCTTATACCAAAATCTGGGAAACGACTTCCGAAGACCTTGAAGAAATGAATACCATCATTGAACAGGGAAATTCCTTTGGTGCTTTTGTCAATGAAGAGCTGGCAGGCTGGATCATCTGCGAACACAGAACGTGGAACAATAGTTTTTATATAGAAAACATTCTGGTTGACGAAAAACACAGACGGCAGGGAATCGGCATCATGCTGATTAAAAATGCCATTAAAGAGGCCAGGAGATTAAATTGCAGGGTTATTGAACTGGAAACACAAAATACCAATTATCCTGCGATACAATTTTACAGAAGAATGGGATTTAATATTACCGGGCTCAACACAAGGTTGTATGAAAATACAGAGGAAATTGCGCTTTTCATGACTTTGGATATAGAGTAATTTCATCCTATTCATTAAAACACTTGCTGGTGTGTTAAAATTTTTATACATTAGTAATCAACAAATTAAAAATAATTACTATGAAAAACCTTAAAAAACTAAAGAGAAATCAGCTGGTGCTGATCAGTGGTGGTGACACTCCCTATGCTTTATGTGATCTGGATGGCAACTGCCCTCCGACAATAGGTTCCTACTATTGCAGTGATGGTACCTGTTACAGAGTTTCGGGTGGTGGCAGTAATCCCGGATGTAATGAGCCAATGCGCCTGTGCCAGGAATGGGAAACAGGATGTGGATGTGTTTATATGTAAATGCATTTTGTTAGATAAAATTTTGGAAGAGCGGTGTTTACTGCTCTTTTTTTGCAATCAGCCATAGCATTCATTAACTTGCATCTCTTAATAATACATCAAAGAATATCATTATGAAGACATTAATCTGGAAAGGAATCTATTATCAGTCCCTTGAATATTTCAATTTATTATCCGATGATAAAAATTACACTATAGAATCAAAAATCATCGGTTGTATTGAAGATAAAATATACAATGTAGAGTATAAAATCCATTCTGATAAAAACTGGATCGTTCAGGATTTTCTGATCGAATCCGAGGTCAATACAATTAAAAGAACTTCTTTGGGTAAAAGAAATCAAGGTCAATGGGAAATCAATGGTGTTGTAAATCCTGAATTTGATTATTTCAATTTCATAGACATTTCGCTCACTCCGTTCACCAACACTCTACCAATCAACAATTTAAAACTTCCTGAGAGGGATTCTCAAAAAATTGATGTTCTGTACATTGACGTGTTAAAACATGAGATCAGACCTGTTCAACAACAATATACCCGGACAGCTGTTAATAAATACCTGTATGAAAATATCGAAACCGATTTTAAGGCTGAAATTTCGGTGGACGAAAGTGGATTAGTCACCTGCTACCCTGAATTGTTTGAAAAGATTGCAGAACTTTAATACCATAAGAATTAAGAGGTGATAAAGCAAAGGAAGATAATTGGCTATTTTAGTAATAAATAACCCCTTACAATTGTTATAATAGTATGAAAACAATTGCTATCCTACTCTTTTTTCTCACTTTCCTGACTGTCGTTTCCGCTCAGAATAGGCCATCAGCAGGGTTCTTTGAAACCTCAGATCACGTAAAGATCAAATATAAAGTCTCCGGAAAAGGAGAAGCTTGTATTTATATTCCAGGTGGTCCCGGACAGGGATATCCATCTTTTGAGCTGATGGGTGGAAATAATCTGGAAAAAAACTTACGGATGATCTATATGGATCAGCGGGGTTCCGGAAAATCCGGCACATCGGACAACTATCATCTTGATAAAATGATTCAGGATATTGAAGAATTGAGACAGCATCTGAAATTGAAAAAGGTATTCTTGCTGGCTCATTCCTTTGGCGGAATCATAGCAGTCAATTATGCAAAAAAATATCCAGAGTATACCAAAGGACTTATTCTTGCGAACGTTACCCTTCATTTTCTGAATGATGAATCTGTGAAAGAACAGATTGAATACGGAAACAGCCTTTTACAGTTAAAAAACAGAGTGATTCCTAAAGACAGTCTTTCTTCAGAGCTTTCAAAAGTCAGCAGCGCTTTAAGAAAGAAAAGAATCGGATATAAATTCCTGACCGAAGATATTGAAACCATAAAAAAGTCTGATAAAATAGATTCTCTTCATCCCCGCATCATCGACTTTGGAATGGCAGTGATCTCAAAACCCAAAGAATTCCCGGAATATTATGCCGATTATGCACCCATCACCAGAGACATTCGTGTTCCGGTACTTATCATTACCGGAAAAAATGATAAAGCAGTCGGAACTCAGCATTATAAAACCTTCCGGTTTCCCAATCAAAAAGTAGTTCCTATTGTTGGCGGACATCTTTTGTACTACGAAAAAAATAAAGAATTTGTGAAGGCTGTTATTTATTTCGTAAAAACAACGAAGTAATAGCAGCTGTTTATTTTTATAATCAGTTTTTGGCGCGGCCTCCGGCCGCGCCAAAAACTTTCCCTACGCTGGCGCGAGCGTCTCCCCCACAATAATTTATTTTTAAAAATTTAATTTCTAAAAATAATAATGTGAGTTTTTATTACTTTTAGATTATGAGCAGAAAACACAAATTTCATGAAAAAGAAGGAGCATATTTTATAAGCTTTGCTACGGTATTTTGGATTGATATTTTTACAAGAATTGAATATTTCAATATCATTATTGAAGCATTAAATTATTGTAGAAAGAATAAAGGAATGACTATTTTCGCATATTGTATCATGCCCAGTCATATACATTTAATTTTCAGATCAGAAAAAGGTCAACCTTCAGAATTAATAAGAGATTTTAAGGGTTTTACTGCTAAAAAGTTGCTTAAGGCCATAGAAGAAAATAATCAGGAAAGCAGAAAAGAATGGTTATTGTGGATGTTCAAAAAAGCAGGAAGCCAAAATTCTAATATAAAAAAATACCAGTTTTGGCAGCAGAATAATAATCCAATAGAAATATGGACGTTGAAAGTATTTGAGCAAAAACTAAATTACGTTCATCAAAACCCTGTGAAGGCGGGCTTTGTCATGGAGCCTTGGGAATGGAAACACAGTAGTGCCAGGAATTATTGTGATGATTATGATGAGATTCTTGAAATAGATGTTAATTTATGATTGTGGACACGAGCGGGACGCTCGCGCCAGCAAAAGGGAAAACAACGAAGTAATAACAGTTGTTTATTTTATGAAAAGTTTTCGGCGCGGCCTCCGGCCGCGCCGAAAACTTCCACCATTCAAACATTCATAAAAAAATCCGGCTATTTCAAATTTGAAACAGCCGGATTTTATCTATTTTAATTCCTGCTTAAAAGCGGGTAAATCATTAAAATTTAAGATCTCCATTCACTTCTCTTACCGCGTTAGCAGCTTCAGCAAATTTCAATTGCTCTTCAGCAGTTAAAGTTACATTTACGATTGATTCTACTCCATTCGCTCCGATAATAGCCGGAACTCCTAAGCAGATATCATTTTGCCCGTATTCTCCTTCAAGCATTAAAGAACAAGGAATCATTTTCTTCTGGTCACATGCAATGGCCTGAACCATTACAGAAACAGCAGCACCTGGAGCATACCAAGCTGAAGTTCCTAATAATTTGGTAAGCGTAGCACCACCTACTTTCGTTTCTTCGATGACATATTTTTGTTGCTCATCACTTAAGAACTCAGTTACAGGAACTCCGTTTCTTGTCGCTTTGCTCAATAATGGAAGCATACCTGTATCACTGTGAGCAGCGATTACCATTCCGTCAACATCAGAAATCGGAGCTTCTAAAGCTTCAGCCAATCTGTATTTGAATCTTGCAGAGTCTAATGCACCACCCATTCCGATGATTTTGTGCTTAGGAAGACCTGAAGTTTTGTGAACAAGGTAAGCCATAGTATCCATTGGGTTAGAAACCACGATGATGATTACTTCCGGAGAGTGTTTTACTAAGTTTTCAGTAACTTCTTTCACGATACCAGCATTGATACCGATCAATTCTTCTCTTGTCATTCCAGGCTTTCTAGGAATTCCTGAAGTGATTACTGCTACATGAGAACCTGCAGTTTTGCTGTAATCTCCTGTTGTACCCGTAATTTTTGTATCAAATCCGTTAAGAGATGCTGTCTGCATCAAATCCATTGCTTTCCCTTCAGCAAACCCCTCTTTAATGTCTACCAAAACTACTTCTGAACAGAAGTTCTTCATCGCGATGTATTCTGCACAGCTTGCTCCTACAGCGCCTGCACCTACTACAGTTACTTTCATATTGTTACTTTTTAAATTATTTTTTTGTTAGTTAAATTTTAATTTGAAACTCCCCAAATTTAATAATTCCTGAAAAATTGCGCAATTTTTCAGGAATTTAATTAGAATTAAAATAATTAGTTGACATTCAGTAAAAACGAATACAGTTTTTTTGCACCGGAAAGCACTTCATTGTAGCATTCTTCTGCCACCTCAGTATCCAGAACTTCTTTAAAATTTTTCCACATCGGACCTGTATTTTCCTGATAACATCCGAAAAAATTGAAAGTAATGTCGTCAAAACCTTCCGTTTTAGAAAGCTGTTTAGCAATAACATTTCCTCCCAACGTAGACCCTTCAATCACATACATCGCTCCAAGCGCTTCATGTTCATTATCGAAATCCAGGGGATGAGAAACTTCCTGATTTTTCAGGGAAAGGCTTTTCAGGTCTTTTTCAATAAGGGAAAGCTTCTTTCTTGCGTCAAGCTGAAGTTTTTCTGTATACTTGTCAGAAAGGCTGCTGAATATTTTATCTTCACTGTGAAGAAGCATCAGGTAATTGGTATGGATGATTTTTTTATAATCCTCTAAAGTGAAGGTTTTGTTGAAAATCTTCTCAGAATTAAAAAGTTTTTCTGCTGCATCGTGATACTCTGCTGTATTCTGTTTAAGATATTCTGATACCATAAATAACGTTTTAAAAGTTTCTCAAATGTAAGGCTTTTTGAACGTTAAAATAAATGAAGTCCCCTCATTATTACTCTCAAAATCAACATTTCCTCCAAGTCTTTGCATAATGCGGTGCACAATAGATAGTCCCACTCCGTTTCCTTTGAATTTTTTGGCATTATCCATCCTGTTAAAGATTTTAAACATTTTATGTTTTTCCTCCACAGGAATACCAATACCGTTGTCTGAGATCCTGTAAATAATGGTTTGCCCGTCTTCTATCCCTTCAATTTCTACTTTTGGAAGATCTTTATGGGAAGAATATTTCACAGCATTGTTGATGATGTTCAGAAACACCTGATGAAGCATTGTCTTATCAGCCAGTACATCCGGACACTCTTTGATGATAATCTCACTGTTGGCACTTCCGTAGGTCATCTTGGCATTTTCAGATATTTTCTCAATAGTATGCGTTGTTTTCAGACTTTCAAGCTGAATTTCGCTGTGCTTGGCACGGCTCAGCTGCAGGACGTCATGCATCATTTCAGCCATATTATCAATTTCTTCAATAATTGCATTGATCTTGGCTTTACTTTTTTCAGAATTATCAGCAAGATTTCCCAGAAGCATTTGTGCATTCAGTTTCATCACGGTGAGAGGTGTTCCCAGGTCATGAGAAATAGTGTAGGAAAAACTGTCAAGTTCCTCATTTACTTTTTTAAGCTCATCATTAAGCCTTTTAATCGCATTGTAATTTTTATGGGAAGTTTCTAAGATCAGATCCCTTACAGCCTGTACTGCACTTACATTTCTGGAATTCCATCTTTTTGAATGCCCTTTGATATTTTCTGTAAAAATGCGGAATGAAGTTCTGGGAGATATCATTTGTCTTTCCTCTCCGTTCTGAGAAAACACACTTACTTTCTTCTCCGGATTTCCTGCCCAGTTGATATGTTCATCAAACTCTTTTCTGAACCAGATCAGCATTTCATTTTTATCCCTTTCAATAAAATAGATGGCAATTCCTGCTGCATTTTCAGTCAGTTCAAGTTCTTTGCCATAATCTTTAAGGAAGTTTCGGCTCACATAAATACGTTCATTGGTATTACTAAGAGCCCATGCTGCAACTCGTCCAATATTTTCATGATCAGGAGTACTTCCGTCTGTTATTATATTTTCATCAGAAACAATGGCAAGACCATCAGCTTCCGGTAAGTTTCTGATTTCTTTTTTACATTCAATAAGAGAATCAAAGAGATTGTTATGCTTTAAAAATTCCGTTTTCAGCTGAGACATTCTCTCATTGAGTTCCAACCGGTAATTCAGTTCGTTTTTTGATTTAAAAGAAGAATAGGCATTCGCTGCCAGAGCCGTAAAAATTCCGGCCTGTACTCTATCTTCAAGATCAATATGTTTAGCTTCAACATTCTGGCAGGTTACCAGGCCCCAGAGATGATCATCAATAATAATGGAAACACTGAAGCTGGACGCCACTCCCGAATTTTTCAGATACTGTGCATGAACCGGTGACATTCCCCTGGATGCGGAGTAAGTAAGATCAATATTTTCAGGGCTTCTGCTTAAAATAGGAACCGTATCCGCATATACATTGCTGAAGATTCTTTTTCTTTTTTTCAGATAAAGATCGCGGGCCTGTTTCGGAATATCAGACTCCGGGTAATGAAGCCCCAGAAAGCTTTCCATATTTTCGTTTTTCTTTTCTGCGATTACTTTTCCGGAACCGTCCATCATGAATTTATAGACCATCATACGATCATAATTCACCACCTTTGAAAGAGTTTCCAGAAGATGGTTCCAGAGTTCCTTTTCATTATCGATGATGTAAAAGTTATCATATTTATTGGAAATTCGTTTATTGGGATTAATGATAACCTCTTCGAACTCCAGAAAAATATAAAGTTCACTTCTGAAAACAGAGAAATGATATTCTGTACCATTAATAAAAATCTTATCGAAATAAGTTTCATTCTTACGTCTGGTAAACTTATCCAGTGAAGTATAGATTTCTGAATCAATAATGCCCTGAAAACTTTCCGGAAAGTCAGTAATCTTTCTTCCGAACAGCTCCTCTGAGCGCTCAATTTTAAATAGATCCGAAATATTCCTGCTAAAAAAAGTAATGGTACGGAACTCTGCGTCAATGCCAATCAAATAGCCAAAACTTTGTATAGAACCCGGAATATGGATAGGCTCTTCATGGCATTCTATAAAACTCATATATCTTTTCAGTCTGTTAATCAAATATAACGATTTTTCTGAACAGCTTTCTATTTTGTGGTATCTAATTTTAAAACACACAATACCAACACTTTACAACACAAAACAGTGAAAATACAGAAGAAAAAAAACATTAAAACATTCTTTATTTTTTCATCCCTTTTATATCATATCATTAAAATATACAAAAAAAAATTAAACTATCCAATTATCATTCTTTAACCATGATTCATAACATAAATTACATATTATTAATCCAAATGATTACTTTATTTAAACAAATTTTGCTAAATTTATATCACTAAATAATGAATATGATTAAAATACATTGAATTATTCACAACAAATTCAATATAAAATTTAAATTCAAATAATACTATTATGAAAAAGTTCCCATTAATTTTATTTTCTCTGATCCTTTCTATAGGATTATGGAATCCTTCTGAAGCATGTACAAGAGTAGTGTACAAAGGTCCCCAGAATACCGTTATTACAGCCCGTTCCATGGACTGGCGTGACGAAATCCCTGTCAATCTCTGGGTTCTCCCAAAAGGGATAGAACGAAATGGACTGGTAGGCTCTAAATCTGTGAAATGGACCGCCAAATATGGAAGCCTTGTAAGCTCTTCATGGGATATTGCTTCAGCTGACGGCATGAACGAAAAAGGGCTGGTTGCCAACCTGCTTTGGCTGGGAGAATCTCAATATCCTAAATTTGATGGAAAAGGTAGTAAAAAAGGTATTGCCATTTCATTATGGGCCCAATATTATCTTGATAACTTTGCCACAGTAAAAGAAGCCGTAGAATTTTCACGCAAAGAGCCTTTCGTAATTGTTAGTGATTATATTCCGGGAACTGAAAGATTTACAACCGTCCATCTTTCCATTTCGGATGCTTCAGGAGACAATGCAGTATTTGAATATATTGACGGAAAGCTTGTCATTCATCATGACCCGTCTTACACGGTAATGACCAATTCTCCTATTTTTGAGGAGCAGCTTGCCCTTAACAATTACTGGAAAGGTATTCCGGGGACCGTTATGCTTCCGGGAACCAACCGGGCAGCAGACCGCTTCGTAAGAGCTTCTTACTATATCAACGCGATTCCTCAGACTGCAGATACCCGCACAGCAGTAGCCAGTGTTTTCAGCGTAATCAGAAACTGCTCTGTTCCTTACGGGATCACTTCTGCCACAGAGCCTAATATTTCTTCTACAAGATGGCGTTCTGTTTCTGATCAGAAAAACCTTGTGTATTATTTTGAAACAGTCTTTACTCCAAACACTTTTTGGGTAGATCTTAAAGAATTTGATTTAAGTCCAAAAGGTAAAGTAATGAAACTGGATCTTAGTAATTACCACACCTACAACGGAAAATCCAATGCAGAATTTAAAGAATCTGCTCCGTTCACATTCTTAGGATTAAAATAGATATTTCACCACAAACTACTTATGCTTAAGTAAATCTGGTCCCTGCAGATGAAGACCTAAGTATTCCGCACTATGAGTGAATGTATGATCATTCAAAATGCATCAGATACATGTGGTAAAATAAAATTCACAATTAAAAAAACAAAATAGATATGGCCTTTTTTTCGATTAAAAAGAAAAGCCTGATTCTGTGTATGCTGGCCTGTGGGTTATCTGCTTATGCACAAAATCAGGATTCTCTTAAGACCACCTCTGCTCTACAGGAAAAAAATGATGTTAAATATCCGCAGTTGCAGATCAAAGGTCTTTTTCAGGCACGTTACCTTGTTGGGTTGAGTAAAGATGTAGACGTAAACGGACTTCATCACACCGATGGTTCCGGAACTGACAATAATTTCATGCTCAAATACATGAGGGTTCAGGTTCGCGCGCAGATCAGTAAACGTACTGAAGTTGTAGTTTTGGCCAACCTTGCCGATTTTAAAAATGATCCCAAAAGCAGAGTTCTTGAAAATGCTTACCTGAAGTATACTTTCAATCCCAAATTAGCGATTACTGTAGGACAGTTCAGACCCTGGTTCGGTATTGAAGAGACTTACCCTATTGATATTATTAAATCTTTAGACTGGTCTAACCAGTATACGGAATTCGGAAAGCTGGGCTGGACAAGTTTCCAGATCGGAATGTCTGCTACAGGACAGCTTCAGCTGGGAGAAATTCCTTTCCAATATGCGGTTTCAGTGGTGAACGGAAACGGAAAAAACCAGGTTAATGATAATGACAACGGAAAACAGTATTCTACCCGCCTTGTTTTCGGATTATCAAAAAAATACAATTTCAATGTAGGTCTGAATGGCGGTATCGGGGAAGTTTTCAGCAAAAAAGTATATGCGCTGGGCGTAGATCTGAGCTCACTGATTCAGTTTGATCCAAAATGGAGCCTTGATATGCAGCTGGAAGCTAAGCAGGCTACCAACCATGTTCTGTACAATTCTATTGCTCCTGAAATTCGTCCTGAAAACCCAGATCAATATCTGATCCGTGGTGCCTATTTTCTTCCGAACCTAAGATATGAGATCAACCACAAAAACCTCAGCGCCTTCGAATTATCCTGCCGTTACGAATATCTTGATACCAATTTCAGAATGGCTTCCAACCCAAGACAGACGATCACCCCGATGTTCGGATTGGAATTCCTGAAAAATTATGGGGCAAGAATTCAGCTGGGAGTTCAGTTTGACCGCTATAAACATCAGATAGAAAATACATCACAATACAACAATAATCTATTCATTGTACAGGTACAAAGTAGATTTTAACGATTAAATAGTAGTATCATGAAAGAAATTAATATTAAAAACGTAGCGATCACATTTGTTGTTGCGTTGATCATATGGTTCATTCCTGCTCCGGAAGGTGTTGCAGAGAATGCCTGGCATCTGTTTGCCATCTTTGCGGCAACCATTTTAGGAATCATTCTTAAGGCAGCACCAATGGGAACAATGTGTATGATGGCCATTGGTTTTACAGCCCTTACGCAGGTAGTTGCTCCGGGAGATGCAGGAAAATCTATTACCAAAGCGCTTTCCGGTTTTGGAGATAAAGTAATCTGGCTGATCGGGATTTCATTCTTTATTGCCAGAGGATTTATCAAAACAGGACTTGGAAACCGTATCGCCTTTTTATTCATCCGAGTTTTTGGGAAAAGCTCACTGGGACTGGCTTACGGATTAGGACTTGCCGATGTTTGTCTTGCTCCTGCTATTCCTAGTAACACTGCAAGAGGAGGTGGAATTATCTACCCGATCATGAAGTCTATGGCCATAAGCTTTGATTCTGTTCCTGAAAAGCCGGAAACCCATAGAAAATTAGGATCATTCCTGACTTTGAACAGCTACTATATGAACCTCATCGCTTCTTCTATGTTCCTTACCGGGACAGCCAGTAACCCGATGTGTCAGAAGTTTGCAGCCAACCTTGGTATTGATATTACCTGGATGTCATGGGCAGCAGCAGGTTTTATTCCGGGTGCAGTAGCATTCTTTATCGTTCCTTTGGTATTGTATAAATTATATCCGCCTGAATTGAAAAAAACGGGTGATGCTCCTAAAATGGCAGCTCAGAAATTAAAAGAAATGGGGCCTATCTCAAGAAATGAATGGCTGATGCTGCTGGCATTCTTCATTCTGTTAGCCCTTTGGATATTTGGAGGAGCACTTTCTATTGATGCTACTACTACAGCCTTTATCGGATTAACATTATTACTACTAACCTCAGTATTAACCTGGGAAGATGTAAAAGGTGAAAAAGGAGCTTGGGATACGATCGTTTGGTTCGCTGTACTGGTGATGATGGCAAGCTCTTTAAATGAGTTGGGGTTCATTGGATGGTTCAGTAACCTTATCAAAGTACAGATTGGCGGATTGAGCTGGCAGGTAGCTTTCCCGGTTATTATTGTAGTATATTTCTTCAGCCATTATATTTTTGCCAGTGCTACTGCTCACGTAGCGGCCATGTATGCTGCCTTGCTGGGTGTCGGTGTTTCTTTAGGAATCCCACCAATGCTGCTGGCAATGATGCTTGGTTTCATGGGTTCAATTTACGGGGTACTTACTCATTACGGCCACGGTCCTGCACCGGTATTCTTCGGAAGCGGATATGTTGACCTGAAAGTCTGGTGGCTCAGAGGTCTTGAAATTGGAATCGTTCTATTGATCATTTATATGGTTGTAGGAGGATTGTGGATGAAAGTCTTAGGATATTATTAACCAATACATCAAAAATATGTTATCAACACTGTCAAGAAAAATGCTGATGTGCCTTACAGGACTCTTTCTGGGATTCTTCCTGTTGATTCATTTCCTTGGAAATCTTCAGCTTTTTCTTCCACAAGAACAAGCGCACCTGCAGTTTAATGCTTATTCGCATTTTTTATCAGGAAATATCATTATCAAAATAGTCTCTTACGTTTTATATGCCAGTATTATTCTGCACGCAGTAGACGGACTGATGATTACTTTAAAAAATAAAAAATCAGGAGGCGGTTATCAAACGGACAGACGTGGAAGAGCTAGCAAGTGGGCTTCCAGAAATATGGGAATCCTGGGAACATTAATTCTGATTTTCCTGGTGATCCATTTCCAGAACTTCTGGTATATCTACAAATTCGGAAATCCTTCTTTGGATGAGAACGGAAATAAAGACCTCTACATTCTGGTAGTGAATGTCTTTAAAGAATGGTGGTACGTTATCATTTATGTTGTATCAATGATCGCTTTGTGTTATCACCTGATTCATGGAATACACAGTGCTGTAAGAACCCTGGGATTATATCATCCTAAGTTTGTACATTGGTTCAAAACGATAGGAATTGCTTATTCAATTATTATCTGTGCAGGCTTTGCATTGATGCCAATTTATGTATTCTTTACTTATCATTAAACAGAACGGTCATGATTTTAGATTCAAAAATACCACAAGGCCCATTGGAACATAAATGGGAAAATTATAAAAAGAAAGCAAGACTCGTTAATCCTGCCAATCGTAAAAAACTGGATGTCATTGTTGTTGGAACAGGTCTGGCGGGTAGCTCAATTGCTGCTTCTCTGGGAGAAATGGGATATAATGTCAAATCATTCTGTTTCCAGGACAGCCCGAGGAGGGCACACTCTGTGGCAGCACAGGGAGGCGTGAATGCTGCCAAAAATTATAAAAACGATGGCGACAGTGTCTACAGAATGTTTGTAGACACACTGAAAGGAGGAGACTTCAGAGCCCGTGAAGCCAATGTCTACAGAATGGCAGAATGTTCTCTGAACCTCATCGACCAAGCTGTTGCACAAGGTGTACCTTTCGGGCGGGAATATGGCGGATATCTGAACAACCGATCCTTCGGAGGAGTTCAGGTAAGCCGTACTTTCTATGCGAGAGGGCAAACGGGGCAGCAGCTTCTTCTGGGAGCTTATCAGGCTTTAATGCGACAGGTTGGAAAAGGTTCCGTTCAATTATTTTCAAGACATGAAATGCTGGATCTGGTGACTGTTGACGGCAAAGCCAGAGGAATTATCGTAAGGAATTTAGACACGGGAGATATTGAAAGACATGCAGCACACGCTGTAATATTGGCAACCGGAGGTTACGGAAAAATTTATTATCTGTCTACCCTTGCCATGGGATGTAATGGCTCTGCCATCTGGAGAGCCCATAAAAAAGGAGCTTTAATGGCTTCCCCAAGCTGGATTCAGGTACACCCTACTTCCCTTCCTCAATCCGGAGATTATCAGTCTAAACTGACCTTAATGTCTGAATCATTACGTAATGACGGCCGAATCTGGGTTCCATTAAAAGAAGGGGAAACAAGACAACCCAATGACATTCCGGAAAATGAAAGGGATTATTATCTTGAAAGAAGATATCCGGCTTTCGGAAACCTTGCTCCAAGAGATATTTCTTCCCGTGCAGCCAAGGAAAGAATTGATGCAGGTTTCGGAATCGGACCTTTGAAAAATGCAGTATATCTTGATTTTTCCAAAGCAATACAGGAACAGGGAAAAGATAAGATTAAAGAAAAATATGGAAACTTATTCGATATGTATCTTAAAATAACAGGATATGATGCGTACAAAGAACCTATGATGATCTCCCCTTCTGCGCACTTCTCAATGGGCGGCCTTTGGGTAGATTATGAACTGATGACTACTGTTCCGGGATTGTTTGCTTTAGGTGAAGCTAATTTTGCCGATCACGGAGCCAACAGATTAGGTGCCAACTCACTTCTGCAGGCCTCAGTTGACGGATATTTCATTGCGCCTTACACCATTGCCAATTATCTTGCGGATGAAATTCACACCGGAAAAATTTCACCGGATACTCCTGAATTTGAACAGGCTGAAAAGGCCGTTAAAGATCAAATTAATGGCTTCATCAATATCAAAGGAACCAAAACCGTTGATTATTTCCACAAAACATTAGGAAAACTCCTGTATGATTATTGCGGACTGGCCAGAAATGAAGAAGGACTGAAATACGCCATTCAGAAAATCCGAAAACTGAAACAGGAATTCTACAAAGACGTAAGAGTTTCCGGACAGGGAGATAAAATGAATACCGAACTGGAAAAAGCAGGCCGTGTAGCCGATTATTTCGAAATCGGAGAACTGATGTGCTACGATGCATTAACCCGTAACGAATCCTGTGGTGCTCACTTCAGAGAAGAATTCCAGACTCCGGACGGAGAAGCCATGAGAAATGATGCAGAATACCAATTTATTTCTACCTGGGCCTGGAAAGGTGAAAATGGTGAACCTGAACTAATTAAGGAACCTTTAATCTTTGAAGAAATTCAGCCAACTGTAAGAAGTTACAAATAAAAACAGAAAATTATGGATTTACATCTTAAGATATGGAGACAGAAAGACAGAAAAAGTGAAGGAAAACTGGTTCCTTACGACCTTAAAGGGTTGAATCCACACATGTCTTTCTTAGAAATGCTGGACACTTTAAATGAAAAACTGATTATTGAGGGTGATGAACCCGTTGAGTTTGACCACGACTGCCGTGAAGGAATCTGCGGACAATGCGGGATGATGATTAATGGTATTGCCCATGGTCCTTTGAAAAATACAACCACCTGCCAGCTTCACTTAAGGTCCTTTAAAGATGGGGAAACGATTCTGATAGAGCCATTCCGTGCTGAAGCATTTCCGGTGAAGAAAGATTTAAAAGTAGACCGTTCTGCTTTTGACAGAATTATATCTTCGGGAGGTTTTGTATCTGTGAATACAGGGCAGGCTCCTGATGCCACAGCAATTCCCGTGACTCACCAGACGGCTGAGGAAGCTTTTGATTCTGCTGCGTGTATCGGATGTGGAGCTTGTGTTGCCACTTGTAAAAATGGAAGTGCAGCTTTATTTACCTCTGCAAAAATCACTCACATGGCACTCCTTCCTCAGGGAAAAGAAGAGCGAAGCAAAAGAGTACTGGATATGGTAACCCAAATGGATACGGAATTATTCGGGCACTGCTCCAATACAGAAGCCTGTGAAGTAGAATGTCCTCAGGGAATTTCTGTCCTGAATATTGCCAGAATGAATTTTGAATATAACAGGGCCTTGTTTTTCAGAAAGAAGAATTAACCCGAGAAAATAAGGATGCTACATTTAAAAGGGCGAATTTGAATCTTCAAATTCGCCCTTTTTATTTTTTGTCAGAGATGATTTTTTCTTTTTATGCATCCATCATCGCCACCACTCTCGCCGGAGCTGCAGAGCCGCCAACAATTTTTAACGGAAATACACAGATTTTAAATCCGGATGGAGGTAATGCACTGAGATTTGTAAGCTGTTCGATGTGTAAATATTCTTTTTCGATTCCTACACGATGACCTTCCCAGAAGAATTCAGGATCATTGAGTACTTTCGCTTTCTGAGCCATATATTTCAGAGGAAGATCCCAGCCCCACTGATCAATTCCCAGTACTTTTACACCCTGGTCAATCAGCCATTCTGTAGCTTCTTTGCTCATTCCCGTTCCTTTTTCCACAAAATCCGGAGTGCCCATCATTTTGTCACGATCCGTTCTGATCAGAACAATATTTCCTTCCTGAATGGTAATTCCGTTTTTATCGAGATCTTTTTTCAAATCCTCAACAGTGATAGCAACAAAATCTTCTTTATGCGAACAATCAATCACAATTCCATCTCCGTAGCACCATTCCAGTGGAATCTGGTCTATCGTTTTAGCAGGCTTTCCTTCCACTACAGGGCCATAATGCCAGGGAGCATCAATATGTGTTGTAGCATGAAGCCCCATATTTTTGATCGTGTCATCAGCCCAGCCTGTCCAGTTTTTAGGAAAAAGTCTTGATGGAAGTTTTAATGCCAGACGAATGAGCCAATGTGATTTTCTATGTGCTTTATGTTTAATTTTCACCCGCATAAACCACGGATCTCCTGCATTGTATTGGATAGGCTTTGTCAGATCGACAATTTTTGTTTTCATATGATTTAGCTAAGAAGACAAAGATAATGAATAAGGTAAAAAAACGAATAGATATTAGCAAACGAAAAAAAGATTAGCTGTTACTAATCTTTTTCTAATTCTAATGGGTTTTCGTATTTTTTATTTTCTTCCCGTTCTTTTTGTCTTTGCCTTATTATTTCTTGACCTTGTATAATGGTTGTTCCATAACTTGCGAGTACAGCAGCGGCATTGGCTTCATTATTTCTAACTGCTTGTTTTAATTTTTGTTGTGTGGTTTCTATAGCATCTGTATATCTGCTCTTTTTAATGGTAATTAATTTACCATTTAATTTAGATGCAGGTATAGATTTTACCAATTCAAAATCAAAATCTCCTTTATCATCTGTTATTTTAACAATCAGTCCTGGTAATCCGCTAAATTTATATGGACCGTAAGGCAACGGAATTTCGGGAGCATACCATGCTATCCAGTTCCGACCTTTAAAAGTAACTTCTGCTTTTTTACAAATAATTGTATTGATTACTTTGGTCTCATCCACAAGCCTCCAGTTCTTTATTATTGGTTCTTTATAGGTAAGTAAAGACATTCCAGCTGATCTAAAATATTGTATATTTTCGTTGGATTGAATTATGGCAAAAGATAAACCTGTTTTTGGAATCACTACCCCTTTTTTCCAGCCAAGAGTTATACTGCCATCAGCATTCTTTGTACTTGTTCCTGAAGTGGCCATTACCGAATCACCTTTTAGCGATATAACACTTGCAAAAAATGCACGGTTATCTCCTATCTGTAATGAGAATTGTTCTTCATGCCGATAATCAGTCCGTGTATCGAATTTTGCTTTTAATTGATAGGTAAATTCCCCACGCAGAGTATCCTGTTTGTATGATTGTGTATAAAATAAAACACTATAAAATAAAATGAATATTTGTATTAGTTTTTTATGGTAATGCATAAGAGATTTTTTTTTATAAATTGCACTTATAGTATTAACTATTACTATAAGTGCATTTACATTAATTAGGCTAGATTATTACTAGGTCCATAGTGAGAAGCTGGCTTACAATAATTTGTTTCAAGAGCATCAATCCAAGCATTTGCTTGCTCAGCGGTCCAATCTTGAGTAGTTGTAGCTTTTACTCCACAAGAAGTTTCAGCATACCAAACTTGACCTGCCTTTACAGTTTTAAGGTCTTCACGAGTCAATTTTTTAATTTTTTTCATAAAATATGTTTTTTAAATTAAGTCTCAAATATATACAACTAACTCACATCTGAAGGATATTTTTCATTATGTTAAATAATTGTTTATCTGATAAAAACATATTTTTTACTTAAAAATTTCTGTATAAAATTGAATTGATTTTTATCCTGTTACTTAAACAAAATGCATTCATTAAAAAAATTCATCTGAATATTTTTTTATATGTTAAATGGTCAATGTCAAACAGAGACTTTACATCTAAAGTCTGAAAACATGTAATTATTCTGATGTATTATTATCAGATTTAGCGTTTTTGCTTTTTGCTGTTTTGTCTTTTACTCTCTACAACCCTCTGGGAATCATAATCTTCTTCGGATCATTTTCATCATACATGATCTCAATAGTTCCTTGTTGAGGAATGGAAGAAAGCTTTAAAAGACTCACAATTTTCTTATAAACAGCAATATGTTCAGTCCCTCTGAAATCCTTGAAACTTACCTGAAACATGATTTGTGGCTGATCGTTCACTGTAAGGCCTGTCTGGCTTACACTGATAATATTGGCTTCAGCATTTCTTCCTGAAAAAAGAATACGTTCTTCTTTTGTATTTTTTAAAAACTTCCCGAAAATAAGCTGAAAAACCAGGACATAAATAATGGTCATCACCCCGCTGAAAATAATCGGGTGCATGAATGTCAGAAACCTCCAGCCGAAATCAAAAGATTCTCGCCAATAGAAATAAGAGTATATGCCAATAACATAAGCCATCAATAATACAAGAAATACGATTCTTAAAATCATTCCTGATGTATTGAATCCCACTTTCTGGTCACTTAAAATAAAATAAGGTTCCTGTGATACCTTAGGATTCAGCAGTACTTTGATTTTGTTTCCTACATCAAATCTTTTCTCCTGCGGTCTGGAATCATGAAACATCATTTCATGTTCTATCAGCGTATTGCTGAGATTGGGAAATGAAAGCCCGACCTGAATGAGATTCATGTTTTTTTTAGGAATGTATTTCAGAAGCTTATAATCAATAATTTTGGCTTCTCTTGGAATTCCATTCTGTACAATGGACCGGATCGTATTTTTCTCTTTAAAAGTTGTTATGAAAAGCTTATTGATAAAGAAAATAATCACATATCCCCATATTAACAAAGAAAAACCGAGATACCCATAGCTCACCGCTAATGAATTTCTCGGTTCTGTTGCCAGCTCCTCCGTCATCATGTAAATGAAAATTGGAAAAGGAACACAGAAAAAGAAGAGAAAAGCTCCCCAGAAAATGATCATCAATTTCATAACTGTTATTTTGTAATCAGGAATAAAGTTATGATATTATTATGAATGGGAGATTTCTTTTTATACCTCTTTTTCGAAATAAAGTCTGTAATATTTTCCCTTATCATCCTCACCCATCTCGATTTTTTGTCGGTCTCCGTGGATGTAGATATGGAAGTTTTTATCTAATTTAATGATACTTTTAAAGTGTCTCTGCGTCTTTTTTACAGCTGCTTCACTGATCGGGAACTCTTCAGCAATATTTACCTGCATGTCCTGTTCGTAGTCTGTTTTAAAGTTTACAAAACTTTCAATCACATGCTCATCTCCCAAGACTTCACTGGCAAATTCATCCAGCTTGAATTCTTCTTTTTCTTTGAAGAAATTGATAGACTTGTTCAGGAAATCTGCCTGGTCTGCTTTGGAAACTTCAAATTCCTGAGGAAGCTGTTTGGTAATATAATCTTTATACACCATCAAAGCTTCCTGCGTGTGGAAATATTCATCATCACGCTGTTTTACTTTCAGAAAATCTTCGAACCAGTAATACATATCTCCGTTTTTATTGTTGTCAACCACGGAAAGTACATACCCTGTTTCTTTATTGTTGTTGTAGATCAAAGCAGCCTTATCAATTTTAGACAAACCGATTCCCTGATCTTTTTCAATATCAAATGTTTCTTCAGCAGGATTGATTTTCAGGAAAGATTCTCTCTTCTCCGTTTTAAAAATTCCGATTTTATCCACCCTGTCCGGACGGTCGCTTTCATCTTCAAAAAGTACGATAAAAAGCTCTCCACTCTGAACTCTTGGATTTTCTGCCGCTTCGAAAAGATGTTTGGCAATATTCTCAGATTCCCAGATAAACTTGGATTTATCATCAAAAATTTCAGATACGGCACTGTAAACCGGATTATTCACCAGATAAGTGTCACTGTAAAAATGGAAGGTTTCTTCCGATTTAAAAGAACCTAAAAAGTAGTCTTCAAGCATTTCTGCCATTCCTTCTTCCAGCTTCAATTCCTCCTGGGAAAGTGTCAGCGAATCTCCGTTGATCTTATTTCCGACTCTGTGTACTATTATTTTTGAAAACATTTTCTGAATATTTGGACTGCAAAGATATTCATTCTTATTCTTTCTGCGAAACTTAAAAATTGTCATTTTATATCACTCTCTTTTAACCACCCCGTCAAAAATTCTTTGAATTTTCGCCACCCCTCCAAAGGATGGGAATTATCAGTCCTCAGATTAGTAAGAAGGTGTGATAGCAGCAATTTTTGTCTTTTTATTTTTTCCAAATTGATAAAAACCTTATCATTTTGACAAGCTTTTCTGTTTAAAAAACTTAATCATAAAATCACAACACATTATATATCAACACTTTAATCATATTCCATTTTCATCGGAATATCATTGGCATCATCATTTGAAAACATAGAAAAATGGACTTAAAGACTTTAAACAGAATCGACAAGCTCAGAAGGTTAAAAAGCAAAGGACCTGCAACTCCAAAATGGCTTAAGCCCTATCATATGCTCTTTTTTGCTTTTTTAACCATTTTCATTTTTGGAGCTTTCATCAAAATACTCGAACACTATCACCATTAAAATATAATACGATGAACTATTTACAAGCCGTAAAGGAAATCACCGATGTGGTTCCCGATTTTGAAAAAGAAGTACAGGAAATTAAAATTCAAAACTCATACAGCATTATCCGCACCTTCACGGAACGTATTAAAAACATGATCCGACAGAATGACAGAAATCTGCTGTTCAGGAGTTTACAAAAGATGGACAAAATTTACACTGACGGAGATACAGTTTTAAAGAATGCAATTGAGACAACCTTTATCTATTCTCTGGACAATTGTACTGCTTTCTGCAGTGAGGAATACAGAAAAGTGATTTTTAGTCATATTTCTGCCAACCTTCAGAAAGTATATTCAAGACAAATTTACACTCATGGCATATAAACGTTTTGTTACATTTTTTATCCGTTTCATTACAAAGTGTTTAAATTAAACAAAATTAAAAATAACTCACAATCAATAGATTATGAAAAACAAAATCAGAAGAATTTCAGACTGGAAAACCTGGAAAACAACGACTAACAGACACAATGCAGAGATATTATTCACTCACATTGCTGTGATCGTTGGAGTATTTATTTTTGCAGCCTGCCTTTAAATTTTGGTATACATTTCGCTGCACTAAAAAGTGTTTGAAAAATTCTTAATTATGATGAAAGTACAAATGCAAACTATTAATCAAAAAATAGCTGTTGAATACTTAAAATTTTTCTATCCGCCACTTCGCAATGAAATCACCCAGCTGTCTGTACAGGACAATTTCGCCGGGATCATGCAGGCTACCGTAAATTATCTGAAGCACCTGCTGCAGGAATCGAAGATCAATATCATTGCCCATCACATCAAGCTGATGGACTGGATCTACAGAAACGGGAATTCTTATGTAAGAACCATGATTGAAAACCTGTTTGTAAGATCTTTCGAAAGCTTCAAGAAACACGCAAAGATCCAACATTGGAAACTTCTTTACCAATATATGCCTGTCAGCTTCCAGATCATTTATAATGAACAACAGAAGCAGGATCAGATATATTTTGGGAAATAAATTAAGTCAAAAGGCGAAAAGGTAAATACATGTTTACCTTTTCACCTTTTATTTTTACCTTTGCCCAATTATAACTTCCACTCTATTTCGTTTCCCTAATAGATGTGAAACTTCTTTATAAATATACCATGAAATACTCTTTTTATACCCTGATAATGACATTGTCATTGATCTCGTGTGAAAACAACGATAATATAATTGATGATCCGAGACCTGTTGATAAAAATGTTTACTCGTTTCACTTTAAAAGTTATACTGTAAAAAATACGGTTTTGTACAAAGGATCAAACGGAGAAAAATCTACTCCGGATGAATCTTATCTTACCGATTACTGGAGCTTATACCAGGAACCTGCCTGGAAAAAAATAAACCTGGATCTTAAAAGCAAGACGATCAGGTTATCCTCAGAAACCTCAACTACAGATTTTACCTACAGCTTCACCATCGTAAATGACTCTGTGCTGATCAAAGAGAACAACAATAATAAACCATCTTACATTGGTGATTTCAATAAAAACACCTCATCCTTTACTTTAAAACGAACGTACCGATACGTTAAAAAAGTACCCCGTGATGATCATGACGCACTATTGATTACCAAAAGTGCTCATTTTGGAACAACTCAATACGAAAATATTTTCGGTAATATATTCTCCAAACCTTCTGAAATGATCAAAACAGGAGATCAGGTTTTATGGACCAATATTGAATATTCTTATAAATAATTGTAGCTACATTTTTATTTTTTAATTATTAACTCAGAAACCAACTTCCCGTCCTGCAAGATCCGGAAGGTTTTCGTTGAGAAATATACTGTAATAATATATCTTCAGTTATTTTATTAACTTTAGATATTATTTATAAATAATGAAGAATAAATATTTTTATGGATTTTTAATCACTTTTATTTACACAGGATATAATGCCCAGGTTTCTGATACAGTAAAAAAACTGGCACAGCCTTTAAGTACTCTTTCTTATGCTGAGTCCTCCCATATTGGTTATGGAGGTGAAGAAAGTAAGATTTATAATCAATTTAAAAAAATTGCTAAAACAGCAAGTAATGATGAGCTCTATTACTATGCGATGAATGGCAGCAATGCGTTAAGGGTTTATTCCGCCAAGGAGCTATTTAAAAGAAATGATAAAAGATTCTTATTTATCTATACTTTCTATTATAACAATCCTTTAATGATGAAATATACTTTGGGATGTGTCGGAGAAAATAAAAATATTTCAGAATTTTTAAAAGATGAAGTATACTCTGCCCAGGATTATATTTCGTTGCGGGATCATTTATTGAAAAATAAAGATAAGCAAGATGAAATATCAAAATTACAATTAGACCAAATCAAGGAGCTGGGTTATGGGAAACTTACGGAAGAAAATATCAATGCAGTTAAAAAGTATAATCGGCAAAACTAACCGTAAATAATCGCAGAACTAAATGTAAAGGAAAAAAACACGTATTATGCATCAATACTTAATATTTACTGTTTTTTAAACGTGCTTTAATTAAGCTTTAAAACAAATTTAAAAGCCCCAATATTTATAAAATGATCTTTTATTGTTTTCAAAATTAATATGTCTATAGTTTATACTTTCAGTCCGTATTAAATTTAATTAGTTCTTATTTTTGATTATGTCGCCAATGAATAAATTTTTGTGTTGATTGTGGATCGCTTTTAAACCAAAGATCCATATCTTTTAAAAGTTCGGCATTTTCTTTAGACATGATCACATTATTTTTTAAAAGCTGTTCTTTATATTCTTTTTGGGTAAGGGCTTTGGTTTCAGAAGCTTTGGAATAGACAAAAAATAAAACTCCGAAACTAATAATTAACATTGCAAAAGAAGATAACCAAATATAAAGGCTTAGTTTCGGCACTTTTAAACGCGAATTAAGACGTTCTATGTTTTCTTCTGTTCTTTCCTTGTAAAAAGAATTTAGATCGCTTAAATCAGGCTCTATTTGCATGGTTTTGAGTTCTACAATTTTATATTCAAGTTGTGTTATAACTTGTTCAATCTCATTGGCTATTCTTTCTTCTTTAAGAACATTTGAATTGATTTTTTCTGCATTAGAGGACATAATTTCCATTATTTCCTGATTAGTATATTCCGCCATTTAAATTTATTTATATTCCAAATTTATAATTTATTCTCTTACATAGTTGCAGTAAAAATTATATTTTACACTTGTTACGGAAAACCGTATTTTTTTTAATGCATTTTTTTTTATCTATGCAAAAGCAAGTATCAGAGCTATTTAACATAAAAAAATAATTCTCACTTGATTTGATTTATTTTATATTTTTGAGATACATTTTTAAATTAATAACTAATCATTAAAAAAACGATTATGAAAAAAACAGTTTTATTAGGCGCTTTATTAATCGCTGGTGTAGTAAGTGCATTTCCTTTTAGAACCTCATGCGGAAAAGTACTTCAAGTTAGTCAAACTATCGCTGACCACATGTCACAAAATCAATTAGCTGGCTATCTTACAGACTTAAACGGTGAAACATGCCCTCAACATGCAGGCTCAACTGTAGTAACAGTGATTTATAGTCACTAATAATTAAAAAAATTACTAATAAGACCGTCATAAGTGTGGCGGTCTTTTTTTAATAATGAGCAAAAATGAAAAAGATTATACTATTACTAAATTTGTTAATCGTAACCTTATTTTATTGTCAGAAAAAATTTGATGTAGTTTTTGAAGCCGATTATAAATTAAACTACAAACTTAATAAAGCTAGTAATTATAAAAAAACTACAACATTCGCCCTTTTGATAAATCAGGATGCTTCTTTTTTTAAAAACATGAATAAGTATATAGCAGATTCTTTAGAAGTGGAAAAAGTAGACGTACCTTTAAATGAATCAATGAAGTATGTTACGGATTTTCGAGAAACAATTGGTACTACATCTGCAAAATTATATATTACAACAGAGATAAATTATATTGATTATTCATATGAAGAACCTAATAATATAAACTGGAAAGTAAAAAATGAATTTAAAACTATATTAGGTTTTAAATGTCAAAAAGCTGAAACAACGAAATATGGACGAACCTGGACGGCTTGGTTTACAACTGATATACCATTTCAATATGGACCATATAAATTTAATGGTCTTCCGGGCTTAATTACTGAATTATATGACAGTAAAGACGATTATCATTACACCATATATTCCTTTAGAAAAAGAAAATATACTTGTAAATCGGCTAATATTGCTACTAATGCAAAGAAAACAACAAAAGAAAAAATTTGGGAGCTTCTAAAAAATAAGATTGCTGGCAGAATGCAGGTTCATGAAGAGTTTATAGAGAATAAAGATGATTTAGAAATGATCAGGCGGAATGCAATAGAAGCCGAAAAAAATTTAAATCCAATCGAATTAAGTATATACTAAAAACATCTTTAAAAGATGTTTTTTTTTATTTAAAGAGTATTGTTAAATTTTATTTTAAATACTAATTTTAAAGCTAATTCTAAAACATTGAAAAATAAACTATCAACAGCCTTACTGGCTCTATTTTTTGGTTGCATTGGTGCGCATAGATTTTATTTAAATCAAGATAGAAAGGGATATAAATATTTATACCTGTCAATATCAATTATCGGATTATATTTAATAAGATATTTTTTTGATATCGATACCAAATTTACATTAATTCTGAACTATAGTTTACTTGCTATATTGTTTAGCATTATAGTATTCGACTTTTTTTATTTTCTTATAATCACTGATGATAAATTCGATGATAAGTATAATGGATATAATGGAAATACCTATTTTAAAGAAATTCAAAATGAAATTGATACATATTACCGATACATTAAAAATATTGATTTGATTGCAATTAAAAATGGTGATTTTAAAGAAGGTTCTTACAATGGTTTAATAAAAGAACTGATGGATATCTACGATAAGATGATCAATGTACCTCCTGCACAAATTTATCTTTACCGAAATGATTTTCACAAATTACAAGATGAAATTAATAAGATCAATATTTCTTTAGGTGATCCTAAAATCAACTACTTTAATTTTTTTAATACTTATTTACCGAACGATGATTCTTTTTAAATATAAATCAATCGAGTTTGCTCCTGAAGATAAAACCTATTCAACATCATTTTTAAGAGATTGTAGATGTTTATTAAATAATCAGCTATGGTTTTCATCTTTGAAATATTTGAATGATCCTTTTGAAGGTGTATTTCAAATAGACAATTACGCAAGTTCAGCAATAAAATTGTTTAAGAAAAATATTAACATCAAAAAGGTAGAGAAACTTAAAATTGATGTTATAAAAATGATGCAGGATACATGTGGTATTTTATCACTAACCACCGACAACCAAAATTTGTTAATGTGGTCTCATTACACAAATAATCAAAAAGGTTATTGCCTTGAATTTGATTTAGAACCTGGAAACTTTATAGGCTACAACAATAAAAAAATAAACTCCAAAAACGTAGACTTTAAAAAAGTTAGTTATTCAAATACTTATCCTAAAACTTCTATTTTAAATAGTGATCATAAAATGATTTTTGGATTTAAAAGTAAGTGTTGGAATTACGAAAAAGAATACCGTTTTATAAGTAATAATTCCGGACTGTACACTCATAATGATGGATGTCTAAAAACAATATATTTAGGATCTGAATGTGATTTTATAGATGAAATTTTACTTTGCTCTATAGCTTTTGTTAAGGGAGCAAAGGTTTATAAGGCAAAACTTTTTTCAGATAAGTTTGAACTCTACTTTCTTCCTTATGATCTTGAATCTTTAAATAGAAAAATCAATTGTCAAAAATTCGTTGAAAGTCTTTTTAATTAAACTGTAAAGTATCAATAGATCCGCTACAAAAATGACTTAAATTTATGGTGTAAAGTTGAAAATCTTTATCCATGAATAAACAACAACAGCAAATAAAAGCTCGTAAAGATTGGCT